>JBBQPO010000005.1:0-55188 GCA_038217285.1 Chthonomonadales bacterium
CGTACCCTGTTTGAACACGCCTACGGCAAATATGCCATCGGCGCGTATAACATTAATAACCTAGAACAGACCATGGGGTTGTTCCGGGGCTGCATCGATTCCCAGGCCCCTTTCATCATACAGATTTCCAAAGGCGCCCGCAGCTATACCGATAAGAAAATGCTCGAAGCTATCATCCGCACGGCTGGAGAGATCTTTCCGGACGCGCTCTTTGCGGTTCACCTGGATCATGGCGATGAGAAGACCTGCTACGATGCGATCGACAGCGGCTTCTACTCCTCGGTGATGATCGACGCCTCGCACGATCCGTTCGACGAGAATGTCGCGATTACGAAGCGTGTCGTCACCGCAGCCCATGCCAAGGGGATCTCCGTCGAAGCGGAACTGGGCATGCTGGGCGGCGTGGAGGAGGACATCAAGGTAGACGAGAAGAACTCGTGCCTGACCGATCCGGAAGAGGCTTTTGATTTCGTACACCAGTCCGGCTGCGACTCCCTCGCTTGCGCCATCGGCACCAGCCACGGCGCTTACAAGTTCTCGGGCGGACAGGGCATCTACTTCGACCGCGTGGCCGCGATTCAGGCGAAACTGCCGAACGTCCCGCTCGTGATGCACGGCTCCTCGTCGGTACCACAGGACGAGGTCGCTCGCATCAACGCCGCAGGCGGCGCTCTAAAAGAGGGCGCGAAGGGCGTCGATCCGGCGCAGTATCTGCCCGCCGCCAAGCTCGGCGTCTGCAAGGTCAACATCGACACCGACGGCCGACTGGTCTGGACCCGCGTGCATCGGGAGTTCTTCAAAGAGAACCCGGCCGAGTTCGATCTGCGTCCACCCGGCAAGGTCTTCATGGCGGAATACGCGAAGTTCATCGCCAGCCGCAACGTGCTGCTCGGCTCCGCTGGCAACCTTGCCGGGGCCCGCGCGCACGCCGAAAGCAAGCGCTGATCTCCGATCTTCCGGCCCTCCTCTCCTCTGAAAAGGAGAGGGCCGGACGCTCATGCGGGAAGATCAGGATCCCGATGGCGGTGCGGGGACAGCGTTGGTTTGTACGAGTTCCGAACCTGCGAGGGCGGCATTGAAATCCAGTTCTAAATCCTTCGCGCGGAAGCGTAGGATTTGGGGCGCCCGTAGGGCGACTTGCGTATGGGAAGTTCGCCTTCGCGGACTCAACTCACGACCGGAGTGAATGGTATGGAGCGAATAGCAGACAAACATCTGATTCTTTGGGACGGAGAGTGCGGCTTGTGCCGGCGCGTCACGCAGTGGGTAGCGAAGGCGGATGTCGATCATCTGTTCCAGACATGTCCCTATCAGGAGTGTCCTTCGCCACCGATGACTCCGGAGCTGACTGCGGCCTGTGAGCGCGCCGTCCATGTCATCACCGCAGACGGGCGAGTTCTGCGCGCCGGTCGGGCGTCCATGTTCGTTTTGGAGCGCTGTGGCGGCGGCTTCCCCGCACGATTGATGACTCTCCCGCCCTTTATCTGGTTTGTCGAAATCGGCTACTGGATCGTCGCCCATAACCGCAACTTCTTCTCCCATTTTCTCTTTACGCGCGAAGATCCTGGGGCGAGTCCGTGACCTCCCCGGCCTCCCCATCCCCCGACACGATTGATCGCATCTCTCCCACGCTCCGGCCTCCAGGCCGGACAGTCATGTTTCAGCGCTGGTCGAAGTTGTCGTTTCTGCACTGGCGATTTCCACCCGAGGCGATTCGGCCCTTGCTGCCGCCTGGCCTGGAGTTGGATACGTTCGACGGCGAAGCGTATATCGGCTTGGTGCCGTTCACAATGTCTGGCGTCCGCCCGGTCTGGTCCCCACCCTTCCCACCGATATCGAATTTCCACGAAACCAACGTCCGAACCTATGTTCATTACCGGGGACGCGACCCCGGCGTCTGGTTTTTCAGCCTCGACGCGGCCAGCGCGCCTGCGGTTCACATCGCCCGTACCATCTGGAAACTGCCCTATTATTTTGCCCGGATGCGTATCGAGACATTCGGGGACGAAGTGGACTACAGGTCCGAACGCCTCTGGCCTGCTCCCGTTCCCGCCGTCTGCTCCCTCCGTACACGCCCGTCAGGAATCATCGTACCAGCCGCTCTCGGTACTCTGGAGCACTTTCTCGCCGAACGGTATATCCTCTACGCCTATGCCCGATCACGCCTGTACCGTGGCCGTGTCCATCACACTCCGTACCCCCTGCAAAACGCGGAGCTCCTGTCTCTGGACGAAACGCTTTTGGCGGCGGCACATCTCGCCCGGCCCGATGCCGATCCCCTCGTTCACTACGCTGACGGAGTCGATGTGCGCGTCTTCCCACTTCGCCCCATCACTGACGAACGCGCCAGGTGAAGACAGTCAACTACCGCCCCCTGAAGGAGGCGGCTTGTCCCTAGTTGGAAGCGAGTGCTTCTAACCGGAACATTATGGATCAGGCGGCTGCGGCGATCTGCGCGATCATCTCAGGCAGCGTGTTCAGGTCCGTCACCACCGCGATGACACCGGGAATGGTGGCTTCGTGCCGGATACGGGAGAGTTTGGCCTGGATCACGGTCGCACCTTGCGCCAATGCCCAGCCTATCGCGGGGGGATAGTCGTCAACGACGATCACCTCTTCGCTCCGCACACCCGCTGCGGCGAACACTCTCGCATAGAACTCTGGCCCCTCTTTGGCGCAGTCCACAAGGTCCGGCCCGAACAGGTGTCCGACATAACGGGCGATCCCCATCCCCGTCAGTCCGCCGCGCAGATACTCCGACTCCTGCCCGGACGCCATATGCAGCGTGTAGCCCTGACGGCTTAAGGTCGCCAGCGCCTTCGCAGCTCCGGGAAACGCCGCGTCGCACTTTGAAAGCGCGTCAAACTGCATTCGAACGGAGTGCTGCTCGGCATCGGGCGGAACCGGCAAAGACATGGCGTCAAAGACCAGTTGAACGGAGCGGTATCGGAGCGCGTTGAGCCATTCGAGATAGCCGTTTGTAGGATTTCCGACGAAGCGGTCCTTATAGTCCTCCTCGACCACGACCAACATGTCCGCCGCCGCCTTTTCCCAGGCGTCCGATTCGCCTCCGAAATGTCCGCTCAGGGAATGGCCGATCTCCCGCACAAACTGGATAAAAAATGGAACCAGATCGCTCAAGGTATCGTCGAAATCCAGAAAAACGGTCGGTCGTTTCCTCACGATGGCTCCTGACTATCGGCGCGGTGAACGAACCTCGTTTCTGTCGAACGCAGGTTCTTCCCACAGCCTATTGCGGCTCTTGACGGCCTGGCGAATAGCCCCATTATAACATCGCGAACCATCGGACGCAACCCGATAGGTCATGTTCGGGGACCGAATGAACAAAAAAAGGTTCGGTAGCGAAACAATACATAGAACATCCTGTCGCTGCGAAACGTCTTAAAGTGTAGAGTAGTGACGTTGCGTGACATGCGACACAGGAGGCCCGAACTCATTCCTCCGCTTCAAGACGGAATCCGTCTCTTCATCCACCGCCGAACAGCGCTGCTGGCGCTTGTCGGAATCACCAGTTCTCGGAGGGGGCTTCAATGTCGGAAACAGGGGAGAAAGATCCGCGACATGCGTCGGACTTACCACAGGGTCCGCCACGCCACAGAACGATTGTATTCGAGTCGAATGCCGCCTATAATCGTGACCGTCTTCCCATGCCGAAGCCGAATGGTCCGAATGGCAGACGCGTCTTGAATCTCGAAATGCTGATGAACCATCCCTTTTACTGGGAATGGCTCAACGAAAAAGAGACCGAAGAGGTCTTGATGGAGATCTATATCGCACGGACGCGTCGGGCACAGTGATTCTTGTGGTCGCTTCCTGCTCAATTCGCTCTTGACAAACCAGCCCGGTCGTTCTATAATAGAGAAGCCTTGCGGGAGTAGCTCAATGGTAGAGCGCCAGCTTCCCAAGCTGGATGTTGCGAGTTCGAGCCTCGTCTCCCGCTTGCTCACCTTCGCGACCGAATTTTGCCCTAGTGGGCAGGATTGGTCACGGGCAACCTCCACAGGCGCGCATCGCTTGTGCTTCTGGAGCCGTACCCAAATGGTTAAGGGAGCGGTCTGCAAAACCGCGATCACCAGTTCGATTCTGGTCGGCTCCTTCCCTCTTCTTTCACGCCGTTCTTTCCCTTCTCCAGGACCGCACCCGACAGGAACTTCATCCTAAACCCACTGCGTAAGCAGGACATGGAGGACTCTCACATGCGCACCATTTTTACCGGCCTTTTGACATGCCTCGCGTTGGCCCTTCTGGGCCAGCCGTCTCACGCCGATCTCGACAGCTATTTCAGCAAACCAGAGCCGGTCTACCGATGGGAGAAGACCGGGGAAAAGAAACTCGACGGTGGGACGATGGTCGATCTGCATCTGGTATCCCAGACCTGGCAGGGCGGCGTCTGGCAGCATAGGCTGATGATCTTTCGCCCGGACAAGCCGGTCCGGTCCGATTTCTGCACCCTGTTCAATACCGGCGGAGGCGGCAGCGATGGCGAGATGACGCTCGGCATATCAGCGGCGCAGATCACGGGCATGCCGTTCGCCATCCTCTACGGAATCCCCAATCAGCCGCTCTACGATGGCAAAACCGAGGACGCACTGGTCGCCTACACCTGGGAAAAGTTTATGGAGACCGGGGATGAGAGCTGGCCGCTTCACTTTCCGATGGCGAAGGCCGTGCTGAAAGCCATGGACGCGATCCAGGCGTATACGAAAGAGGCGAAGGAGCCAGAGATCAAGGGCTTCGTGATCGCGGGCGCTTCCAAACGCGGCTGGACCACCTGGCTGGCGGGCGCGAGCCGGGACAAGCGGATCAAGGGCATCGCTCCCATGGTCATCGATACCCTGCACGTGACCGCTCAGATTCCGCATCAGCTTGCCGCTTACGGCAAACCCAGCGAACAGGTGCAAGACTACACTTCGTCGGGGATGCTGGAGAAACTGTTTACGCCGCAAGGCAAGCGCCTGATGGAGTTGGAAGACCCATATAGTTACCGTGACCGCCTGACAATGCCGAAGCTGATCATTCTCGGCACCAACGACCGCTACTGGTCGCAGGATTCGCTCAACCTCTATTGGGACGACCTCAAAGGCCCGAAATGGGTGCTGTACAACTCCAACGCCGGTCACTCGCTGGCAGGCCTGGACACGCAGTTTCGGGTGCTGAACGCGGTGGGCGCTTTTGCCCGCGCTGTCGCCGGTGGTCCCGCCCTCCCGAAACCGACCTGGAAGTATACGCAGAAGGGCGACGTCTCCTCGCTCACGGTTCGCAGCGACATGCCGATCAAATCTGCGAAGCTGTGGCACGCACACGCGGCGACCCAGGATCTACGGGACGCGAAATGGTCCTCGGAGCCGATGAATCCGCTGGACGCGGCGGATCCTGCACACGCTCTCCTCGGGACTCAGCCGATTCCCACTGAAGGCTATACCGCGACATACGCGGAGCTGACGTATGCGCAGGCCGGCAAGCCGTTTTCGCTGACGACACAAATACAGATCCTCTCCGCTAAAAAGTGAGCATGAGCAAGGGCCGGGAACGCACTGTTCCCGGCCCCTCGTACCTCTAGCCGTGCGTTTTGCCGGCCTTATCCCTTGTACTGCACCACGTCGTTGTCACCGGTTAGCGTCACGGTGCCAGTCGCCGCCGACAGGGTGACCGTCAGGGTGGAGCCATCTTCGAAGTCGATGTCGAGGGTCGCCTCCCGCTGTCGCACCGAGTCGACCTTTTTGCCTGCCAACACCTTCGTCAATGCCGCATTCGTCGCCATGATTGGTTTCTCCTCGCCGTCAGGGATACGACAGGTCCCTCACAGGGACGCTATCCGGATAAGGATAGCATCTTGCCTCCGCGTTGTCAATCGTGTATTGTAGGTTTCTTCGGGCAGGGAAACCTGTGCTTTTCGTCGAAGAACCAGGCAAGACCATTTCCTTCTCGGAGAACCTCCATGCCCGATATGCTCGTTCATCTTCTGAAACTGCCGCCCGTCGAACCACTGCTGGCGCATCTGCGCGACGGCGGTATCGTCGTTCGCCGCGCCCATCCCTTCGAAATCGCCCCCATCCGTCAATTTATCGAAACAGATTTCAGCATCGGGTGGGCGGACGAGGTGATGCCCTGTTTCAGCCGTCAGCCGATCACGCTCTACATTGCGCTCCGGCAGGGCAAGGTGATCGGCTTCGCCGCCTACGAGGCGACGATGCGCGGCTTCTTCGGCCCGACCGGAGTCGCCGAAGTCGAACGCGGCAAAGACATCGGCAAAGGGCTCCTGCTCGCCTGCCTTCAGGGTATGCGCGAAATGGGTTACGCCTACGGCGTCATCGGCGGAGTCGGCCCTGCCGAGTTCTACGCGAAGTCCTGCGGCGCGACTCTGATCCCCGACAGCACCCCCGGCATCTACACCGACATGCTCAAGACGGACTGAACCATTGGCCGCCCCTGTAAACCCGACCAGAGAGCTAACGTCCTACTTTGGGAACGCCTGGAGTTCGGCACACGATGAGAATGCCTGGGCCGGATTATCACCGCTGGCAGGTTTACCGACAATTCGGATCGCGTAGGCCATTGTGGGCGGTATCTTTGCTTCGAACGTCTCCCCTGCCTTGAGACCCCCAGAACTCACCGCAGTCGTTGTGGGATAGGAATCGAGGGTGGTGAGGGTCTGCCAACTGCCGCCCGGCGACGTCAGCACCTGAAGTCGGGGTTTGCCTCCGGAGGCATCGAACCAGCCGCCATCGTGGAAGGTCTTGCCGTGCGCGAAGACGACGCGGCCGATCATCACCGGCTTCGGAAGGGTCAGCGCAAACCAGTCCTCGTTAGCGAGTTTTCCATTGTATGTCACGCGGAAGGTTCCGACGTCTCCATCCCCGATGTCCCCGTCCTGATTGCCCTGCCGTGAGGCCGTCGCGGTCGCCCCCTCAAAGAGAGAGTTGACCGCCGCCATCGTCGCCGCCTTACCAGGGAGATTGATCCAGACCGCGAAATGGCTCTTATGGTCCTCGCCGGCAAATGCGTAGGGGGTCAGGACAAGCGTCGTTTCTCGCCCACCTATTTTACCGGGTATACGAAAGGAAGGCGTCTGCCATGGACCGCTTTCACGTATCGGCGCCATTTCCAGCCTGTGGGCGTTATCGGAGGCGAGTTCGGCGCGATTCAGGTTGGTCAGGCCGGGATTCAGCGCCGTATCGAGCGTCAGCACCAACGGGCCGAACTGAAGCGCCGCACGTCCCTGATTGTCGTGGTCGCCTGGTATGAGTCGTGTGTTCAACGTCAACGTCAATCGCACGGTGTCGCCGCTCTTCCAGGCCCGGTCGATGGTAAGATAGCCTTGCTGAATCACGATAGGGATAGCTTTGCCACCGACATGGACATCGAAAACGGTCGCTCCTTCCGGCACACGCAGGCGCAGGGGAAAACGCGCGCCGCTGCGATCCAGCGAAACCTTGAATTCTACAACTCCATTGTACGGATACGTGGTCTGCTCCACAATGGCGACGCGGCCCGCTTTCGGCAGCGTGACACGCGCCGACGCAGAGTTGTAAAGATTCACGACGATGCCACCGTCCGCGCTCGTCATCCAGGCCAGCGACGGTATCAGAGCAATACCGCGTGGTCCGCTGGAGTGGCAGCAGGTCGTGAAGTTGTCGTAGGGTTTGATACCTTCCAGAGGCGTATAGTAGGCCCAGTCGTCCCCCGTCGGCTTCTGCGCCCCGAGCAGGTGATTGTAGATCGAACGTTCGGCCTGGGCCGCGTATTTCGCCTCTCCAGTCAGCCGCAGCAGTTCGAGGTTCATCTGCTCCCATGTCACGGTCACGCACGTCTCGCAGATGTTGGCCTTGTTGCCGTTGGGCAGGCGGAAATCGTCCTGATAGGTTTCGAACGACGAGGCGCTGCCGGTGAGGTAGAGGCGGTTCTGAACGATGTCGTTCCAGGCGGTCTCCATGTCCGTCAGCAGCCGCCTCTCGCCCGTAGCCCGGTAGAGTTCGAGCAGGCCGTTGAAGTTGGAGGTCATCTCATAGGCCTTCGCGTTCGCGACTCGGCGTACCGAACCATACTTCTCCAAAGAAGCCAGAATGGCAGGTCCGCCGGGCGCATCGTAGTTGGAGACGATGTACCGGGCGAACTGTAGATAGCGCGGCTCGTCCGTTGCACGGTAGAGCAGAACGATCGCCTCCAGCACACTGTCCGGGGCCATCCCGACGTGCTCCCCGGCCTTGTTGATGTCCCGCTGACCGGGTCCGGTGCCGAACGTGCGGACCAGCAGATCCCCGATACGGCGGCATGTCTGGAGCGCCTCTTTGTTGCCCGTATACTGGTAGTACGTGAGGAGGCCAATAAGATCGTACTTATGGACCCAGACATCCCAACTCGTCCAGCGATGGTCCGGTTTGTAGGTGCCGAGATAGCCGTCGGCCTCCTGTGTACGCATCAGGCGCGCCGCGAGGCGGTCGATTTTGGCTTTCAGCGCGGGGTCTTTCGAGCTGGCCCAGACCTGCGAGGCGGCATGCAGGTACTTGCCGATATGCTCGCCCTGCCAGTCCTGGTGAAAGACGTTGCGCCGCTCGAACGCATCCAGTAGCTCGTTCTCATCGATCGTCAGCATCCGATGTTTTTCGTTCGCATGGTAGCGGGTTCCGAGCAGTCCTCCCAACAGATTGACCTGATCCGGCATCAACGGCGTGAACCTGTCCGCTACCTGTGCGGTCTTTGGAAGTGCCAGCCCTGCCGGATTCTGCTGCGCTGCCGCCGGCAGTAGTCCTATAGCATTCCATGTAATCAGCACGAGGGCGGCTCTGCCCATCACCGCTACCATCTGTTTCTTCTTCATCGGTATGCTCCCAATTTCCAGGCTTCTGCAGTGAGAGAGCAATCAGCCCGAGATCTGTTTTTGAAAGAAGACGGCGGCGGCGCGGAGATTGGCTTTGCGCTCTTCTACCGTGTAGCGGCCTAACGACTCGTCTTCGAGGCAGAGGTCGCGGTCGTACCCGGCGTCGTGCAGCAGTTTGAAGTAACGGGTGTGGTCGATGTCGCCTTCATGGATGGGAGAGACATATTTGCCGTACTCGAAGCCAATTTCACGCTGTGTCTCCTGAATCTCTTTTGGGTAGGCGATGTTCTTGATGTGGGTGTGCTTGACGACAGGAGCGAACTGCGCGAAGATCTCATAGATCTTCGAGAGCGGCCAGCCGCGCCAGTAGAAGTTGCCGGAGTCGAGGGTCAGGCCGAGGCGGGAAGAATCGACGAGGGCCAGCAAGCCTTCCAGGAAGTCGGGATCGTTGCCCTGGGAGCCGTGGTTTTCGATGCCGAGGTCGATCTCGCTCTCTTCCGTCTCTGCAAGAATGCTTTTGAGCGCCTCTGCGACGAGGCGCTGCCGCTCTTCCAGCGGCAGATGCCGTTCGCCGCTCATGACGGCGTCGATGCGCACCACGGGCGCGTCGAGAGCGGCGGCGGCGCGAACCGTGCGAACCGCCCAGTCGATTTCGAACTGTTTGTCGTCGGCGTTGAAGTTGTTGCCCATGCAGAGCGCCGCGATCCGGATGCCGTTCGCTTCCGCCTGCGCTTTCAAGGCCGCCAGGTCGTCGGGATCCGTCAGTTTCAGGCGCTCCTTACCCTCGTAGGGGGAGAGGGCCGTCACGGTGTCGTCCCGCTTGACAAACAGCTCGATGCCGGGGATGTTCAGGTCGTGCAGACCTTCCACCAGCGTCGTATAGCCTGCGGCGAACACCACATCATCACGTATAGATAGATACATTCCGTTCTCCTCTTAAATGTAGATTTTATAGGTCTGCAGATGCTGCAACGGGCCATAGATGGACCAGAGCGAGCCGACGATGTAGTCGCCGAGAATCAGCCCTAAGAAGAACGGCACCGCGCTGTTGTGCGCTTTCATGCCGCCGAACCGGATGATCAGGGCTTTGGCCACCCAGGCCACGAAAAAGCAGAACCAGAAGTAGTCCATGGCGAACGAGACAGACAGCGCGTAACCGGCCGGATGGAACGGCCACCAGAGGAAGTTGCCTCGCATCAGGCGCATGAACAGCACCAGCAGAAAGCCGATCCCGACGTAGAGCAACTGGGTTGGATTGACGCGGGAAGGTGTCTGCAGCCAGCCGCCGAGACGGTCGTAGCTCTCGTTTCCCACCCAGGTCTTGAAGCCGACAGCCTTCGACGCGGCACCCTCCGCGAAGGTAACGTGCAGGTTGGCCCAGTACGCGGCAGCGGTGCCCCACGCGAAGGCGATCACCAGCATCCAAAGGATGGAGCTCTGTTTGATCCGCGCCGTCTCTCCGAGCTTCATCGCTTCCAGTTGGTTGGGCATAGGGTGGCAGCGGTAGCCCCGGTTGAACCAGTACATGACCGACATGGCGGTCAGCGCCTGCGGCCCGATAGCGGCGCTTCCGAAGAGCGTCACGAGTATCAGACGCGGGTTGACGAAATAGATCTCGTGGGGGGTGCCAAGCTCGGCACGAACGCGCGTGAGCGTGATCGCCAGCAGGAAATAGATGCCGAAGAAGAGCACCGCGACCCAGGGCGTCAGGCCGATGCGCCAGGAGAACCACGCCAGCACAAGCGCTCCCACCGCCAGCCCTATAAACGCGCCGCGATACTGCCGGGCCTGTGCCCGCTCCTCCAGTCCGCTCAATGCCTCTCTCCCGAACGCCATCTGCCAGCAGCGCCGAAACTGCCCCCGAAGTGCCCACGCGATGGTCAGACCCCAGGCGAGCCAGGCGCCGCTCGCCTGCTGCTCGAAATAGGGAAATCCCTGGCTGCCGGGTCCGTCGAGGCCGCTCACCGCGCCGAACACCTGAAACATCTTGCGGGCGACAAAGAAGAACCAGCAGGAGAACGAGAGGTCGAGCGGAACGAAGAAGGCCAGCCCTATGGCGAAGGGATAGAGGGAGATGTTGGTTCCGCCCATCGCACTCCAGGGCCGCGACGTGATGAACTGCCCAACATCGTACTGTTTGACCATAGAGAGGTAAGGCAGAGAGGGATAGACATAGTGCAGGCCGTTGAGCGTATCGACGGCCGCCGCCAGCGCGAATCCGACCCACATCATCCGACTGCGGAACAGCCCACCGGAGACGATGCCCTTCCCGTCGTCTTCCGTCATCGCGACCGGCAGTTGCACGATGGGAAACGCGAGACGTTCGTGGTCGCTCCACTGCGTCCGCAGCAGAATATTGATACAGAGACAGATGCCGATGAGCGTCCCGATGAAAATCGACCACCAGCAGAGCGGTCCGACAAACGGCCCCCAGTAACGAGGATCGTACGGATTGACGTTGCCGAGATAGTAGGCTTTTAGCACATCTGGGTCGCGCACGAGCCAGAACGAGGGCAAAAAAGGGAAGAAGAGCGTTTTCCACTTGTTCTCGGGTGTGGCGAAGCGGTCGGCATGACCTATCGAACCAAACAGATTCTGGAACATATCGTGTCCGGCGACAAGGGTTCCGACAACCAGCACCATATAGACGGTCAACAACTCCGCCTGCGTCAGCGTGAGCCGGGGAGCAAGACGGGGCATCATTCGGCGCAGGCCCCTGTTCAGCAGCACAAGCCAGAACAGAAAAAAGACGGGGGTGATGAAGAGGGGCAGACTGGTTCCGTCCAACGTGTACCAGCGCACTTCGACGACGGTGATCCAGTAGGCGTTGGGTACGACGAGCAGCAGGCCGATCAGCAGGGACCGCCAAGTGATGCCGCGCAGCGGCGCGTTTTCCGCCGCAACATCAGGGTTATCGGAAGGCGCAGGTCGTCGCGCCGGGGACATCATCGGTTTCATGTGCCTATATTATCACGTTCCCCCGATCCTTGCAAGCCGAGTCGGGCACGTCGCCATCAACTGAGGCAGAAGTCGTAGGTCTTGACGTTGATAAAGCGTCCATGATTGCGGAGGAGTGATCTGCGTCAGCGGTTTTGATTGGGTATGGTAGGCCCGGAACCGCTCCGCCCCACAATCCCAGGACAGGTTGGCACGAAGGAGGGAATAGGGCAACGGGACGAGAATGAAGGGCAAAGATCGATGGGGAGGCAGGAGGCATTATGATTCCGATTGTAGATACGCACCAACACCTGTGGGACCTGACACGGTTCCATCTGCCCTGGCTCGACGGCGGCGGGCCGCTCGCACGGAGCCATACTTCGGAGGACTATCGGCGCGAAACCGACGGGCTGAACGTCGTCAAGACAGTCTATATGGAGGTTGATGTCGAGGCGACCCAAAGGGTTTCGGAGGCGGAGTACGTCCTGAGTCTGTGCGCAGAGAGTGACAATCCGATGGCGGGAGCGGTGATCGGCGGCAACCCGGCGGCGGACGGCTTCGGCGAGTATCTCGCGCGGTTCCGGTCCAACCCGTACCTCAAAGGAGTCCGACAGGTGCTGCACGGCGGGCTGCCGGACGGAACCTGCCTGCGCCCTGAATTCGTGCGCGGCGTTCAGTTGTTGGGAGAGGCCGGACTGCGTTTCGATCTCTGCCTGCGGACGAACGCTCTGTTGGAAGGCGCGGAACTGGCGCAGCGTTGCCCGGACACCCGCTTCATTCTGGACCACTGCGGCAACGCCGATCCCAAATCCACCGACCGTTCGCAGTGGGAGCGGGACATCGCCGTCGTTGCCGAACAGCCGAACGTCGTCTGCAAGATCTCGGGCATCGTCGCGGGAGCGAGGCCCAGCGCATGGACAGCCGACGACTTGGCCCCGATCGTCCGGCACTGCGCGGTCGTCTTCGGTCCGGATCGCATCATGTTCGGCAGCGACTGGCCCGTCTGTACCCTGACCGCCACCTATCGGCAATGGGTGGAAGCCCTGCAACAGATCGTCAGCGACTGGAGCCAGGCCAATCGCCAAAAACTCTTCCACGACAACGCCGCGCGGTTCTATGAATTAGGCTCTTAACCACGGCTTTACAATCGGACAGTATCCCTGCTCCTCCTATCTTTCCAAAGCGTGAGCAGGCAACCTAACCCCCCCGTCCCCGCCTTCCCTACTTCGTTCGCTCCGCTCACAGGGAAGGGGGGTGCCCCAACAAGTAATCGCTTCGTCGCGTTCTATCGAGGTGGGGATATAAGAAGGAGATTTTCAACGCCTGTTTGTCTCACAAAACAAGGCACGAGAACGGAAAACAGAGTGGGATGGAACAAGGAGAGTATGTGTTTGGGCACCCCCTTCCCGTGTCGGGAAGGGGGACGGGGGGTTAGGTTACCCGGTGAAACAGCCATTTTGTTGGCGGTGGAGAGGCGTCCCGTCACGTATTTGTCAGCAATGGTCTTAATAGCCGCGTTCGGCGTCGTAGAGGTTGTGGAGCGGTTGGTCCCGCAGGTAACGGCGCAGGTTGTCGGTGAAGAGGGCCGCGAAGCGGGTGAAATAGTGCGGGGTCGCTCCCGAGACGTGCGGGGTGAGAATGACGTTCTCCATCTTCCAGAGCGCACTATCGGCGGGCAGAGGCTCCGTTTCGAAGACATCCAGTCCGGCCCCGGCGATCCGTCCTTCCCTAAGCGCATCGATCAGGGCGTTCTCGTCAACGATCTTGCCGCGCCCGATGTTGTAGAGGTAGGCGGTCGGCTTCATGTGGGCGAGCATCGCCGCATCGAACAGGTGATGCGTCTCGTGCGTATACGGCAGAGCGATGCAGACATGATCGGATTCGGCGAGCAGGCGCGGCAAATCTTCCGGGGAATAGAGCGCATCCGGAACCACGGACGCCTCATACCGGGCTTTCGGGTCGCGCTTAGTGGCGACGATACGCATCTCGCACGCTCTGGCCCGCACGGCCAGCGCCTCCCCTATCCGCCCTAGCCCAACAATGCCCAGGGTCTGCCCGCCCAGTTCGCTCGCGGCTCTCCGCTGCGCGTTGCCGGAGCGACTCCAGACGCCCTCGATCTGTGAACGCAGATGCACATGCAGTTCCCGCGTGAACATCAGCATGAAGCCCAGAACATGCTCCGCGATATTGGGGCCGTGTACGCCGCTCGCGTTGGTCAGCTTAAGGTTCCGCGCCTGCAGCGGTTCGCTCACTTTGCCGTCCATTCCCGCGCTCCAAAAGGCGATCCAGCGCAGATGCGGCGCGGCCTCCAGCAGATCCTGCGACACGTTGCCGCTCACGACGATCTCCGCCTCCCCTATCACCGCCTTCGCCTCATCCCCGCGTCCGAAGCGCAGTTCTACCCTCTCCCGAAGCTCGGCATCCGCCGCAATCGACTCACGAAACGCCTGCGCGTCTTTATCTCCCGCGTCCAACATCACCAGCACGACCGTCTTGCTCACTGTGTACGCTCCTCGCCTCGAATTCTTCTCCAACCGTTTCGCCTCCGACAACGTCAGTTCCTGCCCCAAAACCCAAGTACGTTGCCTTTAGTCACCCGTTTGGCCGCCTCTGTTTTCGCAAACATGCTTTCGTTTCCCGACAAGTGGAGCAAAGCACTTGACATACATTGGTATTCGATGTAGAATATAAGCCAATGTAGTCTGGAGGTAGGCACTCATGGAGAACGGGCGCGAACTGATCAAGGGGAATACGCCGACATTGATCCTGGCCGTGTTGCGGGATGCGCCTCTACATGGCTATGCCATTGCGCGTGAGATCGAGCGACGCTGCAATCATGCTCTGCAGTTCAAGGAAGGAACGCTCTATCCCGCCCTGCGCGCGCTGGAACGAGATCAGATGATTACCGGCCTATGGCAAGCGCCGTCTGCAGGCCCGGTACGCAGAGTCTATACCCTGACCGAAGCGGGTCATAAAGAACTTATTCGGCGCACACAGACCTGGACCGATTTCGTACAATCTATCAACAGCATCATAGGGGGTCAACCGGATGGACAACCGATTTGAAACTCAGGAGACCGATGACATTACGACTGCGCAAGCGAGTCGCCTGCTGAGCAGCTATCTGCAGCGCACCTGTGTACCCAGAGGTTCTGTCGTCTCCGAGCAGGAGCAAGACGAGCTGCGTGAGGAGATGTCTGGCCATATTCTGGCGCTGGCGGCGGCCTACCAGGAGTTGGGTTCCAGTGCGGAAGAAGCGATGCGGGCGGCCTTGAAACAGTTCGGTGAAGCGGAGGAGATAGGTCGGGGCGTGGCCCGCGAGATTGGCAAACGGCCATCCCTGCTTGAATCGCCCCTTACCGTCAGCATGATCGGCGGCGTTCTGGTCAACTGGGTGACCTTAAGCGGCGCCAATTACCTGCTGGTGAATGCAGAGATCAACGTCATCACTCTGGAAGCCCATCTCGTCGGCATTGCAATGGGATGTATCTCAGGAACGGTTCTCTGGAAACGACGTCGATCCATCGGTCAGGCGGCCCTTTGGAATACCTGTTTTTATGTCGGAACGGTCGCGACGTCGATTGTCGCGGTCGCTCTCCTTAGCGGTAACCTCGATAGATGTCTGTCGCTGGAATGGGTGCGACTGGCGGCCCCTGTTCTGCTGCAGTGGCTCGCAGTGGCGGGGGTTGCGGGCGCCTGCAGCGGCGTACTGACCGGCCTCTGGTGCCGTTTTACCCGTCAGACACTCCTGCATGAAAGCAGCACTGTTTCGGCTCCAAACTAAAAACCTCCCTCCCTAAAATTCGGGGAGGGAGAACCGGAACGAAGCGATCAATCCTCGTCTTCGTCGAGGTTGGCGACCGGGACGACGGGGGTACCGGACGCCTGGTGTCGAATCTTGCCTTCGATCTCGTCCATGAGCGCCGCATTGTCTTCCAGGAAGGCGCGCGCGTTTTCCCGGCCCTGTCCGAGACGAATTTCGCCATAGGAGAAGTAGGCTCCGCTCTTGAGGATGATACCGATATCCACCCCCATATCGAGCATGGAGCCTGAACGCGAGATGCCCTTGCCGAACATGATGTCGAACTCGGCCTGTCGGAAAGGCGGCGCGACCTTGTTCTTGACGATCTTGACCTTGACGCGCGCGCCGACGGCGTCGGTGCCGCTCTTCACGGTTTCGGTGCGGCGCACCTCCATACGGACGCTGGCATAGTACTTCAAGGCCAGCCCGCCGGACGTGGTCTCCGGGTTACCGAACATGACGCCGATCTTCTGGCGTATCTGGTTAATGAAGATGGCGGCGGTATTGGTGCGGTTGATGCTGCCGGCGACCTTGCGCAGCGCCTGCGACATCAGACGGGCATGCAGACCGACGTGCGAATCGCCCATGTCGCCTTCAAGCTCGGCTTTAGGCACGAGCGCGGCAACCGAGTCGAGAACGACCACATCGATCGCGCTGGAGCGGATCAGCGCATCCATGATGTCGAGGGCCTCTTCGCCGGTCGTCGGCTGGGAGATATAGAGGTTATCGACATCCACTCCGAGCTTGCGCGCATATTCCGGGTCGATGGCATGTTCGACATCGATATAGGCGCAGGTTCCGCCCTTTTTCTGAGCCTCGGCCACCACTTGCAGCGCGATTGTCGTCTTACCGGAAGATTCTGTGCCGTAGATCTCGGTGATACGCCCGCGTGGGACTCCGCCTACCCCGAGCGCCATGTCGAGGGCGATAGAACCGGTAGAAATTGAATCTACCTGCAGGCGCATCGACTGCCCAAGTCGGACGACGCTGCCCTTCCCAAACTGCTTCTCGATGTTGCTGAGCGCCATATCGAGGGCTTTGCCCTTTTTCGGGTCGATCGTGCGTTCGCTGACGGCCTTTTCGGTTGCCATAATGGGTTGTCTCATCCTTTCGTGCGCCCTACGGGCGCGCCTTCCAGAAGGACGCAGCGGCGCATCCGCCCACCGCCACCCGTTCGGCTGCCTGAATATTTGCAGTGAACAGACGACGCGTAGGCTTACCGTAAGCACGGCGGGAGCGCGAGTGGCCTCTGGCGTGTTAAAAACAGAACAGGAACGGCAGAATTCAGTCTGCGTACATCCTGGCTATTGTACCTCAAACACACACATTGTGTCTACGTCTTCCAGCAGGAAAAAAAGAGGAATACAGATGCCAATGCAGAGCAGCGGAAACTGTCTATTTTCTTTTATTTCTGATGGAGGACGCGCAGGCGCAGCATATTGAGGACGTTCTGGGAGGCGCGGTGCCGCACGACGGCGCGTGAGCCGATGAAGTTACCCTTATCGACCTCGCAGCCGCCGGGATAGGCCACGGCCAGATAGACCAGGCCGACCGGCTTGTCCGGCGTGCCGCCGTCCGGCCCCGCGACGCCGGTGACGCCGATGCCATAGTCCGTGCCGAACCGGGCGCGCGCGCCCTCGGCCAGGGCCTGCGCGACTTCCGGGCTGACCGCGCCGACCCGTGTGATTAGCTCGGCGGGCACAGCGACGAGGTCCGTTTTTGCGGCATTGCTGTAGGCGACCACGCCGCCCAGGAATACGGAGGAACTGCCTGCGACATCGGTGAGGCGCTGGGCGACCAGGCCACCGGTGCAGCTCTCCGCCGTGCTCACCGTTTTGCCGTGCGCCTTTAAGAGGGTCACAACCGCCTTCTCCAGCGGATCGTCGTTCTCTCCATAGACAGCCTCGCCGAGGCGTTCTCGAACGAGCAGCGCCCGCTCGGCAATCATGCGCTCGGCCTCCGCAGCCGTCTCCGCCTTCGCCGTGACACGCAGATGCACCTCACCGACTTTGGCATAAGGGGCGACCGAAGGATTGGAATCCATCATCAGGTCTTTGATGCGGTCCTCCGCCGCGCTCTCGCCCACCCCGGCGACACGCAGCACCAGCGACCGAATCGTGCCGATATTGCCGGTCTTCTCGCGCAGGTAAGGCAGGACATGATTGTCGGTCATCGGAATGAACTCGTTCGGGGGGCCGGGTAGGGCGATGCCGATCTTGCCGTCCTTCTCGAACAGAACGCCGGGCGCGGTGCCGTTCGGATTCGCGATAGCGCGGCCATGCACAGGGACCATCGCCTGCCGCAGATTGCTCTCCAGCACGGGCATATTGCGTTTGGTGAAGAACTGCCGCAGGCCTTCGGCGATCTGCTCGTCCTGCACCAGCGTATCCCCGAGCGCTTCTGCGAGTCCGTCGCGGGTGATATCGTCCATTGTCGGGCCAAGGCCGCCGATCGTCAGCACCACATCGGACTCCGCGAACGCGGCCTTCAGCGCGGTGACCAGACGCTCCCTATTGTCGCCGACCGTCGTCCGCCGATAGATCGAGATGCCGACCTCTGCCAGACCACGCGCCAGATAGGCGGCGTTCGTATCCACGATCTGCCCCATCAGCAGTTCCGTCCCGACCGAAACGATTTCAGCGCGCAATGGTGTACACTCCTCACAGGTCTTGATGTCCCCATTATACGCCGCCGCCGCCGGGATTGCAAGTAGACTCCGCGCCCTAAGAGCGGTGATAACAGACTCAGAAGAGGAAACGCAACCGATGTTCCTGACGTTATTTGCCACGCTCGCCTGCCTGGCGACCTCCGAGGCTCAGGCGACCGATCCGCCGACCGCCATCGTGGGCGCGACGGTTCTGGACGGGACCGGACAACCGCCGATTCACGATTCGGTGGTCCTCTTCCGAAAAGACCGTATCGTGGCCGTCGGAACCCGGAAACAGGTGGCGATACCACCTGACGCACATCAGATCGACGCCCGCGGCAAGTGGCTCGTTCCGGGCCTCATCGACATGCACGTGCATCTCGACGAGGTCCTGACGCCGGGCGCCTTTGTGCTGTACGGCGTCACCTCCGTCCGCGATGTCGGCTCCAACGGCGCCGCCATGCAGAAGCTACGTGACCGCGCCGCTCAAGGCGAAATTCTACCGCGGCGCTACTGGATGGGACGCAACATCGACGAGGGAAAGCCGAGTTGGTGGGGAGCAGTCGCGGTTCAGGGCCCGGCCGAGGTGCCGGCGCTCTTGGACGCCATGCAGAAAGAGGGCGTAGACGGCGTTAAGCTCTATGTCCGCGCCCGACCGGATGTGGCTCGCGCCGTCATCACCGAGGCGCACCGCCGCCACCTGCCGGTCACCGCGCACCTGCACGACACCCAGCCCAGCGCCGCCGCAGAGATGGGCATCGATAACCTGGAGCATGTCACCACGCTCTTCGAAGAGCTGCGCACCCTGCCCCCGCAAACGCCGGAAGGCTATCAGACCAGCTTCCTCGGCATCGCGCATGTCGATCTAAGCAGCCCCAAAACGAAGCACCTTATCAAGACCCTGGCAAAACGCCACGTTGCGCTCACACCGACCCTGACAGTCGCCCTCCTGCCCGTCGCCGGCGAACAGGGCGCTGCTGCCATCTATGGCGACTGGGCGGTCGTCCCCGAAGGATGGCGACGCTTCTGGCACGACCCCTACTGGGACTTCATCACAACCAAAGGCTGGACCCCGCACGACTTCCAACAGGCAGCTCTCGCCAGACCGAAGTTTCTCGAACTCGTCAAGCAACTACATCAGGCAGGCGTCCCCATCGTCGCCGGAACCGACACCCCCGCCCCCTGGGTTCTCCCCGGCGCCGGACTGCTCACGGAGCTACAGATGCTCGTCGAAGCGGGCCTCTCTCCCACCGAAGCCCTCCGCTCCGCGACTGGCCGCGCCGCCGAGGTTCTCCGCAAGAGCGCCGACGTCGGAACCATCCGCCCCGGCCGCTACGCCGATCTACTCCTCCTCGACGCCGATCCTCTCACCGACATCCGCAACCTCCACCACATCACCGCTGTCTATCTCAACGGGAAACAGGTCGACCGCAACGCCCTCCGACACGCTTTCGAACAGGCCGACCCCAAAGCCGTCAAGACGGGACCCTGATTCTACGGCACAAGATCCGGATGCAAACCTGGACACAACGACGTCGCTTCGTATTCGGGCGTCCCCTTCCCGATCTGGGAAGGGGAGGGAAGGTCCAGGTAACCTGATAAAACGTCCCTGCCGACCGCGCCTCCGTGCAGAGGTCGCGACCGACAGGGACGTATGCGTGCGGATCCCACAGCGTCAGCGCAGGCTGGCGGTCTGTTTTGGTGGGATGTTTGACGCAACGTTCAACTGCTCTTTGTCTTTGGTGGTTGAGAAGAACGCGACGCACATCTCGTCCGTCGTCTGCTCGCCCCATGTTACGGATCGAAGGTTGGTCTTCATGGGATTGCGTGGGTTCTGGACGGAGTTGTCGTAGTAGGCCGTCATGTGGAGCTTCGTTCCGGCAGGCAGCGCCATGGGTTCCTTGAGGACGTAGGTCGCCTGCCAGTTGAAGTCCCAGTCTTTGATCCAGACGAGGGGCTTCTCTGAGCCGTCCGAGAACGTCGCCCAGACTTTCATCTCTTTACCGAGCAGATGCATATGCGGCGTCACGGCGAGAAGATGCTGGTCTTCGACAATCGACATGGTCGCTTCGGCCTTGTAGTGGGGGTCACCGGGCGGGATTTTGATCCCGAAGTTGATCGCCCATCCGCCCGCCACCGCCTTCTGCACGGTTCCTTTACAGAAGTGGATGCCGAGGCGGGTCAGGTCGGTTTCCGGCTTACCGTCCTTATGGTAGTGAACCTGTACGACGATACGCGAGCCTTTCGGAATGCGGGTGCCAATGCCTTCCGGCAGGAAGTGCGGGTCGTTACCGGGAGCCCATCCGCCCATCATACCGGTCGGAACGAAGCCCGGGCCGCCGAAACTTGTGTAGCCGGGCTGCCCGTCTTTCGTGGCCGTTTCCAGCTTCTCGGAGGCGTAGAGGCCGTTCTGCTTGTAACTGTCGATGAAGCCGATCACGTGATGCACGACGGCCGGGTTCCCGGGTCGGACCTCGACTGCGCTGATGTAGCGATCCTCCGTGAAATTGCTCTTCACCACGAAGTTACGGTAGACGTCGTCGCCGTCTGCGGAGAGTTGATAAGCTTTCTCGGGCGTGATGACCATATCGGGCTCGCCCAACTGCCAGCCCTGCACGAACTTACGCGGTGAAGGAATCTTCTTCGGGTCGCCCAATGGTGCGCCGTTATCGGCCCATTTCGCGATCATGTTCCGCTCGACCGCAGAAAGCGTATGGACGTCCGTCTCCTGGAAGGCGCCAAAACCGGGAGCAGGTTTCCAGGGCGGCATCTGGCCACCGGCAGTAAAGCGCTTGATGTCGACAGACCAGGCGCTCGCCTGCGCATACGTCTGGAGCGAAAAGGGCGCGACCTCGCCGGGTCGGTGACAGCCCTCGCACTTCGCGCGGAGGATGGGCGCGACGTCCTGGGCGTAGGTCGGCACTCCGGCTTTCGCAAGTGCCGGGGTCGCTGTGCGCCGTATAGCACAGCCGACGGCAAGCATCTCGGGATGCGCCACCGGTTTCCCGGTCAGCACCGCATCCAAGGCGGCACCAAGGTCGTGGACGGTGACCCGCGTCGCGACCGCGTTGTCGTCGATTCTGCCGCGATAGCGCACGGCACCGGTCGCATCGACCACGATGGCTTCCGGCGTCATCTTCGCACCCAGACGGTCGGCGAGAACATTGCTGCCATCCTTCACGACCGGGAACGTCAGGCCGTGTTCCCTGGCGTGTCGGGTGATGTCGAGAGCGCTCTCCTGACGGTCGGAGTAGACGGCGAACACCTGCACATCATGCGCGCCGTAGGCGGCGGCGAGCGCGTTCATGCGCGGCGTATAGACATTCGAGACCGGGCACTGCCCGGAGACAAACAGGAACACGCTCGCCTTGTGCGCGGCAATGTCCTGGGCCGAATAGGCTTTGCCGGTCAGATCGGAGAAGGCCAGCTTGCCTGCGGCACTTTTCGCGCTAGCGGCAGATTTCGTAGCGCTCTTCGCGCCGCCGTTCGGCCCCAAGCCCCATGCGGCAACGGCTGTCAGGGTCGCCAGCCCCATCAGGGGCAGCCTGATAAACATGTAACGACTGTTCCGGAATTTCACGCGTTTCCGTCCTTTTTCTTAGCCTGCTCCCAGCGCCCGTTACTTCTACCTGCGGTGGCCGAGGCGTAATGGTAGGTGTATGTCACTCTGTTCTACGAGTCCGCGCCTGTGGTCCGCTTCGCAAATATTCCCTCTTTGTGCAAAAATTCACAGCCCAGGGACAGGACGGTGTTATGGCGGATTGCGCAGGGAAGAAACCCGTCACACTCCCGTTGCGGCTGCCGTTCCGCTTTAGGGAGCGGGCGCTGTTTTCAGGTTTCGATCCAGAAAATCTTCCGCGAGCAGGCCGGTCTGCCCGGGGTTGGCAGGGTTCAGGAAGCCGTGCGCATACTTGTAGAGTTCGATCAGAGTCACCGAGACACCCGCAGCTTTGAGCGCATCGTGGAGGCGACGGGACTGATCCAGCGGAATAAGGGGATCGGCGGTGCCGTGCACGATCAGGAATGGCGCGGAGTTTTTCGAGACGTAGAGTATCGGCGAGCCGTCTTTGTAGAGATCCATCGCCTGCTCCTGCGGTTTGCCGAAGAACTGATTGAGCAGGAACAGCGCCTGTGGCCCAACTCCGGACGTGGCGGCGGGAAGCGTGAAATCGGTAGGGCCGTAGAGATCGACCACGCACTGTACGCGGCTGCTGAACTTCGCAAGGTCCGCATCGCTGTTGTCCCGCGTGTCACGAGTGCCGAGCATCGTGACGAGATAACCGCCCGCCGAGTCGCCCAGCGCGCCGATATGGTCGGGATCGAGGCGGTAGGTCTTGGCATGCGCGCGAAGCCAGCGGACGGCCCGCTGCACATCGTCTACGGCCGCCGGGTAGCGATTTTTGGGAGCCAGACGGTAGTTGAGAGAGAAGACGGCGTACCCTTTGGCCGCCAGGCGCCTGCCCATCGGAGCGTAGAAGCCCTTGTCTCCGGCGATGAATCCGCCGCCGTGGATGAGGAGAATGGCCGGGTGCTTTGCCACGGCATCGTCGGGCGTGTAGGCGTCCAGGAGCAGTTTTGCCTCCTGAACGATACCATAGACGACATCCTTCTCGACTTTGACTTCACCGGCCCGCGCCCGACATCCCGTGACGCTGAGCAGAAAGGCTCCGAGCAAAGCGACCACAAGCGGACATCTCTTCCAGCTACGCATAAGATCCTCCCAGGCGCCGCTTATCGCGCGGCTTCTCCGCCCAGTTTCGCCTGTACGACGGCGCATATATCGTGCACGACCGATTCGACCGTGGCTCTGTCCGTTCCCTGTGCCATCACGCGAATAAGTGGCTCCGTGCCGGAGGCACGAACCGACAGCCACTCGGCGCTGCCAAGCCGACGTTGCCCCTCGGCCACCGCGGCTTGAATGTCGGCGTCCTGCCGCCAGCCCTGTTTGCTGCCAACGCGCACATTCTTGAGCAGTTGCGGCCCCGAAACGACCACGCCCGCCAGTTCCGAGAGTGGCCGGCCCGTCTCTCGCACGATAGCCAACACCTGCAGCGCCGTCACCAGTCCGTCGCCGGTCGGCGTTTGAAAGGGAAGGAGGATGTGGCCGCTCTGCTCGCCGCCGATGGCCGCGTGTAGAGTCTCCATCGCTTCCGCCACATAGCGGTCGCCGACATCCGTTCGGTGCAGACGAATCTGTTCCGCGCCCAGCGCCTGCTCCAGTCCTACGTTGCTCATGATGGTTGCGACCACGACATTCCCGGGCAGTTGGCCTTTGCGGTGGAGATCGAGGGCGAGAATCGCCATCATCCGGTCGCCATCGACGATATTGCCCTGCTCGTCCGCCAGCATCACGCGGTCGGCATCGCCGTCGAAGGCGAGGCCGGCCTGCGCTCCCGTCTCCCGCACGGCAGCCGCCATCTGGTGCGGATGCGTGGACCCGCACTCCACGTTGATGTTGACGCCATTCGGATGGGCGTTCAGGACGGTCAAGCGAGCGCCCAGCGCCAGGAAAATCTTGGGCGCCAGTTGGTACGCAGCGCCGTTGGCGCAGTCCATCACGAGATGCAGGTTTTGAAGAGGCTGCGCCTCTTCCCCGCCGACCGTCGCCATCACGCGCCGCTGGTATTCGCGGATCGGGTCGTGTGTCTCCGTCACTCGGCCGATATGGGCGCCTGTCGGGCGCGGCAGCGTGTCGACGCGCTCCAGCAGCGCCGTGATCTCGTCCTCCACGCGGTCCGGCAGCTTCTTGCCATTGCCCCCAAAAAACTTGATGCCGTTGTCCTCGAATGGGTTGTGCGAGGCGGAGATCACCACACCGCCCGCCGCCCTCTCCGCCAGAACAATCTGGGCGACGGCCGGAGTCGGCACGACCCCGACGTTCACCACATCGACGCCCATTGCCGCCAGACCTGCCGCCAGCGCGGCCTCCAGCATATCTCCGGAGAGGCGGGTATCCCGCCCAATCACCACGAATGGACGAGCGCCGGACGCGAGCGGCGCGGCATCGCACAGCCAGCGTCCCGCCGCCATGCCCAGGTTCATCGCCATCGGAGCCGTCAGATCCTGGTTGGCGACACCGCGCACGCCATCGGTCCCAAATAGTCGTTGCTTGCTCATAGGGTCAGTCCGTCACCCGCACCAGCGTAGGCCGCAGGACCCGGTCGTGCAGCACATACCCACGCTGCACCTCTTCGGCGACCGTATTCGAGGGGTATTCCTCGCTTTCGACATTCCCTATCGCCTCGTGAAACTTCGGGTCGAACTCCTTGCCAACCGCTTCGATGGGCGTGACGCCTGCTTTCTGAAGCGCGGCCTGCAACTGTTTCAGAGTGCCATTGATGCCGCCGATGAGCGCATCGAAGTTTCGGCTCTGCTCCGCCGCCGCCATCGCGCGCTCGAAGTTGTCCAGCACCGGCAGAAGCGCTTTGATAAATTCGGCGTTATTGTATTTCTGCTGCTCCGTGAACCGCTCTTCGCTCCGGCGACGATAGTTCTGGTACTCGGCCTGAATATAGAGTTCGCTCCTTTGCGCCTCCTCCAGTTTCTTGGTGAGGTCCAGATTCTCTTGCAGCAGCGAGATCAGGTCGCTGGCATGTTGCGGCATGTCGGACGTTGGTTCCGGGTCGAGCAGTTCCGGCGTGGGATCCTGCGCCGGGGCGGACTGTTCACGCTCCGGCAGTTCGACGACTGGCGCCTCTTCATTTAGATTATGTTCGTTTTGCATTGTATGGTTTCACTCCTGTGGAGGTGTTTTGCGTAGCGAAGGCGACCGCCGACAGGCGGTCGCCACCGAGATTCAGCGGGCCGGACTCACCACGGTTCAGGCCGCGCTCAGGTTCGTCAACAGACTGGATAGGTTGTTGGCCATCAGACTGACGGCGGCGACCGCCCGATCGTAGTTCATTCGGGTGGGGCCGACGACGCCGATATACCCTGCCGGACGATTGCCGATCCGATACGTCGTGATGACCAGACTGCATTCGCGCATCGGCTCGAACAGGTTCTCCGCGCCGATCTGCACGGACATCTCGCTGTTTGGGAGCGCGCGGCGCAGCGCTTCGAAGAGCGCACTGCGCGACTCCAGCGCATTGAGCAGCGTCTCTAGCCGCTGCACATCCTGAAATTCAGGCTGGCGCAGTAGTTGGCTCGTGCCTTCCAGAAAGACGCGCCGCTCGGAGAGGGCGTTCGCCATCTGAGCGAGTGCGGCCGTCAGACGCGGCAACGCCGCCGTAACCGTCGCCAGTTCCGCCGGAACCTCCGGTGTGCGCACCATCCGCTCGACCTGTGTCAGTTCAAGCTCGGCGGCCAGCGTGTTGAGATAGTTGGAGAGGCGCATGAGCGTCGATTCGCCGGGCACCGTCTCTAGTTCGACCAACCGATGCTCGACATGCCCTGTGGAGAGCAGCATGACAAGTAGGACATGGCGCGGGGTCGCGGGGCTAAGGTAGACACGGCGCACACGGGTGCTCTCGGTATCGGGATCGGTCGCCAGGGAGACATAGGATGTCAGGCCGGTCAGGACACGGCAGGTCTGTGCGATGATCTCTTCGATCTCGCTGCCACCCTGGTGCGTCCCGGCATGGGCCTGCTGTACTTCGACGTCGTCCAGCGCTTTCGGCGGATCCATCAGCACATCGACATAGTAGCGGTAGCCGCGGTCGGTCGGAATGCGTCCGGCCGAGGTATGCGGTTGAATGAGATAACCCATCTCCGCCATCTCCGCCATCTCGTTGCGTACCGTTGCGGATTTACACCCGATCTGATAGATTTCGATCAGACGTTCCGATCCGACCGGCTTCGTGGTCAAGACATAGTCGTTGACAATGGCTTGCAGTATGCGTACTTTGCGAACATTCAGAGCATCCATCGGAATTTGTGCCTCCTGAGCGGGACATACTGCAACCGTGAAGCGGAGTTCCAGCGGAACGCAGCAGGGCGTCGGCGGAGCAGGCAGAAAACCTTTCATTCCTAATGTTTCGGAGTAGCTTCGAGTTTACCCTATTCTAGCGTATTATATCCGTCGCTCAGCGCGTTGTCAAGCCGACCCGGCCCTTACGTACAACCAGGGAACTTCGACGGGTGTGGTAAACTGAACGTCTAATGAATCTCGATGTTGAAAATTCAGAAGCAGAACGCTCGGGAGTAACCACATTTCATGAGGGATAATAGAGAGGTGATCGCGGAAAGCCGACCAGACGTACCGGAGCCGCCTACGCTGCGCCGCGACTGGCGGTACTATACGGCGCTGACATTTCTGTTTGCCTTTGGGTTTGCGGTCTACAGCGGCGTCTTTCAGAACTTTCTGAAAGACGTTCTGCAGGCAGACGCCCTGCAGTTGGGAACGCTGGAATCGTTGCGAGAGGTGCCCGGACTGCTTGCAGCCGTGATGGCGGGAACGCTGGTGGCGCTTGCAGAAGCCCGTATCGCGGGGTTGGGTCTGCTCATCACGGCGATCGGTATCGGCGCGACGGGGCTCATGGGCCACTACAGCGGCCTGATCGCGATCACCGTTTTCTGGTCCGTCGGCTTTCACCTGTGGGCCTCCGTCTCGTCGGCCATTACACTGGCTCTCGCACAGGGGCGGGAGGGAGGCCGACATCTGGGGCGCATGTCGGGCGTCAGCGCCCTCGCGACGCTCGCGGGCCTGGGTCTCGCCTGGGTGCTCTCCCAGGTTCTGCCTCGTCTGGGCATGACGGGCAGCGCATTTTACAACACCGCCTTCGCTATCGCCGGAGTGAGCATCCTGGGCGCGGCCTTTCTCTGCTCCCGCCTCTCGACGCAGACGGCGGAGGCTCCACGCGCCCGGCTCATCTTACGGCGCGAGTATGGCCTTTTTTACCTGCTGACCTTTCTGGAAGGCTGCCGGCGACAGATCTTCAGCATCTTCGCGTCGTTCGCGCTGATCCTGGTCTATCATCAGCCCGTGCAGAAGATGCTGCTCCTCCAGTTCATCAACGCGATTCTGATCTTGTTGACCGCTCCGGCCATCGGCAAGCTGATCGACCGCTCGGGCGAACGCGGCCCCCTCACCTTCTACAGCATCGGCCTCATCGCCGTGTTTCTTGGCTACGCCTCATCGCGCACGGTGGGAGCCCTCTACACCCTGTTTCTACTGGACAATATCCTCTTCAGCTTCAATGTCGGTTTCACGACCTATCTGCACCGCATCGTGCGCGCGGGCGAGCTGACGCCTTGCCTGGCGATGGGCACCACTATGAACCACATCGCCGCCGTCACGGTGCCGGTGGGCGGCGCCTGGTTATGGCAGCACTACGGCAACTATCAGTTGCCCTTCTGGGTCGGTGTCGTCATCGCCTGTATCTCTCTGTGTGCCACCCGCCGGCTGCCGCGCGGCAGGAGGCCCGCAACCGGGTAAACCGGAAACCACGTTCTGGATTGTGGGCGCCACGTGAAGGGTATAATAAACAAATTCGTAAAGCGAGCGAAGCCGAGATTTTGTCTGGAAGCCACACCTTCTCGGTTTGCACCATCAAGGAGAGTAGAATGCAGTATGGTTTGAACATACGTCCCAAGGGCGGGCTGGACCTGGTCTCTTTGGGCGCGCTTGTCCACCGCCTGGATCCGGGAATTATCCCCTTCCGCAAGGCGACGCAGTTTCAGATCCACGTTAGCGGCGGCGAGTTCAATGTCGCCGCCAACATGGCGGACTGCTTCCGTCTGAGGACCGGCCTGGTCACGGCGATGGTAGACTACCCTATAGGCGAACTGGTCGCCGATAGGGTCCGCGCGATGGGTGTCGAGCCTTTTTACAAACGGTATCCACACGACGGCGTCTCCGGCCCCAATATCGCCGCTGTCTATAGCGACCGCGGTCTGGGAGTGCGTTCGCCGGTCGTCTTTTATAACCGCGCCAACGAGGCGGCAGCACAACTGAAGCCCGGCGATTTCGACTGGGACGCGATCTTTGCGGGCGGTGTGCGGTGGTTTCATAGCGGTGGCATCTTCGCGGCGCTCTCGGAAACAACCTCCGAGGTTATCCTGGAGGGGATGCAGGCAGCCAGGGCGGCCGGTGCGGTCATCTCCTTCGATCTCAATTTCCGGGAGAAGCTCTGGCGAAAATGGGGAGGCACGGCCAGAGCCAAGGAAGTAATTGGGCGTATCATGGCCTATGTCGACGTGCTTGTCGGGAACGAAGAAGACCTTCAGAAGGGGCTCGGCATTCTGGGTCCGGAGGTCTCCCTGACCTCCAAGCTCGATCCAAGCACCTTCTTTGGGATGATCGACCAGGTCGTGGAACAGTACCCACAGGTCAAGGTCGTAGCGACGACTCTGCGGGAAGTACACTCCACCAATCGTCACCAATGGAGTGCGGTGGCCTGGGTGGACGGCCAGACCTATGTGGCCCCAACGTGTGAACTGGACGTGCACGATCGTGTCGGCGGGGGAGACGGGTTTGCCTCGGGATTCTTCTACGGGCTGCTCTCAGGCGAGACACCCGAGGAAGCGATCAAGTTAGGCTGGGCGCATGGGGCTCTGCTCACGACCTTCCCCGGTGATACCACGATGGCAACCCTGGAGCAAGTCCGGGCCTACGCGCAAGGCGGCACCGCACGCATTCAACGCTGACGACACGCAGAATACTTTTCATGCCCTTTCATTGGGGAGAGTGTTTCCATGAATAGGTCCGTCCAGGGAGGTGAGAATGCGGCGAATTGTGAGAGAACAGTCCTGTAAGTATGCCTTCGACTGGAGGGACGAGCCGCTGCTGCGGGTGGAGAGAGGCGAAACGTTCGAGATAGAGACGTGGGATGCGAGTTCCGGCTACTTCCGCTCGGAAGAAGACAAGGCGATCCCGGCGCTCCGTTCCGGATTTGATCGAACCCCCCCGCTGTCCAACCCGATTGGCGGCCCCGTCTGGCTGGAAGGTGCAGAGAAGGGCGATACGCTGGTGGTCACGGTGGAGGAGATTCTCGTTGGGGACTACTCATGGACGGCCATCGGCCCGCGTCGCGGGCCCCTGGGAGAGTCCACCCGCTGGCCGGAACTCTCCCGCGACTACACCACCAAGATTTTCCCCCATGTACCGGGGCCAGGAGGAACCATGCGCGACGGCAGCGTTCAGTTCAGCGAACGACTCTCCTGGCCCATCACTCCCTTCATCGGAACGCTGGGCGTGGCCCCGGATCGGGAGGTCACTACGAGCCTGGATGGACAGGGCGAGTGGGGCGGCAATCTCGACATCCGGGATGTCGCTCCCGGCAACCGAATCTTCCTGCCAGTATTTCACCAGGGCGCTCGCTTCTACCTGGGCGATGTACACGCGAGCCAGGGCGACACGGAGTTCACGGGGACCGCAGCTGAAACCAACTCCACTGTGCGATTGTCGCTCGATCTCATCAAAGGCAAATCCGTTCCCTTTATGCGAATTGAGAAACCGGATTCGATCATAGCGCTGTATGCCTACCGTCCGTTGGAAATAGCGGTGGAGACCGCGACAACCCATCTCATGGACTGGCTGATCACGGATTTCGGCTTCACCCCCACCGATGCCTACTGCCTGGTCAGCGTCTGTCCCGATTTTCGCATCAACGTCTATCAGATGTGTCGAGTAGGCAAACTCAGCTACGTCGCAGGAGCCGAGATACCGAGGCGCTACCTGCGCTAACGAGGAACCATGAGAGTAAACGGGTAGACATAGGCTTGCAGCAGCACCAGAAGCCCGATAAGCGCGGCAAGGACGACGCTGTGCCGCAGTACGGCCTTGAAAATATCCGCCTCGGTCCCGATCTTCTCGGTCGCCGCCGTCGCCACACATATCGACTGCGCGTCTATCATCTTGCCCATCACGCCGCCGGACGAGTTCGCCACGCAGATAAGCACCGGGCTGAGGCCAAGCTGCAAGGCGGTGATCTTCTGCAGGCTCCCAAACAGCGCATTGCTCCCCGAATCGGTTCCTGTCAGAAACACGCCGAGCCACCCCAGCATGGCCGCAAAAAAAGGATAGGCGACTCCTGTGTTTTTGAACGCCATCCCCAACGTGGCGTCCAACCCTCCCAGGCGCGTGATCGAGCCGAGGCCCAGCATAAAGACGATGGTCGGAACCGGGATGCTCATCTGTTTCGCCGTCCGCTTGATCACGATACGCATCTGCTCTCGCGTTACCTTCAAAAGCAGAATCACCAACAGCACCGTCACGGCGACCGGGGTTCCCGGAGTCGTGATCCAGTTGAGTTTGAAGACCGCCGCCTCCAGCGTTCGCGCCTCCACCACCGGTGGCGTGCGTACCACTCTCTTATCAAGGCCAGGGATATGGAACTCATAGACCCCATGCACAGGACCGAGCCTTATGGAATCGAGGGTTGACTTGTTCGTTCCGACGAGAACCATCAGCGCACACAGCAGGATAAACGGCATCCAGGCGGAGATCGCTTTGCCCAGTGGCATACGTGCGACCATATGCTTCTGAATGAGCGCGTCCGCTTCCTCTCTGTCTTCGACAGCGTGGAGGTGCTTTGTCTCATAGCGCCAGATACGGCGCGGCTGCCAGAAGCGCAGAAACATGCCCATCACTACCAGAGAGATCAGTCCACCCGCCAGGTCCGTCAGGGGAAAGGCGCTAGAGTGGGCGAAACCGAACTGGCAAAGTGCGAACGTTCCGCCTCCCACCAGGATGGCAGGCAGCACCTCTTTTGTCTCTTTCCAGGGACACATACTGCGCACCAGCCACAACGGCACAATGCACGAGAGAATCGGCAGTTGGTTGCCTGCCATATTACTCAACGTACGTATGTCGATACCGGTGACACTTTGAAGGGTCAGGAGAGGCGTCCCGAAACCCCCGTAGGCCACAGGAGAGGTGTTCGCGATGAGACACAGGCAGGCCGCTTGAAACGGATGGAAGCCCAGTCCGACCATCATGGCGGCGCAGATAGCGACCGGAGTTCCGGCCCCTGCTGCCCCCTCGAGGAACGCGCCAAAGCAGAACGCGATGAGGATCGCCTGCAGTCGGTGGTCCGGCGAAAGCCCTGCGACGGAGGCTTTTATGCGCTCAAAGCATCCTGTTTCGACCGTGATATTGTAGAGCAGCATCGCTCCGATCAGAACCCAGCAGATGGGGAGCAGCGCAAATAACGCCCCGTTGAAGAAAGAGAGGCTTGCCATCGAGACGGGCATACGATACACGACCGTCGCCACCATAAACGCCGTGATAGCCCCACCGGCCGCTGCATAAGGCACGGCAGCGCGCCTGACCACCAGCAGCACAAAGAGCACGATCACGGGCAGCGCCGCGAAGAGGATCGATAGCCCAGGAAATGCGAGAGGATGATAGTTTTGCGTGTAAATCATACAGCCATTGATCGTCCCAGATGTTCAAGGATGAGATTAACGAAGCGGCAAACGAACGATACCGGAATCATTCTGACATGGTGAAGACCCAACTGAGGTAGGGTGGAGACTATGTTGGCTTCTGTTTCAAAGCTCTCCAAAGAGGATGACCAGAATACCCCGGTGATAAATCAAGGGGTATTCTGGTCATATCTTGGTAACTGCCAGACAAGGGTTCGAACCTTGGACCTACTGATCCAGAGACAGTCGCTCTACCAACTGAGCTATCCGGCAATGTAGAAGTATGGTACCCGACCCGTCGGCAAAAGTCAAGACCTGTTTCTACTCAGTCTGAACCGTTAGGACGAGAGGTAACGGTTCAGACTTGCGAGTGCGGTTTCAGGCACCCGGTCGCGACGCCTTATCGATCTTGGCCCAGGTGTCTCGCAAGGTGACGGTCCGATGAAAGACCGGCATCTCGGGCGTGGAGGATGCATCGGCGCAGAAGTACCCCAACCGCTCGAACTGATAGCGTCCCCCTGGCTCCGCAGCCGCCAGACTGGGCTCGACCACGCCCGACACCACGCGCAGTGAGTCGGGATTGAGGTTTGAAAGGTAGCTCTCTCCGGGCTCCACATCGTTCGGGTTGGGCTTCAGGAACAGATGCTCGTAGAGTCGGATCTCCGCCGGAACCGCTGTCGGCGCGGCGACCCAGTGCAGGGTGGATTTCACCTTCCGGCCGTCAGGCGCGTCGCCGCCTCGCGTCAGTGGGTCGTAGGTGCAGCGCAGTTCGATCACGGTCCCGCTCGCGTCCTTTACGACCTCCTCGCAGCGGACGAAGTAGGCGTTCCGCAGCCGCACCTCGCGGCCTGGGGCGAGCCGGAAGAACTTGGGCGGTGGATCTTCGCGGAAGTCGTCGCGCTCGATGTAGAGTTCGCGCGCAAAGGGCACCTTGCGCGTCCCTGCTGCGGGATCCTCGGGATTGTTGACGACGTCCAGTTCCTCGGTTTGACCCTCCGGATAGTTGACCAACACTACCTTCACCGGATCGAGCACCGCCATCGCGCGCGGAGAACGTCTGTTCAGATCTTCACGGATGCAGTCTTCCAACATCGCGACATCCACAATGCTATCCGTCTTAGAGACTCCGATCTTCCGACAAAAGTCCTGAATGGCCTCGGGCGTATAGCCGCGACGGCGCAGGCCTGCCAGCGTCGGAAGCCTCGGATCATCGTAACCCGCCACATGGCCGCCGTTCACCAGCTCGATGAACTTGCGTTTGCTCATCACCGTATAGTACAGATTCAAGCGGGCGAACTCGATCTGGCGCGGATGGTAGATGCCGAGCTTGTCCAGAAACCAGTCGTAGAGCGGACGATGGATCTCGTACTCCTGCGAGCAGAGCGAGTGCGTGACTCCCTCGATGGAATCCTCCAGGCCGTGCGCCCAGTCGTACATCGGATAGAGGCACCACTTATCCCCCTGCCGATGGTGTTTCGCGTGAAGGATGCGGTACATGACCGGGTCGCGCAGGATCATGTTCGGCGCAGTCATGTCGATCTTCGCGCGCAGTGTCCTCGCGCCATCGGGAAACTCACCGGCGCGCATGCGCGTGAAGAGGTCCAGGTTCTCCTCCACACTGCGATTCCGATACGGGCTCTCGGTGCCAGGACTGGTGAGCGTGCCGCGGGTGGCGCTCATCTCTTCCGCCGTTAGATCGCATACGTAGGCCCTGCCCATGCGGATCAGGTCGGTCGCCCACTGGTACATCTGCTCGAAGTAGTCGGATGCAAAGCAGAGCCGGTCGCCCCAGTCGGCGCCGATCCAGCGGACGTCTTCGATTATCCCGTCTACGAACTCCTGCTCCTCGCGCAGAGGGTTTGTATCGTCAAATCGCAAGTTGAACAGGCCTCCGAAGTCGAGTGCGATGCCGTAGTCTATCCAGACGGCCTTCGCGTGCCCGATGTGGAGGTAAGCGTTCGGCTCCGGCGGGAATCGCGTATGGACGCGGTCAAACTTTCCGATGCGAAGATCCTCCTTGATCGCTTCGCGGATATAGTCTGTCTGCATTTCCCGTCGCTCCGTCTTTGGTTCTGTCTGCGTAGCGTCTCCGTCTACCTCGTGTGCTGTCCCCATAATCTCCTTGTTCGCTCCCGCCCTCGTCGGCGCAGCCGCCATCCCTCCGCGCTCGTAGCGCTCATATATGATACCCCAGGTTGAAAGTCTGGCTCGTACCCACATCACAGAATTGTAGGGGTAATGGGTTTTCACGCCCGTGTTGTCCATCGTTCAGACATAGATAACTGTTTTGCACAACTCCAAAAGCGACCGCCCGGAGGCTGCGGCCTCCGGGCGGTCTTGAAACAGGGAAGTTCGGCGATCAGCGCGGGCCGACAGCGATGTTGTTCACGCTGGGAGTCATGTTTACCACGCCACCTCCGAACAGGACGGAGCCGTTCATGTACCAGATGGCAAGCTGTCCGCTGTTTGTGTTCTGGAAAACCAGGTCGGGCAGACCGTCGTTGTTGTAGTCGTTTACGCCCACCACTTTGAAGCTTGGATCGGGCCGCGCCGAGGCAAAGGCCCCCGACTGAAACTGCGCTCCGTTCATGAACCAGAACACCACCGCTCCGGAAGTGCTGTTCTGGAACACAAGGTCAGCCTTGCCGTCTCCGTTGAAATCCCCTACTCCCACCACCTTATAGCCGGCAGCGGGTACGAACTGTGTCGAATCGTAACCGATGAGCTGGGTTCCGTTGAAGTACCAGACGGCGATCTGACCGGACGTGCTGTTCTGGAAGACGATGTCCGGTTTGCCGTCGCCGTTGAAGTCGCCGACACCGACGACTTGATACCCTGACGCCGGCGTATAAGCCAGCAGTTGACCGCCGATATAAGTCGAACCTTTCATGAACCAGATGACGATCTGTCCGGTCGTGCTGTTCTGGAACACCAGGTCGGCGCTGCCGTCTCCGTTAAAGTCGCCTGAGCCTCGCAGAAAGTAACCGGCGGCGGGAACCGTCGTCGTGAGGGAGATCCCGGACAGGACCGTGCCCTGCATCGACCAGGCGGAGACCTGATTGGAGTTGCTGTTCTGAAAGAGAATATCGGCGAAGCCCGGAGTGGCGATATTGTTCGTGTCCATCGTCACCCCACCATTCAACGCCAGGGCTCGGCCTGGAAGAATAGTGGTTCCGGTGTTCAGCGTGATGCTTGTGAAAGCGACGATGCTCCCCATGAACGCCGTGCCCGTGTTCAGCGTGGCGGAAGAAGCGACCTGCCAGTATATATTGCCGACATTACCGCCGTTAATGAGGAAAACAGCCGAGTTCGGAGCCGTCGTGAGCGTACTCCCGATCTGGAACACAAACACCGCATTGGGGTCGTTCCTGGCGTCGAGGGTAAGGGCGCCACTCAGTTGGGCGGACGTATTGAAATGGTAGACGCCCGGCGGAAGGGTCATGCCCCCTAGATTTTGACCCGTCAGCTCGGTTGTGGGTACCATTGCTACAATTGCATTGTAGGCGATTGCGAGATCCTGATGTCCCTTCACGGAGACCGGATCCGCCGCATGGATCGATCCCAGCGTGACGGCGCCTGGTGGCATTCCCGTCACCGACGAACCAGGGCTGACGCCGACATGGCCGCTGACAGTGGTAGCGCCGGTACTGGTCACCGTCGAACTTCCCAGAACGGCAAACCTCCGCGCAGCGCCGAGGGTTATAGTTTGGGCTCCCGCCTGAGACGCCGATATGATAATCGCTAGGAGAAGCAGATACCTAAATTTCATTGCGAACTTCCCTTCCAGGGAAACAAAGAGTTGCATGTCCATCATGGGCATACACAACAGGGTGAGGCTCTAAATCGAAAAGGCTGTAGGTTCCGGTTCATCCCCACTGCCAAATGCATCCACCGAACGCAAGCCTGCTCTCTCCCTTCGGGCAACCCAACTTGCTGTCTCTATCACGGTGGAAAACAGCAGCGTTACGGCGATTCCACGTAACGTAGCAATGTGACGACGAAAGCGAGCAAAAATTGTTCCCTCAGTTGTATTCGGATGTCTATCTCAAGCTATATCCGCCTTCTCATCCCGTCCGAATATCGCGTAGATATTTGACGTGCCCGTCGAAAAACACGCGATTCCGACCGCCGAAATGGACCGACTTCCCGCGGAGGTTGGCGGGAACACCGGGGGCCGTGCGCGGGAAGTATGGATCCGCAGCCATCTCTAGATCCGAGGCGCTATAAGGGTATCCGTCCAGCGGATCGTTGTTCTGCTGCATGTCGCTGACAGCCTGTTCCACGGTCTTGCCCCAGAGATAGTTGAGCGGTGTCGGAGTATCCGGACGCCCAAATCGCAGCATCCAGGTGCGGCTTGTGGGTGCATTCGGAGCGGTCGAAAGGGGTTGCGCCACCTGTGGCAAAGCGCCCATACTGCCGGTAACGCTGGGACAGCTCCAGATCTCGATGGACTGTGAATAGGGCTGAAGCACGACAGCCGCCCAGCCGCTGCGGAAGTCCGGAACGGGCCAACCTGCCCAGGGATGATAGCCTCCCGGCATCGACAGCTTGAGATCTTTGCGGTCGGGCAGGCGTTCGTCGTAGTCCTGCAAGTAGAGGAGCATCGCCGTCCCAATCTGCCGCAGGTTGGATAGGCAGGCCGTCTGGCGCGCCTTCTCCTGTGCCTGCGCGAAGACAGGAAACAGCACCGCCGCAAGAATCGCGATAATCGCGATGACTACAAGCAGTTCGATCAGGGTAAAGGCGCTGCGGCGCATGAAGAGACTTCCTTTCGCAAGGCATGAAGGCTGGTGGACGATATCCGGTTACTGACGTCCACGCCACAGCGTTCGGTTCCCCGAATCACGACGTGGGGGCCTTCGAATATCGAAGGCCCCCACGAGGATTACGCAGTGGATCCCCTACTCCTGAACTGTCGGAGCTGGCCCAGACGAGGCCATCAGAGCCTTGTCGTCTACGATGGAGCCGCGCTTGCTGAAGAGCACGGCCCCGATGAGACAGGCGCCGGAGACGCTTACAATGACGATGCGCACTTGCGCCGAGATGTCCTGAATTACGATCCCGGCGAGGAGGATGCCGGTGAGGTTCATAACCTTGATAAGCGGATTGAGAGCGGGACCGGCGGTGTCCTTAAAGGGATCTCCTACCGTGTCGCAGACGACAGCGGCCTTGTGGTTCTCCGTTCCCTTACCGCCGAACAGCCCGTCTTCGATCTTCTTCTTTGCGTTGTCCCAAGCGCCACCCGAGTTGGACAGCATCACGGCGAGCAACTGTCCGCTGGCGATCGCCCCGGCCAGATAACCCCCGAGAGCCGCCGCGCCGACATCCGGGCGACGGAAACCCAGCCCGAAGCCTACCAGAATAGGCAGGGCTATGGCGAGAATGCCAGGCGCGAGCAGCTCCTTCTGCGCCGCAGCCGTCACCAGGGCGACACAGCGGGCGTAGTCTGGTTTGCTTGTTCCCAACATGATGCCGGGATCGTTGCGGAACTGGGAGCGTACCTCCTCGATCAGTTGCGAGGCCGCGCGCCCCACCGCGTTGATGGCGAACGCAGAGAACAGGAACGGAGCCGCAGCGCCGATGAGCAGTCCGACGAAGACCTCCGGCACATCGAGCGGAATACCGAAGATACGGCCCTGCTGTAACTGCTGCGCCCAGACCGTGACATCCGCTGGTGGCAGTAGATGGGCGTCCGTCATGAACGACCGGAACAAGGCGACCGCCGCGATCACCGCCGTGGCGATGGCGAAGCCCTTGGTCAATGCCTTCGTCGTGTTGCCGACAGCGTCGAGACGTCCGACAATACGGTCGCCGGAGATACCGCCGGAGGTCATCGCCTTGCCATGCTCACGATCCTCTTCTAGCACGCCCGACATCTCGAAGATCCCGTTGGCGTTGTCGGTGATCGGCCCGAAGGTGTCCATCGCCAGGATATAGCCGGTTGTTGTCAGCAGACCCAGTCCGGAGAGAGCGATTCCATAGGCGGCCAGCAGAACGTTACCGCCAAAGATCCAGAGAGAGAACATGAGGGTCACGGCGATGGCGACGACGCTCCAGACCGAGCTCTCCAGCCCAAACGAGAACCCGGAGATGATCATCGTCGCGGGGCCGGTTCGGGAGTGGTAGGCGATCTCATTCACCGGCTTCTTTTCGGTGGAAGTAAAGTATTCGGTCAGCCAGCCGATCACCATCGCGAGCACGATCCCGGAGAAGGTGCAGAGAAAAAACGGCTTCCAGTCGTAGACGATATTCCCGGAAGGCGTCGGGATCTCTATCCCTGTGCCGAAGTAGAAGAAGGAGCCAATGCCGAAAAAGACGGTTGCGAGAGCGGCGGAGATACGAAAGCCCCGATTGATCGGCTGCATGGGGTCCATGCTCTCACGGTCCTCGCCTTTGACCGCCAGTACACCGATGATCGAAGCGACCACTCCGACAGCGCGCACGATGAGGGGATACATGATCAGGTGCAGGCCGCTGCTCACGAGAGAGGCCGACGTCTCCCCTTTGACAAACGGGATGATCGCTGCACCCAGAATGATCGCTGCGACCAGAGTCACCTCATAACTCTCGAACACGTCCGCCGCCATTCCGGCGCAGTCTCCCACATTGTCCCCGACATTGTCGGCGATGGTGGCCGGGTTCCGGGGATCGTCTTCGGGAATACCCGCCTCGACCTTTCCGACCAGATCGGCGCCGACATCCGCCGCCTTCGTAAAGATGCCACCTCCAACACGCATGAAGAGCGCTGCCAGCGATCCACCAAATCCGAATCCGACCAGGATCAGCATCGCCTTCTCACGATAGATCAGGAAGACGGCACACGCTCCCAACAGTCCGAGACCGACGGTCATCATGCCGGAGACGGCTCCCGCGCGAAAGGCCGTCTCCAGAGCGCCCTTGAAGGTTGTTCGCGCCTGCTCGGCGGTGCGCTGGTTGGCGATAGTCGCCATGCCCATGCCGACATAGCCGGCCAGATACGAGGCACCTACGCCAAGGACGAAGAAGATCGCGACGCCGAACGCCTCGCCAGGACCGTAGCCCAGCGCACTCTGCCCTTTATAGAGGAAGAACAGGCCGACGGCGATAATTCCGACCAGCACGGCCATGGTGCGCACCTGCTGCCTCAGATAGGCCATCGCGCCTTCCCGGATCGCCTGCCCTACCTCCTGCATGCGGGGCGTACCGGGGCTCTGGGCAGCAATCGAGCGAAACCAGACAAATCCGACCACTAACGAGAGTATTCCGGACGCCAGGACGACCAGAATAAGATTGATCTCGCTCTGCCCGAAGGGCGGGAGAACCGTCGCCTCCCCAGCCGAGGCCGGCCGCGCCAGCGCCAGCATCAGTCCGGCCAGTATTGCGGGGAGCAGAGACGGGACTCCCCTTTTTGCTCCGCTATGGTACGCACCGATCCGACATCGAACTCTTGCCTTCATCAGATTTACGCCCTTCCCGACGACATCGTCGCTCTATTTGGACATTGATCGCTTCCCAAAATGCACGTGCTGTCCGAATTATAAGCGATGACACGGATCATGTCAAGGGGAGAATGGCATTCAAAGCCGGTGAACCTAGGAAAGGCGGACCTCTTGGGGTCGGAAGGCGAAGCGAGCGAGCGCAGAGGGGGCTGACCGGAGCTAGCAGGTAGGTTCCAATTGACACTTGCGTTCTACTCGTGGCGCAAAGCGTCGATCGGACTCAGACGGGCGGCACGGACGGCGGGAGTGACGCCGAAAACCATACCGACCAGCGTACAGACGCCGAGCGCCATCGCGACGAGCGGCAACGTGAGGAGAGGCGTGAGAAGCGAAGCGCGCGCGATGATGGCGCAGATGCCGCTGGAAATGAGCAGGCCGATGCCGCCGCCAAGCAGCGAAAGCGTGATCGACTCGACGAGAAACTGCAGGAAGATGTCGCTGCGTCGCGCGCCGACGGTCTTGCGAATCCCGATCTCTCGCGTTCGTTCCGTCACCGTGACCAGCATGATGTTCATGATACCGATGCCTGCCACGAAAAGCGAGATGGCGGCGAGCAGAACCAGCAACTGTTGCGCCAGGGCCAGGATGCGGATGACGAGCGCCAGTCCCCGCTGCTGCGTGATGACGCCGAAGTCCTCTTTGCCGTGGTGTTGGGCCAGCAGCGTGGAGTTCATGCGCGCAATCATCTTCTCAGCAGGATGCTGGTAGTCTGTCTGCAGCGCAATACGATTGACCTGGCAGCCCGCGATCTCCTCCCGTGCGGTGGTGATGGGCAGATAGACGAGAGTGCTGAGGCCCAGCATGGAAGCGCCGAGGGAGCCGTCACCATTGGGCTTATTGAGGACGCCGACGACCTTCCAGTCATGATTCTGGATGCGGACCGTTTTTCCCACTGCAGGCCCATCGCCGAACAGCTCCTTACGTGGCTTCGAGGCCAGAATACAGACGAATCTTTCGGTATCCTCGAAATAGCGTCCTTCGGCCATCGGCGTCGGATTCATGACCACACCGGCCTTGTTGGTTCCTACCACGAAGGGATAGGTCACCTTATTCGCGCCAGCGGCGGTATAGTCCACCTCTCCGGCGACGATGGCGACGGGCGAGATCTTCTCCACGCCGGGTATCTGGGCCAGTTTCTGCACGTCGTCTTCTGTCAGGGAGGAGATGCCGATGATCGCCGCAGGATTCGGCTGACCGTTTTCGTCCAGTTTGCTGGGCACGATCAGGACCAGATTGGCGCCCAGCCCCTCGACCTGCTTGCCGAGTTCGGCCTTCACACCCTGCAGTACGGCGACGATTGTGACGATCGCCAGCACACCGACAATGATGCCGGACATGGTGAGCGCAGAGCGTAGAGGGTTGAGACGCAACGAGCGAAACGCGCTGAGCACGTTTTCAGAAATGGCGACGGCGAAACGACGAGCCGCATTGGGCTGCACGGAGCGAAGACGAGACTCGATAGACATGGTGGACTCTGAGTACCTCATTCCGCAAAGTCCCTGTAACCTTCCGGTCCTCAGGACACTCATTATAGGGGAGGACGCACAGGAATCGCGTCCTCTCCCACTTCGTTTCTTATACGAGTTGCCGGATGGCGTGGGTTGCGTGATATAATGGATACGGTCTTCTTTTTTCTGAAAGGGTTCTAACGCCATTATGAGTAGAGCTATCCTCAACAAGATCACGCTGGTGCTCGCATTCGTGGGCTGCATCATCGCGCTCGTTCTCACCTACGAGCACTTCTTTCCCGCCGCCGACATCGGGTGTGGGGCCGTCGGCGGCAACTGCCACAATACGATCGAGAGCAAGTACGGAAAGCTGGGTCCGATTCCTACGTCTGTGCTGGGCTTCGGCATGTATCTCACGCTGGCCGGCATCTGCGTGGTACGCGCCCGCAGCTTATCGGGCCGCAATGCGCCCGGCCCGGACGAAAAATCGCTTGGATTCGCCCTGTTCGGCATCTCGCTGCTGGCGTTCTGCATCTCCTGGTGGCTGCAGTATACGTCGATCTTTGTCCTGGTTACGTTCTGTCCCTGGTGTTTTGCCTCGGCGCTGACCGTCACGGCTATATTTCTGGTCAACAGTTACGATCATCTCATTCTGGGCCGCGCTTTGACGGGCGAGCAGAGAATGCTAACCGGGGTCGTGGCCTTCATCGGCGTGATGCTCGGGATCCTCTACGGACCTCAGACCTTTTTTCAGTTCCGATTAGCCACCAGGGGGCCGCTTGCAGATCCGGGAGTGCATGTTCCCATTACCGACCGTAATGATCCATTCGTGCATCCACGAGAACAGCTCCTTTCGAAGGGGCTCTTCTTCAAGGGCAAGCCGACAGCGACCTATACGATCATCGAATTTGCGGACTACGGCTGCAGCCACTGCAGGGAAGCCTCCGCCGATATGGATGGCTTCGTCAAACAGTATCCGGACCGTTACCGACTGGCATTCCGCAACTTCCCTCTGGGCCGATGGCCCTACTCCGCAATGGAGGCCGCCGCCGCCGAAGCGGCAGGACTTCAGGGTAAATTTTGGGAGATGCACGATATTCTGTTCGCGCACCAGCCCGAGATCGATACCGAAACCTTCAATCCCGACTTGATCGCTAAATGGGCCGAATCGCTTGGGCTCGATATGGCTCGGCTCAAAAAGGATATGCAGGCCAGTAAGATGCGCGAAAAGGTGGCGCATGACCATTACATCGGCGAGGTCAATAATGTCACGTTGACGCCGTCATTCTTTGTCATCCCCTCCGACCCGAAACAGAAAGTCATGATGATTACTGGGGGCGCGGACGCCAAACTCGTGATGGGCAATCCGGCGGATCCCTTCTGGCACGGAGACCCGCGCAATCTCAAGAATCCGGAATCACCGAAAAAGCCAACGCCGTGACTGGTCCATGGGACCAAGGAACGACGGAAGGAGATCGACGTGCGCAGAGATGCTATCAAGTGCCGGATCGGATGCCTGGTGTGGCCCGTACTCGTCGGGCTGCTCGCCTGTTGCAGCGCCCCTGGGCAGGCGACGGAGTATGTCTGGGCGACCGGCAAAGTGCTGGATGCGCGCGGACGGCCACTGCCCAACGCCTTTGTCGCCGTATACGATGACTCGAACAAGGTCGTGGACTATACCCGGACGGATCGCAACGGCGAGTACGCGCTCGCCGTCCCGAAGCCGGTCCTTCATCTGGAGCATAAGCACGGCAAGGGATTTGTTGCGGATGTGTTTACGGGCGTCATCCGACTGACAGGCGATGCCATCGGCTTCATCAACAACCCGATTCGCTCCGGAATTCACGCCGTCGCGTCGGCGGAGTCGGCCACCTTTGCCGATCCACTGACCAAAGGCGGTATTTCGGCAGGCTCCGCCGTCGCCGATCGGGCGCTTGTGATGCTGACGCCGCGAGGGCACCGCCCGCCCCCGCCCACGGCGATGCGTAAACAGCCGGGTGCCCTGCTGATGAAAATCGTGGCGCCCAATACCAATGACCTCGTCGAAATCGGCCATGTCTACTGGATTCAAGAGGAGCGGCTTCGGCTCGGAGGCAAGCAGGAGCATACCCTGGCAGCCTGGCTCGACCCGGTGGAGCTGACTTCTGTCGATTCCGACAGGCCCTCAAAATTCCAGACCGACTACCTGCGCTTCACGCACGCCCGCCTTGAACCGAGCCTCGCCGAACCAGGACAGGTCGTGCATATCACGGCCCAACTGCTCACGCCCCCGGCTCCGGAGGTCTACGCCATCGTCGTGGCCCGCAATAACCATACGGGGCAGCGGTGGGAACTGGAGCCGACAGGCAATGGCCGCTACGAAGGTGATTTCGTGGTAGACAAGCACTTTGCCCACGACGATCAGACCATCAGCATCGTGGCCTACGCCGCCAAAGAGCAAAAGCCGGGTCGGCGGGACAACGCCGAGCGCACGATAGAAGGCGCTGGCCTCTGGGACCCTAAAAAGCCCTATATCTACGATCCGTTGCTGGTCGTCAGTCGCAACCGCGCCGACCTCACCTTGACGGTCGTCAATCCGGAAGGCCGCCGCAGCAACCGTTTGAAACGCGCCGATAGGAACTGATTCAGGTAACCATCCCTTGCAGTCCGTCTATAGTCGGCAGTTGATCTTCAGGTTCGGCCTCAGTTTTGGAGGCGTCGGAGCCGGTAAGGCAGGGAATCAAGCCCGCATGAGCAGTCCGAGACGTAAGGATCCGACGCGTTTTGATCGGATCCTGGTGCGCGTCTGTAATTCGAAACTGGGCGATCTTTTGATGGCGACCCCCACCCTGGAGGGGATTCGCCGGAAGCACCCCGAAGCGAAAATCACTCTCTTACTGCCTCTGCCCGGTCCCGGTGACTGGATTGAACATCACCCGTTCGTGGATGCGGTCCTGTGGGAACAACCAAAAGGTAAGACGCAGAACTTCCCAGAGGCGTTGCGTCTACTGCGCGCTCTCCGCGATGGTCGTTTCGACGCCGTAGTCGATCTGCGGCTTCGCGCTCGGTACGCCTGGCTCTACTGGCTCGCTCGCATTCCCTTACGGACCGCCAGTAGCACGAAATACTACGTCCGCCTCCTGACGCATAACTTCCCCTACAATTTCGATACGCCGGATCGCAATGAAGTGGAATTCAACTATGGAATCGCCGCGCCGATCGGTCTGAACGGCATTCCGGGAGATACTTTTCTGCCTATCTCCGCAGAGGAGGAGGCGGAAGCAGACCGGTTGTTGACGTCCGGCGAGATCGGCCCCGACGACGCTTTTCTGGTCCTCAATCCCACCTTCGGTGGCTCGTCCCGGCTGTGGCCCCCCGAACGTTTCGCGGCCGCGGCCCAGGGCATCCAAAGTGCGACCGGCCTTCGTATCGTGCTGATCGGTGGCCTTATTCCGACGGAGACCTGCGGCGAGATCTTGAAGATGCTTCCCGCCGCCACGGTGGACCTGCGCGGCAAAACATCCGTGCCCGTTCTGGCTGCGGTGTTGAAGCGCTGCGCCCTCCATCTGAGCGTAGATACCGGCACCTCGCACCTCGCGGCGGCGATGCAGACTCCCTGCGTCACGATCTTTACGTTTTTTGAATACTGGGAGCAGCGGACGCGGTGGCAGCCGTGGCACACCCCGCTCCGAACCGTCGGACCACAAATCCGCTGCGCCTCCTGTCCGATTCCCCACGAGAACTGCGCGCGCGAAGAGACGACCTGCATCGACAGCGTCTCTATCTCCGAAGTAGTCCAGGCTGCGGTCGAACTCTTACAGCAGCAGACCCTTCCGATCTGTGAGCCGACGACCTCGGCGTGAAGGGAGCGCGTCATGACGTCCGCCGTGATATCCCCTCTCACCCGTCGCACACTGTTGCAGGTCACCTCCCTCGGAGTTGTGAGCCTGACGGCCTCCGCGATGCAAGGACAGCGGAAAGCGCTGACAGAGGGTCCGAATCAGCCCGCGCCGCACGTCGAAGACCGTAACGACAATTTGTCCCTTCCGCGCCGACGACTGGGCCGCACCAACATGATGGTGACCACGATCGGATCCGGTGGCGCAGGCATCACTGGCCCGGAAATCCTTCTCCGCGCCATCGACAAAGGCGTCAACTACATCGATACAGCCCCGGCGTACGGCCACAGTGAAGAGGTGTTCGGGGAGGTGATGCAGACCCGCCGCCGTCAGGTTTTTCTCGCGACGAAATGGGCGGTTCTCGGCGACTGGACGGTGGCCCAATGCCTCGGCTCTCTTCATCGGAGCCTGAAAAGGCTCAAGACGGATCACATAGATCTGCTGCAACTGCACAGCGTGGACACAGGCCCCGGCCTGACCGGAACACCCCGCGACGGTTACGTTCGCTTGAACAGTCCGCACCTACACAGGGCGATGGAACTGGCGCGTAAGGATGGCAAGGTCCGGTATTTCGGCGTCTCGTCGCACGATCCCCGACGCAAGGACCTGCTGAAATATGCCATCGACACCGGCCTGTTTGATGCGATCCTGGTCGCCTTCAACGCTTTCGACTATGAGCGGAGCGGAATGTCGGAACTGCTGGCGCATGCCCATAAGAAGGACATCGGCGTCATCGGTATGGAGGCAAGCCTGAGTCCCACGGATCTCCGTGTGCAGCGCGGCCAGACCCTGACCGCCCAACTTGCCTGGATGCTCTCAAACGACATCCACACGGTCATCAACTCCGAGATGGTCTTCAACCAGGATTCGCAAGACGCCTGCCTCGCCGCTGCCGTCAGGCCCATTCACGGAAGGTGAGGTTCGGTTTCTGCACCGGCGTTGTTTTCCTGCCACTCCTGAATGAAGGCGAGAATGCTGGGAATGGCAGCGGCGACCGGCAAGGCGAGAACCGCGCCCAGCATTCCCATCATCTCCACGCCGATCAGAATACTGATGACGATCACCGACAACGACAGTCCAAGGGCAGATCCGTAGACCTTGGGAGCGATAAAATGGTCCTCCACCTGGTGGTATACCAGGTACGCCACGACGACTATTCCCGCTTTGGAGGGGGAGACGGTTAATGCCAGGAGCGCCGCTGGCACGAGCGCAATCAGCAGGCCGATCAAGGGAATGGCATCGGCGATGGCCGCCAGGGCGCCGAGGGCGAGGGCGGCAGGAACTCCGACGACCCAGCAGGTGATAAACGAGAAGACGCCCGCCAACGCCGACGTTATGATCTGGCCGCGCATGTAGCCGCCGACCTGAAGTCCGATCTCCATGACCAGTTTTCGCGCGTGCAACCGCTCCTTGCGCGGTAGGAGCTGCATCAGCCCCTTGCTCACCTGCGGACCTTCGATGAGCAGATAGATCGTCAGGATCGCCACCGTTGCAAAAGCCGCCAATAGACTGACCACGCTGGTCAGCAGACTCATCAATTCGGGGGTCGATCCCATCAGTTTGGAAGACATCTGCTCGACCTGCTTCTGGATGTCGATATGCACGCGGTGCTTCGCCAACTCGTTCTGAATCTGGTGGGAGTAGATCGGCGCGTTCGTGACGATTTTCGCACCCTGGACTGCCAGCGAGGGTATGAGCAGCGCCAACGTGCCCAGAAAGAAGACGATTAGAGCCGTGACGACGGCGACGATGGCCCAGGACCGACCGAGCCGTGCCTGCCATTTCCGTACCAAAGGGTTGAAGGTCGCTACGAGCATCAGGGAGAGCACGATCAGGATAAGCACGGGAAAGATTCGCATCAGCAGCCAGATCGACGTGACGGTAAAGATGATCTTAAAAATGGCGGCCGGGGCGATATCAAAGCTGACGCGATGCCTGGGTTCCGGAACCGCTGCGGTCAGGGAGGCGATAAGTCCCTCATCCGCAACAACGGCATCTGTCGACCCTTCTGCACCCGATTCACTACTGTTGCTCATGCCTGTGCTCTCCTACTCCCCGATTTTGTCGTGTTCTGTTCCCTCTTGACCGTTCTACAGCCAACTCTCCTATTTCGAGAGGAAAGAAACAGAGCAACAAAATGACGGTACCGACCTCGGAATAGTTCCACTGCCTGCTCAATCCATTTTTCTATACTATCGCAGATTAGAGACCCAAACGGGTAGAACATCCGCGCGACCTCGTGCCGGTGCAGGCCGATGCGATCCGCGTCAAGTGATGGTCGTCACTTCCAACCATGCCGGTGCCAGTCTTCGCAGCAATGGGTCGGCCTGTCGCAACCCGGCGAGAAGATTCGTCGGGGCACTTGGGGTCTGCCGTGCGTCGATGCCCCACCAGAACAGGAAGCCCGCCAGTGCATACACACCCGAGGAAAGATCAAGAGGTTGCACGGCTTTCCGAATTTGACTCCCACACTACAACCACCCGCCCGTGAATCCTGCTTTGCGGAGACCCTCGACGACGTACGGGCATTTCTTCATGAAAGTCACCCAGGTATTTTGGGGTGCTACCACCCTGGGATCTATGCCTACAATATTCCCGAGCCGCAGAAGCAACAGGCCGAATACGACGGCAGAGGGAACGGATAGGATCATAGACGGCGAGGACAGACGTCCTGCGAACGATAACGGTGTTCTGCCGTAAGAGTGGACAGAGAGACTTTTCCGGGAGAGCAGCGTATGTCGGTCTATGTCGGAACCTCGGGCTGGAGTTATGACCACTGGGAGGGCGTTCTCTACTCTCCTGGCCTCCCTGCCTGGGAGCGCCTGGGCGTCTATCTTCCACGTTATAATACCGTCGAGATCAACAGCACGTTCTATCACTGGCCGGCCGAACGGACGTTTGCGAGGTGGGAGGAGCGGCTGCCACAGGGGTTCCTAATGACGGTCAAAGCGTCCCGCGGTTTGACGCACGGCAAGCGCCTCTGTTCGCTGGAGCGATGGCTGCAGACCGTCGCTCGAGGCGTGAGTCGTCTGGGCGCGCACCTCGGCGTTCTGCTCGTACAACTTCCGCCCGCGTTCGCTTACGACTATGCCCGACTCGCCTATTTCCTGGAGTGCGTCCCTGCCGGATTGAGAGTGGCGGTAGAGTTGCGGCATCCGAGCTGGCACCAGGAGGAGATCTATGCACTGCTCGAACGCACAGGGATCGCCTACTGCGTCATGAGCGGCGCGCAGTTACCCTGTATTCTGCGCGCAACGGCAGGATTCGTCTATGTGCGGCTGCACGGTCCGGATCAAAAGTCGTTGTATGGCGGCTCCTATTCCGATGAGGATCTGCGCTGGTGGTCGGCGCGGATTCACGAATGGCGCCAGATGGGCAAGGACGTGTTCGTCTACTTCAACAACGACGGAGGGGGCAATGCGGTGCGTAACGCCGACACGCTCCGGTGGATGCTCTCCTGACTCTTGTGCAAGTTGAACACCGGGAATCCGAGGTAGGACGGACGTCTTCCGATGACGGGTGTCACAGGTATGTTGGCGGCATCGTTTACAGAAGTTACCCAGAGGGACGAAAGTATCTATTTCACCGGTATAGTGTCGCCTCTGGCAGGTTCCAGGCCAGCAGGCGGGCTTCTTCTCAAAGTTTTCGGAGCGTTCAGGATGAATGTCAGGATGAAAAGTTATCTTCTCGACCAGTCCGGATGGCAGGCGGTGTTCGCTTGCATTGCGCTGGCCGTCGGGCTTGTGCCATCGGTCGGGGCACAGGAGCGTCATAGTCGCACTATGGCTTCCACGCCAGGTCAGGTGCGCGGAGTCAAGCCTGATCGTGCCGCCGTGGAGAGCAATGCTGGGTTCCGAACGGAGGAGTTGGGGGACACGGTGGCGATTGTGCCGTGGAACTACAAGAACAGCCGGGACGCGGCGGTGCAGTCAGCGCATGAGGTCTGCAGTCAACTGCTGCTCGGCACGGGCTTCAACGTCTTTCTCATCAAAACGGCGGCAGGCGCGATGCCGCCTCCGATGTCAGGGATCAGTGGGAGTAAGAAGCAGGAGTCGGCGTTCGCGCATCTATTGGGCGCAGGACGCAATGTGGTGACGCAGGACGCTCCGAAAAAGGCCAACGCGGTGTATGTGCTCCCCACCCTCGACGAAATGACCGCGCTCGGAGAGAAGCTGAATACGCGCTACGTACTCGCCGGTCGGGCGCAGTGGCGTTCGCGCAATGTGTGGATAGGCGTCTCCAACCGCATCAAATCGATCTGTTCCGTCGATATAATGATCCTCGATATGAACACCCGCCATCTCGTCCTCGACGCGCATAACGTCGAGGGAGACAGCACCGAGAACAAGAGCCTGTACAACGCGTTCACGAATATGATGGCGCTCAACCCGATGCCGCTGGTAATGCCGGGTTCGGTGGGGCCGTACGAACAACGCGCTGTAACGGCGGCTATCGCGCGAGCGATGCATCCCTGGCTAAAAACGGAGCGGATCCGCGCAGCGCTAACCCAGGCGGATACGTCGAGCGAAATCGGATTGGACCGCAAACCGACCGGGCGCTTCTCCGCGCTGCTGAGTTCGTTGAGCGATCTCCAGGCCAATCTGCATATGACGACCTCCGATGGCAAGCCACCGGACATGGGGGACAAGGAGCTCACGCGGCTGTTTGCACTGCGTGACGTTACCTTTCAGTACAAAGAACCGAATCGATTTCGGCTCATGGTGACCTCTCCGAAAGATGGTAAGGAGACCCTCGTTGTCAATGAAGAGCAGCGCAGTTTCACGGTCGGGGAGGGCAAAAAGGCTTCGCACCAGGACTTCTCCAGTACCCCGACTCGGAGGTCCTTCCTCTTCGAATCCTTCGGAATTCTGACGCGAGGCAGCTTCGACACGATACGGGCGAGGTTCGTGAAGGAGGAGACTGTGGACAGAGTTCCGACCGTTGTCTATGATCTGACCTACTGGGGACAGGACGACGGCGCCTACCATCGGGTCTGGATCGATCCTAACCGACGTCTCTTTGTGAAACGTGAGAGATTCGATGCCGACAGTAAGCTGAAGAGTATCGTTCTCTACAAACAGCCGACCGAAGTCACCCCGAATCTCTGGCTTCCCGGACTGGTGGAACTGCAGGATAGCGCCCATAAGAACATCGCCACCCTCAAGATCACCAAACCCCAGGCCAACCAGGCGATCCTCGACAGCGAATTCACGGTCGTCACACCCTGATACCTCGATAAAGGTTCGTGCCGAGCTATGTGAATCCTTTTATCAGTCGAAGGATAACACGAGGGCCTCATTGCGGGTCCAGGAGAGTGGAAAACGATCCCCGGAGCCCAGGTCAACGCCCCGCCGCTCGTCGCGAACGTTGCGAACGGGGCCAGCGAACTTCAGGGTGATGGGGATCGCTCCGGTCTTAAGATTGGCGGCATTGCCGCCGCCGACCTCCGAGCCGACTGTCTCGGGATTGGCGCAGACGAAGAGCACATTGCGGCCATCGGACCGCCGGAACGTGGTGAACTCGTGGCCAAAGGCGGCCTCCCCGGCGTTCTCGATCTGCACTCGTGGCCGGATTCCACTGGCGGTAACATGGCTGATAAACGTGTCGCGACGGCGGGCCGCCTCGAAGCCCGACACGCGATAGGCGTTGTACCACTGGGGCGAGAGGTTCATTAAGATGGCAGTCCCGGCGCCGACATGATTCACGGAAACGGTCGCCATGTTTCGCACGGCCTTGTGATATCCGCCTGGACCCTTGAGGCAGGTATTGCCGTTCGTCAGGAACTCGGTATAGGTCTTCCAGCCGAAGTTGGCATCCTGATCGACTTCGCACCACAGCTTGCCGCCGAAGACGTCGGTGACCGCCAGGGCAGGACTGTGCTGGCCGCCAAACATCCGGTCGAGAATGCCGCCTGCGGCGCGCCCGCGCCCGTGCTGATCCCAGAGGCCGGGCATATAGTCGGCAATCACCGTTCCCCCTCGCTGGCAGAACTGTTCGATGGCGCGCGCTTCCGCGTCGGAGAGGCAGAGGCAGGCAGGCAGGATCAGGACGCGGATGTCAGCCGGGATTCCATTCTGAACGACATCGACGTAGCTGAGATAGGTCGCCTGCAAGCCGCTGTCGCGCACCATGTTCTCCCAGGCTTGCCGCACCAGATGGGAAGCGCCGAGACGGTGATCCCCATCGCGATTGATCCAGGTCTTGCCGTGCGCTTCCGCGTCCAAAATCCAGCCGAGTTGAATCGAGGGATGACTGTAGTAGAGGGCGATACCGTCGTGCATCCACTCCGCATCCTGCAGCAGGGGGCCGATTTTCTTGCCTGCTTCCAGGAAATGGGAGGCGACCGCGTCGAGCCACGGTCGAGGCGTCTGCCCCTCAAACCAGTTCTCCACCCAGCCAATATGGCCCCGATTCCCGTGTGCCAGGTAGTACCAGACCTGCCAGATATCGTCCTCGACGGACTGGTGGAAGTGACTCGTCACGGCCGGAATGGCGTTGTGTGGATTGAAGGAGCGAATGATAGCCTGCGACGAGCCGAGGTTGTACGCTTCGATATACTGGATCTTGCGCATCAGCTTGGCGTAGTCGTAGCCACCGAAGGCGTTCGGAGCCTGCCCGCCGACGATGCCGCACGGAGTATCTGGATCGACCGTATTGGCATATTCGACGAGATCGCCAAGGAAGTTGCACCAGTGGGAGTCGTTAAAGCTCCACTGGTCCAAAAGGGGGCTCGCGTCGAACTCCCGCAAGGTCCAGGCGGGAAGCTGCGGACGAATATCCTCGTAGGTGACCCAGCGATCTCGCTTCGGCGCGGCGGGTCCGTAGATCTCGCGCAGCCACGTTGTGTAGGCGTCCGGATCGTCGGTGATGCGCCACATGGTCGGGTGGACGAAATGACCCCACGAGGCCTCGTCGTCCAGGGCGTACGCGGCACGGAACGGAGAAGACTTCACCTGGGTAATGTTGTTCCGAATGACATCCTGTAGCCGTCGGCCCAGTGCGGCATTGATCGGGACGGTTCGGACGCCTGTGCCGTGCAGTTCCGCCAGGTGCGGCTTCTGTTTGCCGCCGTCCCACAGGTGCAGGCTGCCCTTTCCTGCGGTGTGGTCGGTGTAGAAACGCAGGTGAAAGTGGTTGATCCAGTCGAGCTTGCCCGCCGGTGAGTCCGCCGCGCCGCCGTTGCCATCGAGAAAGGCCCCGTTGAGGCCGTGGCTCTGGGAAAAACGACCGGAAGCATCGGTATAGCCGACATTCCACTGGTAAGTCCAGGGCATATAGATCCAGCCCGGATAGGCTTTGTCGCACCAGGCCCGGTCCTGCTTCACGCGCTTGAAGTCACGCGACGTCTTCATATAGCGCGTGTACGGATCTGTATTCGCGCTGATCGGACGTTGCGCCTCCGCACCACGAGCCGTTCCCGATGTAAGCTCCTGCTGCGCGGCCAGCGCCGCAGCCGTAGAGCGAGCGAGAAAATCGCGGCGCGGCATCGGGTGCGGCTTCTTTGCATGATCGTCACTCTGAGTCATCTTGTCCCCTTTACAGCCCTGCGGTTGCCACGTTGAAACTCCAAAAGCCCATCCCTGGATCGAGACGGGCTTCTGAAAGCCATGAGGAGCATGGTCGGTCGCTTTAGTGCGGAGCCGTGAACGTATACGCGCCGGATTGGACTTCGTACACGACGAATCCGGGTTCCGTACGCAGGAACTTGACGCCGGCAGCCCGAGACGCCAACACGGCACCTTCCGTAACCGCATCCGGATCGGCGGCAGGCATGTAGACCGTGGCGGTCGTGTTAGGCGGGATCGTCACGCTGAGTGTCAGCGACCTGTCGTCGCGTGTCCAGTCGCTTTCGATACGGCCATAGAGGCAGTCGTGATGCGCCTTGACCCAGGTGAGTGACCCATCAACCCGCGGACGCAGGAGGATATGGTGGAAGGCGACCTGGGCCGGGTCGAGGTCGATGCCTGCGGCCGTATCGAACAGCCATTCGCCGACCGAGCCGAGCGAATAGTGGTTGAAGGAGTTCATGCCGGGATCCTGAAAACCCTTTTCGGGCGTCCAGCCGTCCCAGCGCTCCCAGATGGTGGTCGCGCCGTGTTTCACGGAGAATAGCCACGAGGGAAAGGTGTCCTGCGTTAGCAGCGTGTAGGCGGTATCGATTTTGCCCGCGCCCGTCAGCACCGGCAGGAGGTAGCTGACGCCCACGAAGCCGGTCGAGAGATGGTTGCCTTTGGCGCGAATGTCGTCGTCCAGATATTGCGCTGCCAGGGAGCGTAACTCCCCTGGCAGGAGGTCGAACTTGAGAGCCATGGCGTAGGCGCACTGCGTGTTGCCGAACACCCGTCCGTCCGCCCGGACATAGCGCCTGTTGAACGCGGCCTTGATCTCTTCGAAGAGTTGGGCGTACTTCTTAGCGCCGCTTGTGTCGCCGACCGCCTGATAGGCACGCGAGAGAAGATGAGTCGAGTAGGCGAAGTAAGCGGTGCCGATAAGGTCTTTAGGGGTGTTGGCGCCGATGGAGAGCCAGTCTCCGTAGTCACCGTTGCGATCTTTGTCGCGGATCAGGTCGGTGCTGTGTAAGCGGCACCATTCGACCCATTTTGTCATGGCCGGCAAGTGGCGCTGGAGGAGGCGCGTGTCGCCGTTGGCCTGGTATATCGTCCACGGACAGATGACGCCCGCGTCGGCCCAGGCGGGTGTGCCGCCGCCGCCGTAGCTCGGAGAGATGTCGCTGTAGGCCCCATCCGGCGTCTGCGCGTCATCGACATCGACCATCCATTTGGTGAAGAACGCCGCGACATCCGCATTGTAGGTGGCGGTGCGCACGAACACCTCCGCGTCCCCCATCCAGCCCATGCGCTCGTCGCGCTGAGGGCAGTCGGTGGGAACGCTCAGGTAGTTGCCGCGCTGGCCCCACTGAATATTGGACTGCAACTGATTGATGCGCGGGTCGGAGCAGGCAAACTCTCCCGCACGCGGGGTATCGGAGTTGATGACGATTCCCGTGACGGCGCTCAGGCCGGGTCGGGTCGATAGGCCGGTCAGTTCAACATATCGGAAGCCGTGGAACGTGAATCGTGGCTGCCAGATTTCGACCCCACCTCCACGGGTGACATACGTGTCGATAGAAGGAGCGCCGCGCAGATTCGCCGTGTAGATCGTGCCATCGGGATTGAGCATTTCGGCATGACGCAGGGTCAGTCGAGTGCCGGCAGGCGCGGAGACTTTCAGGCGCACCACGCCCACCATATTCTGGCCGAGGTCGTACGTCCAGTGGCCTTTGGCTGGCTCTTTGAGCCGTTTGGGCTTGATCTCTCCCGTCATGCGCACCGGCTCACTGATCGTCGGTTCGAGGTTCGCCTTCGCGATAGGCGGCTTGTTCGGGGCCATCGTTTCCTTGTCGAGGGTTGCGGCATTCCAACCGGCCTCATCGAGTCCCGAACGGTCCCATCCGGCGAGTTCCTGGCGCGCATCGTAGTTCTCGCCCAGCATAAAGTCAGAGGAGAGAATTGGGCTGATATGGGTCTTCCACGTCGTGTCGGTGACGATGCGCTCGGTCGAGCCGTCGGCGTACGTCACCTCCAACTGCGCGAACAGGGCGGGAACGACACCGTAGTACTGATAGCCGCCGTTGCCGAGATGCCCACTGTACCAGCCGTGCGCCACCAGTGCGCCCAGGGCGTTGTCGCCAGTATGCAGCAGGGAGGTGACATCGTACTCCTGGTAGCGGATGCGTTTGTGGTAGTCGGTCCATTCAGGGGCGAGGATATGGTCGCCGACGCGCTGACCATTGAGATGGATCTCATAGACCCCCAGAGCAGTGGCGTAGAGAGACGCGTGGCGAATCGGTTTCGAGAGTGCGAACGCCTTGCGCAGGTAGGGCAGCGCCCGCGTCCCACCCTTAATCGTAAACACCTGGTTCTCGGCCGTGACCACGGTCTGCGGTTTACCGTCCACCACGAGATCGACACGCAACTGCTTGACATGATTGTAGGCGGGATCCCCACCGAGCGTCCCGTTGCCTACCGTGACGTCGAGGTCGCCGGTCTTGAGCTTGTTCGCCAGGAGCACGGTGACATCGCGCGCTCCGGATCCGTCCACCGCTTCGTAAGAGGCTTTCCGGACCACGATCTGGTGTTGGGTCGCGGAAGCTTGCGCGACCGGTGGCGCAGCGATCCATTTCGCGGTCCAGTCCCCGGATTCGAGAAGCCCCATCGACCAGAGCGCAGACTTGCTCCACGAGCCGGGTTTGCCGTCGCGATTCCAGACGCGCACACTCCAGTAGCAGCGCATCCGCGAGGTGAGCGGTTTGCCGGCATACTCTACCTGTGCGCTCCGGTCGGACTCTACTTTGCCGGAGTCCCACAGATCTCCCTGCTTCTTCGCCAGCAGTTTCGGGGTCGAGGCCACCAGGAGGTGGTAAGCAGTCTGCTTCTCTCCCCGCCGCGCAGCGTTCATTCTCCAACTGAATCGTGGAGCGGTCTCATGAATTCCGAGCGGGCTGACCAGGTATTCGCACCGAAGTCCAACCGAATTCGGAGCCGCAGCGACAGGAAGCGCGCAGGCGCAGAGCAGCCACAGCACCGATACTACATAATGCCGCCATCCCGCGTGCGGTTTGACCTGGGCCGGAAGTCGATAGAAGAAGCGTGTCAAAGACATGATAATGTTTGATCCTTCATAAGGAGGGGTAGAACAAAGGGTGTTTCCGATTGACGTTTAGACTAAATGGCAACTTCGCATAGCTGTTTTGACCACGCGAAGTTGCCCCATCGGGTATTGTTTTTCTGACGAAGGAGAAACATACCCAATGCAGAATAGCACACTTGCGGACTATCGTATCGATATGTA
>JBBQPO010000006.1:0-53823 GCA_038217285.1 Chthonomonadales bacterium
TGGCTCGACGGCACTGCGGTCTCCGATCTGCGTGATTGCGATGGTATAGACCGGGTTTGCCTCCGATACGAACGCCTCCAGCAACGGCTTGACTGCGCGAGGATCGCCCCACCTGCCGAGCGCCTCCGCAGCAAAAAGGGACACCATGCTGTGCGGCTCCGCGAGCAGCGCGATGACGGGCTCCAGCGCGCCGTCGCCGCGGGCGATCAGACGGTCATAGATATCCTCCCGCTGGTCGAGAAGCGCATAGAACGCCGGATCCACCTCATGGCCGATGGCCTGCCGCGCGATCTGCCGCAGCGCTGCGATGCATGTTACCACCGTGGGGTCGGAGAAGGGCATGTCGCTCACTTCGCCGCCAGAGGCAACTCCACGATGCGGATGTTGCGGAAATTCAGGTCGGTGTCAGGCTCGTGGCCCTGCAGGCTGATGACTCCGGCTTTGGTGCGCGCTCCCTTGCGGGCGTTGGTCTGATCCGGGGGGCGCATGTCCGTGAAGTCGCACACCAGGACGCCGTTGACCCAGGAGCCGATGTGGGTGCCGTGCGCGACGAGGGTCATCGTGAACCATTCTCTATCCGAGGAGACTACTTTACGGACTGGCAATCGGTTGTAGACCGCGCCGGTCCCATAGTCCACCGGTTTCGTGCGGTCGTCACCCTGCCACTCGTTTCGGATCTGGTCTTCGTAACCCTGCTCGAACTTGCCGGCCTCCGCCCTGAAAAAGACGCCGCTGTTGAGATGGTCCCCGTTGGAGTAGACGTCGATCTGCAGGACGAAATCGCCCCACTGCTCGATGGTCTGGAGATCCCCCCGTCCGCCTTTGAGATTCAGCCAGCCCTCTTTCGTCACCGAGAAGACCGACTTGTTGCCCTCCGGCGCAATCCAGCCCGTCAGGTCTTTGCCGTTAAATACGCGCTTCAACCCCGTGGGACGGAACCGAATATTGCGGAACCGGACGGCATCTTTGCTATTGGTCAACAGTGCGATATAGCCCCGAGCCGGAAACGGACCTTTGAACGTTCCTCCTGGCTTACCGTTGACGCGCAGCGCGAAAATGCCGCCGTTCGCGACGACGTCGTAAGAGTCCCAGGAATCCTCCGCAGTCGGGAGCTTAGGCGCACTGCCCCATTTTTTGCTCGCATTCGCCCGGGCGGCGGCCGGGTCGTAGACCGTGAAGATGGCGGCATTCGTAGGCGTGATTGCGGTGTCGGCGGACGCTCGAAGGGCGACGTTGACCGAGCCGATAGGCCCGTGCGAGCACTCGAAGTGTAGGTCACCGTTGCCGAACTCGGTCGTCGTGCACAGCGCTCCCGACTTTCCGGCCTCACTCTGCAGAGCCCCGTCTGCAACGGTCCACGTCGCCTCTCCTCGCGATTTCCAGCCGTAGTCCGTCGCACCGTCGAAGAGCTGAATCCAACCGTCCGCGATCTTTTGCGCGGACAAATTATTGATAGGGGACTGTTTTCCACGGTCTGGCGCCGTCTTTTGCTGCGCCTGCGCTCCAACGCCGATGAGCAGGCCAAACAGAATCAAGCACGTTCCGGTTCTCACTGCTACCCTCCCTGGGTTGGTACTTCATTTATCTCCCAGGAAGTTCGGCGCAGGGCAGGCGGACTCCTTGTTGATTTACGATTTCCCCTCAGCCGATGTGTTCACCCCTCCGTTGTGACGATGCGCTCGTTTATGGCAACTTTTCCTTTCCGGAGTCCCCTGTTTCCATCTTAGTCGGAATTTGCTATAATGGGTCAGCAACTACCCGAGAGAACGGAGAACGTCTCACACCAATGAATACCCCGACTGACCCGAATGTGCAGAGGCTGCACACCTGGATTGAAAGCCATGAAGACGAGATCGTGAAGGCGCTGCAAGGGGTGCTGCGGATCCCGAGCGTCGAAGCGCCGGCGGCGGGGCCGGGGGCTCCGTTCGGACAGCCGGTCCGTGAGGCGCTGGAGTATACGCTGGCGCTCTGTGATCGGCTGGGCTTCAAGACCAAAAATGTCGATGGGTATGCGGGCCATGCGGAGATGGGGGAGGGGGAGGAGATGATCGCCGCACTCGGACATCTTGACGTGGTGCCCGAGGGCGACCGGTGGGAACACGAACCCTACGGCGCGGCGCTGGAAGACGGCTATCTCTATGCCCGTGGCTCCGCCGACGACAAAGGCCCAACCTATGCGGCGCTCTACGCCGCCAAGGCGATCATGGAGTGTGGACTCCTGCCCCTGAAACGTCGTATCCGGCTCATCTTCGGCTGCAACGAGGAGAGCGGCTTCGCCTGCGTGGAGCACTACTTCAACGTCGCAAAGGAGGAGCGTCCGGTCTATGCGTTCACCCCCGATGCCGGCTTTCCGCTGATCTACGCGGAGAAGGGGATCGCCGATCTGGTTTTCGAGAAGCCGTTGCCGACCGGAGAGTACGCTCTGCGCATCACCCAGGCAGGCGGCGGCCGGCGACCCAACATGGTTCCGGACTATGCCGAGGCCACGCTTCAGGGTACGCCGGAGGCTGTAGCCGCGGCGGTTGAGACACTGGACAAATTCTGGGACAACAACGTAACCTTCGAGAAAAGCGCGTCGGGGATCGTGGTGCGAGCGGTCGGGAAATCGGCTCATGGCGCGCGCCCCACGCTGGGCGATAACGCGGTCGCCCGCCTTGCGCGCGCCCTTGCCACGCTCGACCTGCCCGAAAAGAAGGTCTGGCTGGAGTGGGTGGACGAGATGGTGGAGACGACAGGCGCCTCCCTCGGGGTCGCGCACACCGACGACGTCGCGGGGCCGCTCACCAGTAACCTTGGCATCCTCGAAACCACCGCCGACAATAAGATCCGCGTGACCTTCAATATCCGCTATCCGGTCACCTGGACTCTGGAGGAGCTACTGGAGGCTAACCGCGCGGTTCGGGAAAAAACAGGCTGGACCATCGCCCACACCCGCAACCAGCCTCCGCTCTACGTTCCACTCGACCAGGAGCCGGTCTCCACGCTGCTTCGCGTCTATCAGGAAGAGACAGGCGACATGGAAAGTAAACCCCGCACGATGGGCGGTGGAACCTATGCCCGCTCCACGCCGAACGCTGTCGCCTATGGAGCCGGATTCCCGAACAGCAGCGACGGTCCCGCCCATGAGCCCGACGAACGCATCGCCGTTGTGACCGTGCTCAACGCGGCCAAGATCTACGCCCACGCTCTCTACGAGTTGGCCAAATAGTGTCCGATATCCGTATGCAAAAAGCCCTCCACCTCCAGTGAGGTCGAGGGCTTTTTGCAAGTTCTGCACTCCTGCGTCCGACGATGCAGCCGTCCGGTAGAAGTGTTCGCCGTGACTACTTTCCGGCCTTGTACTTCGCGAGGTGCTGGCCGAAGGAGGGTTCTTTCTCAAACTGTGTTCCCTTTGCCAGCAGGATGGCGCGCTCCTGAACCTGTATAGCTTTCGCGGCCTTGCCGTCCGCAAAGTAGGCTGCTGCCAGCGTATCCGCAATAGCGGGATCTTTGCTTTTGGAGAGTTCGTCGGCGCGAAGCGCGGCCTTCAGAGCAGCGCCAGCAAGCGCTGGCGTCGGCTTGTGAGGAGAGTCCGGGTCTACCTGCGCCCACGCGAGCATATTGAGGCCTTCGACGTTGTCCTTGAAGGCGCCGCCCACCAGTTTTTCGAGATAGGCCGCAGCCTCGTCGGTTTTGCCGAGCTTCTGAAGTACCATAAGCTTGACCGGAGCGACCTGCGGCTCGAGATCCGCGTCGCTGTCGAGGGCGCTGTTCAGGATCGAGAGCGCTTTCGGATAGTCCTTGCTCGCATACGCGGGACCGAACGCTGTCTGAAGCGCGCTCAGTTTACCGGCGGTGATCGCCGCCTTGCGGGCCTTTTCGGCTTCGGCCTTCAAGTCCCACTGGCCAGCCTCGATCTTCGCGAGGGGCCCTTCCATTGTCATCGGATGCCCGATCCAGGCGACTTGGCTCTCTTTGTTGATGATGAACGCGGTCGGGATGCCGCTCTGCTCTGCGGCTTGCATCCAGGTCGTCGCCATCGCGCCCGCGTTGCCGTCACCGCCGACTGGTACGGCATCCATGGCAACATGGTAGTCCATCTTCGCACCCATCTCTGCGACGAATGGCGCGATCAAACCCTGATCTTTTTCCCAGACACTGACGCCGATGAACGTCACATCTTTGTTTTTCTTCGCCATTTCCGTCAGGTGAGGAATGGAGGCGCGGCAGGGACCGCACCAGGTCGCCCAGAACTCGACGACATAGAGCTTGCCTTTTTCAAACTTGGTGACCGGGGTTCCCTTGACAAATTTCTTCACGTTCAGTTTCGGCGCAGGGTCACCGATGCTCAATCCCCCTGCCGTCGCAGCGGAATTGACGAGCGCCACGACTGCCATTGCGGCCGCCATCGCCAGAATCTTCTTCAGCATTCCCATACTCCTTTCGAGGTTTCCAATCGAGAGACGCAACTTCACTGCCGGAATATTCACTACAATCTGCTACATCTCCTGCTCTGACTTCACGAGTTCGCGGTCACATCGGGCAAACTATTCATCGTTCGTCCCTTTATTTGTGCGGTCTCCGCCGCACCGAGGGGATTCAATCGGAGGCTTGCGTTCGGGTCAAATGCAGTAGAATGCCCATGATCTTGGGCAAGCGGTCGATGTGGTAGCTGCGTGAATCTATACGCGCGGTCGTGCCTTCCAGGACGAGAAATCTCCACAACTCGCCTATGGTGACGACGCCATAGATCTGTTTGCTCTCGCTCCCCTCGCGGGCGTTGAATGTCTGCGCGGCGATCATCTCTGCGATGCACTGGCCATATCCCCGCTTTAAGTCCTCGTTCTTCGCCTCGACCAGCATCAGCACGGGCGCTTTCACAAACATCTGTTCGGGAGAGAGCGTGATGATATAGTCACAAACGCCTACCAACCCCTTTGCCTCGTCGATATTGAACTCTACTCCGGAGAGGAGACCTATCTTGCGATCCTGGAGCAGCCAGAGTTCGACGAGAACTGGAGCAATGATAAACTCGGAACGGGCTTTCTCCGTTGACGTGGCGAGAGCCAGTGGCAGAGTCGTATTGAACTGGGCTTGAAACTCCGGACGTATCGGTATCTCCGGTACATCCACAAAAAGATCGGACGTCTCGCTGAGGGTAACGTTGAACTTTTTCGTGATGTCGCTGAGAGTAAAATTTGAGTAAGCCATGGGAAATCTCCTGGCACGACAATAGTCCATGTTCCAACGATAGGTCGCCTCGCCTGCCGTCGGTCCCAAGAGAACACGAATTCGTTGCGGTGGCCGTTCTGCACAACTATCAAATGGCACGAAAGGCAGATCGCAGCCGATCCGCCTTTCGCGAGAACCCTTCTACGAACGTTGTGCGCTCCGTTCTACGTCGGGGTCGCTCAGGCGTTCGTGGTCATTTTGCCTTTGTCGGCGGCCTGGGCGTTGGAGCGGGCTTCTTCCTTGGCGATAGCCATCTCCTCGACCGTCTTGGTATGCAGGCGTGCCATGCCCTGGAAGCCTTCCATCGTTTTGACACGGGTGCCGTCCTGCTCGGCGGCGGCGAGGCGGGCGGCGGCTTTGGGAACGGAAGCAGCGTACTGAGGCAGCCATTTCGCCTGGGCGACGAGCATCTCGTCGGTCATCTGCCAGACCTCTTCGGGGTCGCAGACCGCTCCCACCAGCGGGTCGTGGAGCATCGCCTGTTTGAGCAGGGTCACATCGCCGTGCACCGCCGCCTCCATGCCCATCTGCTGGACATGGACCGAGGCCGAGCAGGTCGCGGCGCAGGCCAACGGAAGATCGCCAAAGACCGGGATGTTGATGCCGTTGCGATCCACATAGCCCGGCACCTCGATGATACAGCCGTTGGGCAGGTTGGTGATGATGTTGTCGTTGACGACGTTGAAATGTCCGCGATAGACCCGGCCCGTCTCCAGCGACTCGATGATGTAGGAGCCGTGCTCTTCGCTGCGTTTTTCCGGGACGAATTTCGGCGGATCTTGCGCCAGCCAGTTCGGGAAGTCGGTTTCGAACCAGTTGCGGCCTTCGGTGCAGACGCGCAGATATCCGCCCGTCTCGCCGTTGATCCAGCTCGAAAGGTCGATCCATTTGTTGATGTCGTCGAGGCGTTTGCGATACCACGGCACATATTCACTGAGGTGTCCGTTGCTCTCGGTGCTGTAGTAGCCGAAGCGTTTCAGGACGTCGATGCGCACCTTCTCGGTGGTCGGGTACTGCGGATGGTTCTGAAACAGATCCAGCAGGCGCGGCACCAGATCGATTCCACGCCAGACCGCGCGCGTACACCAGGTCTGATGGTTGATCCCCGCGAAGACGAAGTCGATGTCAGCACCCTTAACCTTCTCGTCCTCGCCGATTATGCCCTCGCGCCGCGCCCAGTGCTCCACGCACTGGGCGATCTGGTGCTGCGCGCCCTGCACTCCGTGGCACAGCCCGACGGTCTTGACGCCGCCATATTTGTTGCAGGCCCAGGTGAGCATCGCCATCGGGTTGGAGTAGTTGAGGAACAGCGCGCCCGGCTTCGCCACCTCGCGAATGTCTTTGCAGAAGTCGAGCAGGGCGGCGATGCCGCGCTGGGCATACATAATGCCGCCCGCGCAGATCGTATCGCCCACGCACTGATCGATCCCGTATTTCAAGGGAATATCGATATCGGTCTGAAAGCCTTCCAACCCACCCTGCCGGATCATGCACATCACATAGTCGGCGTCAGCGATGGCGGCGCGGCGGTCCGTGGTCGTCACGACGCGGGCGGGCAGATCGTTGCCCTGGATGTCGCGCTCCGCGAGCTGGGCGATCATGTCGAGGTTCTGCTGGTTCAGGTCGGTAAAGGCGAAGGTGGTTTCGGCGAACTCGGGCACGGTCAGCAAGTCGCCCATCAGGCGGCGCGTAAAACCGATGGATCCGGCTCCGATCATGGCAATCTTGAGAGGCATAACGGCACTGTCTCCTTCAAAAGCAAAATTCTGCGCTTAGAGTTGGCGAAAGCGCGGCAGAACTCCTGCTTATTCCGGACCGACTCCGTCCGTCAGCGGCGACGGCGGCCGAACTTAAAGCGCTCTTTGAGTTGCTGCCAGACGTTGAAGACGATGGGACAGGTGGCGGTGTTTTCGATCATCGTCAGGGTGCGACTGCGGAAGTTACCTGTGTGCAGGTAGGGGAAGTCCCGACAGGCCTGCGGACGGTCTTCGTAGACGGCGCAGCGGTTGTCGGCGCCCAGAAACGAACAGGGCGTCGAGATCAGGTGTCTGGTTCCGTCGGGCGCCGCCTGAACATACTGGCGCGAGACTTGCGGGGGCGTCAGCTTCAGGCGTTGTGCCAGCCGCTGAATGTCGTTGTCATCTACGACGATCTGCAGCGTTCGGCAGCAGTTCCCGCAGGCCAAACAGTCGATCTGTTTCCACACAGCGTCGGTCGTCTCCTGCGCGATGGCGTCCAATGCTGCATTGGAAAGAGGCAGCCGGACTTTCAGAAAGGTCCGGAACGAGTGATCTTCCGCCTCATTGTGGCGCGCATAGCGCTGGATCAGTGGAATGTCTCGAATAAGCTTCTCAGGGATAGCGTTGTCTTTGGTCAGCCGCGTTTCGTTCCTTCTTCTCCCTCGGGAGAGAGTGTTTCACAGCCCTTTGACAGTGAAGGGGGCGGGCGGCGTGGAGACGATCCGGATTGGATTGCGGAGGGGACGACCCATCGCGTTCCAGCCGACCTCCATCATGTCGCCGTCGGCGAGGCTGACGCCGTCGCCGAAACTGAAGGCGTCCGCGCCGAAAAAGTGGACATGAATATCGCCGGGGCGGCGGTGCAGCGGGTATTTGAAGTGGTGGTACTCCAGATTGGAAAGGCTATGGACCATGTTCGCCTCGCCCGTTCCGATCTCGTGTGACCAGAGAACAGCGCCTTCACGCTCGACCCGCACGGTGCCCGTAAGACTGGCGAACGACTCGTCCAGGACGATCTCCGGCCCAATGGCGCATTCGCGCAGCTTGGAAGGTGCGAGATAGAGATAGTTTTTGCGCTCCATCTGATGGTCGGAGAACTCGTTCCCCGTGACGAACCCAAGGCGATACGGCTGCCCATCCTGCCCGATAAGATAGATGCCTGCGACCTCCGGCTCCTCGCCTCCATCGTCTGCAAAGTCCGGCACTTCCAGCGGTTCTCCGTGCGCGCGCAGGATCGTGCCATTGCCCTTGTAGAACCATTCCGGTTGAACGCCGATTGACCCTTCCGCCGGACGACCACCCTCTGCGCCCCACTGATAGATCTTCATGCTGTCGGTGACCGGGGCTGCAGCACCCTGACCGCCGTTGTGGTGCATGGCATCGCGGTTGGCAGCGCTCTTCTTGTGGGTCAGGCCCGTGCCGCTCACCACACAACGCCCCGGCTCGGTCGGGTGGTCGGCGGGAGGCAGCAGCCGCCACTCCGACTGCCCCGAATAGACCGTGTTATAGTCCAGCATCGTCTCGGAGAGGTCGGCGGTGAGAAGCTCTTGAAGAGGCTGTGCAGACTGAATCGCCAGGGTGGCGGCGTCGAAAAGTGACGCTGCGGTCCGCATCAGGCGCAGATTGGGTTCGGCGACAAGCGCGAGACGACGGCCTTCGGTCCTATGTTGAAGCTGTACAAGACGCATAATATGGTTTCTCTCCGATTAAGATTAAGGAATGGCGGCGAAGTCGATGAAGCCGCGCTCGACATCGGTCTGGAGCAGGCGCACCCGCGTCCTGTCCCCGACGTCCAGTCCCTCTGCATGGGAGACGACGCGGCCTTCCACCGGAGGACCGAGCAGACGCACAAACGTGCCCTTCGGCATCGCCCCGGTCACGATAGCGTCGTAGACCTGCCCGATATGCGTGTGCAGGAGATCGGCGGCGGCGACCTTGCGCATCAGACGTTCCACTTTACGCGAGGCGCTCTCGCGGACGTTACACTGGCGGGCGATCGCGGTGAGTTCGTCCGGCGTATAAGGGGCAGGTTGTTCGGCAATATAGGCTTTCAACAGGCGCTGAATAATCAGGTCGGTATAGCGGCGGTTGGGCGCAGTGGAGTGCGTATAACTGTAGGCGGCCAGCCCGAAATGCCCGTGAATGTCGGCCTCCGAACGGACCAGACAGTACTCGCCCGGCCCCAACAGTTTCACGATGGTCAGGGAGAGATCGGTGAAGTGCGCCGGATCCTGCGCTTTGCGCGCGGCCAGGAAGGCGCACAGGGCGACCGGGTCCGCTGCCGCCGGCAATCTATAACCGAACCCCTGCGCGACGGCGACGATACGCGGCCAGCGCTCCGGGGAGCGCACCACCCGCTGCAGCGAGGGAATGCCTGCGGTGAGGAGCAGCGACGCGATGGTTGTGTTCGCCGCGATCATCAGGTTCTCGATCAGGCGCTTTGCGTCGTTTTTCTGCGGCAGATCCAGCCCGACGACGCGACCGTTCTCCACTACCGGTCGCGCCTCGATGGTGTCGAACTCCAGCGCCCCGCGTCGTGTGCGAAGGGCCTGCAGACGGTCGGCCGCCTCCTGTTGCAGGCGAAGCTGATGGTCCAGTCCGGCAAGCCCGCCTGGAACCCGAAGGCCAGGCGCTTTCGCCTCCAGCCACTCTCCTACCTCCTCGTAGGTCAACTGCGCCCGATTCCGTAGCAGCGCCCGGTAGACCGACTGTCCCACGACGTCCCCCGGCGCCGAAATCTCCATCTCCACGACGACCGCGAGGCGGTCTTGATCCTGAAGGAGCGACGACAGATCGGTGGAGAGCGGTACCGGGAGCATCGGGAAAATGGCGACTCCGGCGTAGACCGTCGCGGTGTTGTCGAAGGCATGGCGGTCGAGGGCAGAGCCGCGGTGTACATACGCATCGACATCGGCGATACCGACACGCAGCAGGATATTGCCGTTGGGCAGACGTTCGGCCACCTCGACCTGATCCAGATCACGCGACTCCCGGTTGTCGATGGACGACCAGAGCAGGCCGCGCAGGTCACGAAATCCGGAGGCAGGGAGGGATCTGACCGAATCTGTCTCGATGGCACGTATCTCCGTCTCTGCCTGGGCGGGCAGAGACGGAACGAAGCCTTCCTCCTGCATGGCGCGGAAGGCACGGGCGCGGAGGTCGAAATGGGAGTGGGGGACAGGTTGCATCGTGGAGATGGCTCCGCCTATTTCTTATGATAGACGCCGGGGCCGACGGCGTAGAGTGTGGCACGCGCATCCTTGCCGTTCTCCGGTACGAGGGTGAGAAGCGTCTTGTCCGGAGTGACAGACCAGCGCATCCGTATCGCGCCATTGTCGCCTTGCGGCGCCTGTTCGCTATCGTAGGTCACGGTGAGGAAGTCGCCGGAGATGACCCAGCGCAGTCCATACATCTTCTTGCCGTTCGTGCCGTACTCACCTGTACCGTCTGCATTGAATAGGTAGTCGGACTGGATCTTCGTCGGGATACCGTCTCCGGCCTGAACTTCGTCCGTGATCTCCCAGTGGCCCAGAAACGCCTCCGGGTCGGTAGGGGACGCGGGAGCCGGGCGGGCAGTCGGTCCGGAGGCGGGGGAGGTGGCCGCGACATGGTTGTCCGGGGGCGCTTCGACGGGGGCCACCGGAGCGACCGGAGGCGCGATAACGGGCGGCGCGAGCGGTTTGATGGGCACGACAACCGCCTGCTGGGCGGGCGGTAACTCGATACCGAGTATGCGCTGCATCCAGTCGGGGCCGGTAAGGGCGCGTTTCGTCGCGGAAACCCCGCCGTAGAATCCTACGCCCAACAGGACGACACACGTAAACAGAAAAAATTTCACGCGGCTTCTGCCCCCCGAGGGGCGCGACTTACCGGCGGGCAACGAACCTGAAACAGCCATCAAAGATCTCCTCTCGCCACCGTCGTGTGCGGGATTATGCAGTCGATACGACGCGGCGGCCTTATCTCTCTCTACGGACGCCGGGCGCGACTGTATTCATCAAGTTGAATCGCGACAGAGAAAGGCGGGCCGCCACATGGGACGGGTCAGCGAAGCGTCAGGCGAATAGCGTCCAGGATCTCCGTCAGGTCGGGCAGAACCGCGTACTCCAGGTCGGGATGGAAAGGCACGTTCACATCGGCGCGGGCGACGAGCTGGGGCAGGGCGAGCAGCGAGTTGAAGCTCGCCTCGTGCGTGACCATTTCGGCGATCAGGCTCTGACCGAAGCCTGTGGTACGGCTGTCTTCGTGTACGACGACCAGTCGCCCTGTGCGGGCCAGCGACGCGGCGACGGTAGCGTAGTCGCAGGGAACGATGCTGCGGAGGTCGATCACTTCAACTCCGATACCCTCCTCCTCCATCGTCTCGGCGGCCTTCGCCGCTAGCTCCAGGCAGTTGCCCCATGAAACCAGGGTGACGTCGTCGCCGTGGCGTAAGGTCTTCGCGAGACCAAAGGGAATCGGCTCGAAAGGTCCGTTCGCCATCTGGCGCTTGCGGAAGATATGCTTGGGCAGTAGGATCAGCGTCGGGTCATCGGTATGGATCGCCGTCCAGAGCAGCCCTGCCGCATCTTCCGGTGTGCTGGGAATGACCGTCCGTACGCCAGGGATATGCGCCCACATACCCTCGTTGCTCGCGCTGTGCCAGATCCCACCGCCCGGCAGATAGGCGCCATAGGGGGCCAGGATCACCAGAGGACACTGCCACTGGCCGCAAGTACGCCAGCGCAGAGAAGCGGCCTGCGTTATCAACTGGTTGAGGGCCGGACAGAGAAAGTCGATGAACTGCATCTCGATGATCGGTCGCCACCCTGCGCTCGCCAGACCCACGGCCGCGCCAAGAATGGTGGCTTCTGCGAGCGGCGCGTTGAAGACACGTTCGGGGTAGAGGCGGGAGAGGCCCTTGGTCAGTCCGAATACGCCGCCTTTCGGGTCGGCGATATCCTCTCCGAAGAGGATCGTCCGGGGGTTTTCCGCGCAGGCTAGTTGAAGGGTGCGGTTGATGGCGGCGACCATCGTGGTCGGTTCCGAAAAGGTGAGCGGCAGGGGGCAGACGGGGGTCGGCTGCGCGGTGAGATGTTCCAGTACCAGTGCGGGATCGGGAGGCGCGGCCGCCTCGGCGCGGCGATAGTCGGCGTCTACCTGTTCCGCAATCGCGGCCAACTCCTGCTGCCACGCGGCAGGCTGCAGCTCGCCGGTTTCGAAGAGTTGCTGCGCCAGAGTCTCCAGCGGATCCTGCTGCTTTTCAAAGGCGATCTCGTCACTGTCTCGATAGAGCCGATGATCGTCGCTGCTAGTGTGCGAGCAGAGCCGATCCAACTCGCACCAGAGCACCGTCGGACCCTCGCCCCGACGCGCCCGGGCGACAGCCTGCTGTCCGGCCCGATAGAGCGCATACGGGTCGCGGGCATCGACGCGAACCAGAGTCTCTTCCCCCAATACCCCGAGTCGATAGGGCATCATGTGATCCGTCGGGGTGCTGATTCCGTACCGGTTGTCTTCGATGACGAAGAGGACGGGCAGTTTTTCCTGGACGGCAAAGGCGACGGCCTCGTAAAACTCGCCCTGCCGCGTCGCCGCGTCCCCGACGGTCGTCACGACGACCTGATCGGTGCGAGCGAGTCGGGCCGCCCAGGCGGCGCCTGTCGCAGGCAGACACTGCGCGGCGGTCGGGGTGGCGACGGAGAAGATGTTGAGCGCGCGATCGCTGTAGTGGCCCGGCATCTGACGGCCGCCGCTGCTGCTCTCCCGGCGCGCGAAGTAGGCCAGCGCCATTTCGTAGTTCGTCGTGCCCTTTGCCAGAGCCAGGGCGCGGTCGCGGTAGTAGGGAAAGAGGTAGTCGTCGGGTCGGAGGGCCATGACGAGCGCGGCAAGCGACTCGTGCCCGGTACCGGAAACCTGAAACCAGCCTTTGCCTTGGCGCATCAGGATGCCTTCACGGCGATCTCCTTCGCGGGCCAGGGCCATCAGTCGCAGCAGGGGCAGCGCGGGCAACAGTGCCTCGCCCGCCGCTGTCGGTGTAGTCATAACGCAATCCTTCGTGGTCTGTTTTCCTCCGGTTTTCCTCCCCATGTGTCAGGAAACCCGTACCAGCCTGTCTGCCGCCGAGAGGCAGCCTCCGCAGTCAGGCATCGCAATCCGCGTACGGCTCTCTATTCGGGAAAGAGGACGCGCTCTCCTGCCCGGCCTACCCAGGAGTTCACGCCGGGGTATTTGGCGGCCAGGTAATCGACGAACAGCGCCGGGTCTTCCTGGTTGCCGAGAAACATATCCCAGTGGGCCGCTACGGCAAGACCTGGGCGCAACTCGCCTGCCAGTTCCGCCGACTCCTGGTAGGTCAGGTTGCCTGCGCAGTTGCGGCGATAGCGCTCTGCGTCGCGCCCGTTGATCGGCAGGAACATCGCGTCGAAATGCTTCCACTGCGCCAGCGTGGTCAGGTGCCCTTCGTAGGGAATCGTGTCTCCGGCGTGATAGAGGGTCACACCGTTCGTCTCCACGACGTAGCCGAGATAGGGAAAGCCCAGAGTGGGGTGCTCGTCGAAATGCTCATGTTTGGATTTGATCGCCGTGATGCGTATGCCGTCGCACTCGATTGTCTCCCCGGCGTTGATGGGGAGTACGCGTTCGGCGGCGAGGCCGCATTCGCCAGTAAGGCGCTCCGTCTCTGTACGCGGGCAGACGAATAGGGCGCCAGGCGAGGCCTGCGCCAGGGCGGGCAGCGTTTCCGGGCAGAGATGGTCGCCGTGGCCGTGAGAAATGAGGGCCAGATCGGCCAGACGGCACTCCTGCGGCATCAGCAGGGCGGGCGTTTGGCGCGAACTCCAGTCTGCAAACCAGGGATCGAAATAGATCACCTTCGCCCCCGCTTTGACGAGAAAGGTATGCTGCCCCATCCACCAGAAGGCGGCCTTCCCAAAAGGCGTCTGAGTCGCCTCGATCTCCTCCAGCAGCGCCGCATGGCTCTTCGCAATTTCCACCTTCGGAACGGTCTTCATCTCTCTCCTCATCGTCGATTATGGCCGTGATCGGTAGCCTGCTGACTCTGCGCGGGATCTCAGTGGTCGGTATAGTGGCTGAACAACTCGCTGACGGAGTTGTCTTCATGGATGCGGCCAATGGCGTTCGCAAGCAGAGGCGCGACGGAGATGACCTTGATCTTCGGATGGCGTTTCGAGTCCGGTAAAGGGATCGTGTCCGTCACTACAAGCGAGCGCAGCGGCGAGCAGTCGATCCGGTTGATGGCTGTGCCGGAGAGGATACCGTGAGTGCAGCAGGCGTGTACGGCGGTCGCGCCCCGGTCCATCAGCGCCTCGGCGCCCTGCACGATGCTGCCCCCGGTGTCGATCATGTCGTCCACCATGACGCAGACCTTGCCCGACACGTTGCCGATGATCTCCATGATCTCGACCTGGTTGGGCTGCGGTCGGCGTTTGGCGATGATCGCGATGGGGGTTTTTAGATGCTCCGCCAGTGCGCGGGCCCGGGCCACGCCGCCGACATCAGGCGAAACGACGACGGTGTTGCCGTCGTACAGCCCTTCGGTTTTGAGATGCTCGGCGATCAGTGGTCCGGCGTAGAGATGGTCGACGGGCAGGTCGAAGAACCCCTGAATCTGTCCGGCATGGAGATCGAGGCAGAGAACGCGGCTGGCCCCTGCCTGCGTGATCAGGTTCGCGACAAGGCGGGCCGTCACAGGCTCGCGGGGCTTGATCTTCTTGTCCTGGCGGGCATAGCCGTAGTAGGGGAGAACCACAGTGATGCGGCGGGCGGAGGCGCGGCGGAACGCATCGATCATGATGAGCAGTTCCATCAGATTGTCGTTGACAGGCGAGCAGGTGGGCTGGATCAGAAAGATATCCTGTCCCCGGGCGCTCTCCTCGATCTTGACGAAGATCTCCCCATCGGCAAACTGCTTGACGCAGATCTCGCCGAGAGGCGTGTTAAGTTCCGCAGCGATATTCGCTGCGAGGGCCGGATTTGCGTTACCGGTGAAGATTCGCAGGCCGTGATCTCCTCCCATCGGTTTTCTCCTTACATCACCCAGGGGATGTGCGCGCACCGGGGTGCACGCCCTGTCGGCAATACTGACGACGGTGGGGCAGTCTAAATGCTGCCTAAGATTTTGCTGACGATGAGACTATTTGCGCCTGTTGCGCACGATTGCGAGCCGCCCAACCTTCCTTGATAGTGGGCTGCGGGCGAGAGATGAGAAGCGCGTCGTCCGGGACGTCGCTCGGGACAGAAGAGGCCGCGGCCACGAAGGCGCCGTCGCCGATGGTGACCGGGGCGATCAGGGTCGAGTTAGAGCCAATGAAGGCGTTTTTGCCGATGATAGTACGGTGTTTGCGGTAGCCGTCGTAGTTGCAGGTGACCGTGCCCGCGCCGATGTTGGTTCCGGCCCCAACCTCGGCATCCCCGATGTAGGCGAGGTGCGACGCCTGCGCGCCTGCTCCGAAAACCGCGTTCTTGGTCTCGACGAAATCGCCGATCTTGACGCCCGGTCCCAGATGGGTGCCGGGGCGCAGGTTGGCGAACGGGCCGACTTTGACGCCGTCTGCCAGTGTGCTGCCGACGACCTGGGAGGCCACGACCCGGACACCATTGCCAAGGGTGCTCTGTTCGATACGAGTCAGCGGGCCGATGTTACACTCCTGGCCGATTCGCGTACCGCGATAGAGGAACGTGTTGGGTTCGAGGACCGTGTCCTGACCTACTTCGACATCGACCTCGACATAGGTATTGGCCGGGTCGGTGACGGTGACGCCCGCCAGCATGAGGGTGCGGAGCAAGCGACCGCGCAGGATCGTCGCGGCTTGCGCCAGCTCGACCCGGTTGTTGACGCCGAGCGCGTCCTGTGCGTCCGCCAGAAGCAGCCCTTCGATCTTCCCCTGTCGCGCGGCCAGAAGGCCGATCGTGTCCGTCAGGTAGAACTCTCCTGTGAGAGGGTTGCGCTCGACCTGATCGAGAGAAGACCAGAGCGCTCCGGCCTCAAAGGCATAGATGGAAGGGTTCCACTCCCGGATCGCCTGCTGGGCCGGGGTGGCGTTTTTCTGCTCTACGATACCCACCACCTGCCCATCGGCGTTGCGCAGGATGCGCCCGTATCCGGTCGGATCCTCCAGGGTGGCGGTCAGCAGCGCGGCGACGGCGTCCGAACGCTGTTGAAGCTGGATCAGTTCCCGCAGCGATTCCGGGGCGAGCAGCGGCACATCGCCCGCCAGCGCCAGAATAGTGCCGTTCCAATCGTGCAGCAGCGCGTGCGCGGAGCGAACCGCGTCTCCCGTGCCCTGCTGATTAGCCTGATAGGCGTACTCGACATCCTCGCCCAGACCGGCCCGCACCACGTCGGCCGCATGCCCGATCACGACCACGATGCGCCCGACACCTGCCGCGCGGCAAGCCCGGATGACATGCGCGGTCATCGGAAGGCCGCAGAGCGGGTGCAGCATCTTCGGCAGGCGCGACTGCATTCGGGTCGATCTGCCGGCCGCCAGAATGATCGCGGCGACAGCCGACGTGCCTCCCTCCGTGGGAAGAGGCGCGGTGGAAACATGCGAATCGGGTGGAGCAGGCGGTATTGCGGCTGCTTTCAAATCTTCGGGCATTATGATGTAACTCCGGTACTCTATTATAGGAGGAGTCAGGAACCGTGTCAAGGAGTTTTTTGAGGGACGGTCGTGTTTGGGACAGTGAAACGCCCCGGACGCGAGGTCACGTCACGGGGCGGCAGGATGGGAGACAGGGCCACCATTTAGAGCGATGGCGAGCCCTTCGCCTCATGGTAGCTGTCCAGAGCGGAGCGGGTCAGCATCAGGTCGGTGATCCCGTCCGAAGCGTTGATGAACGCCTCGATGCTCTCGGCCGCAAAGAGCGCCTGGAACGGATCGCATAGCTCCGGAACGCCTGCCTCCACCCAGTACGGGCGAAGCTGGGAGCGCACCTTGCGGTAGTGCGAACACATCCACCGGCGAAGCTCGGTATAGCGGGCGTCGCGGTCGGGATGGAGACCCTCTTGCGCCGTCCAGCAGAGGAGGTCTACAAGCTCCTCGTACTGTGCCTCAAAGGCAAGGAGATCCTGCTGCCGGCGAGCGTCCGACCGTGCCTGCAGACTCCAGCGCGTGGAGTACCGCACCGTGAGCCCGTGCCAGCAGACGACCGGAAACCGCACTGTGCGGAGAGTGAGGACGCGTAGGCTGCCGGACTGCCTTTGAAAGTAAGAACAGGCGGCCTGCCAATGTTGATTTAGACGTGGGAATAGTGCCGGCGGCAGCTCCAAACGGATTGCCATGTCTCTCTCCTTCGCTTCGGTTCAAAAGGTATCGGCGGCTTAAAAGCCGCTCTCTTGGGCCACGGGGCAGTTCGCTCGGGCCATTTTTCCAATCGGGAGGCTCTTCTCATTCAAGGCGCTGAATAAGTGTTGGAGGCCAGCGCGGGCCTGTGGAATCATGAGGTCTGTTGTTTGGCTACATACGTCAAACGGAGGTCGTTCAATCGGCGCAGCATTTCACGATGCTCAGCGGCGTCCAGGGTCGGCTCAGCTCGGCTAAGACAGAACTGAACGGCATCGATCGCGGCTTTGGCCGCATCCATATTCGGGCTGAGTTCACCCGTCTGCGTATCCGCGATGAGTCCAAGGGCGCGACGCGCCTGGCTGTCGAAGGCGGGAGCGAGCAGGCCCAGAAGCTCCTGGGGAGACGTCTGCATGGCCGCCATCGCGATGAGCAGCGCAGGGTCCGGCATGCCAAAAGGGTCTTCACCCATGTCCAGATCCGCGCCCTCTGAAGAGCTCGAAGCGGTCGATGGCGCCGCCTCCGGGACGTTGACTACCGGGGTGGCTGCGGGAGCCGTCGGCGCGTCAGACGGGGAACTCTCTTCTCCCTGAGCGGTCTGGCGACGATCAACGACTGTGAAATCCGGTTTTTCTTGATCCGTCATCGTGGAAGTTTCCTGCTTGTCAGTGTCTGGGATAGATCGTTGGGGCTGCAAAAAAGAGACGGCGATTTCGCCTGCTTCCCTGCTGGCTGGATAGGTTCAAAGTATAGCATAGTACGTCGGGAAAAGCAATCCATTTCGGCGGTATTTTTTCAGTTTTTTGCGCCCGCTCCACCGCAGAAAACGAGGCAAAGGTCAGGCCAAAAAAATGGCATCGACCTCCTCTGTCTCTCCCGGTAAGAACGGGGCTTTTGGCTTGACAGATCCCCGCACCTTCTGGCATAATATTTCCATCACAGGCCCATTCACGCCGACATAGCTCAGTGGTAGAGCAGCTGTTTCGTAAACAGCAGGTCTCCAGTTCGAATCTGGATGTCGGCTTGTAATAGCCCTGATCTCAATTTGAGATCAGGGCTATGTTCATAAATCGGTCGCGGTTGTTTAGATGCCATCTGTTTGTGATCGCTGCTCGGAAGCTGGATCCGATGCACTACTCCCTATGACATGACCGTAGACAGACCGCTTTTTTAAAATATTTCCAAAGAATGGAGGAATTTGATAAGTGCCATCGAATATAAAAGATGTAGGGAAGGTATGGCGAAGAGACCCTCCGTAGCCTTCACAAATAGGAGAGAAGCGCATATTAAGATATTGCAGGAATTGCCCGCTACTCGCCTTTCAGGTGGTTCCCGATCTTAAGATGTGCCGTCGAGTTGTACAGTCCTACGATTCAAAGACGCAGGTCCATGCGAAAGGATAACCCTTATGGCAGATGAAGAAGGAAGCGCACGCTCTGAACTGGATCACCTGAAAAATCGGATGGAATCACTGGAAAAGAGCACAGAAAAAGCCGAGATTGAAGCCCTCAAGACGCAACTCAAAAAGCTTGAGGAAACTGATGTTGCTGGCATCGTGACGCGCCTAAACTCCAAAGAGACCATCGACACGCACGTTGGTGAGTCCCTCAAGCGTGCACTTGAATTCAAAGACAATATTATTACAGGCCTGACAGCCTCCAACAGTGCCCTGAATTTGCAATTGACCTCGCGCTGGGACTTCTTCAAGACGATGATGTCGCTGATCACGTTGCTGTTCAGCGCAGCCTTCGTCTGGCAACTCGTCCGCGCGCAGCAGATCGAGGACCTGCACACCTCCCTGGACCAAGACTTCAAGATCTTGAAGGTGGAGCGCCGCATAATGCAGTTGGAGGCGCAGAACCAGGCCAATACCGTCGCGGCCTTGCTCAAAGCCTCCACTCTGCTCCATAACGGCTATCGCGATTCGCAACGGGGGCGCCACGGTTCGGCCATAGAGTTTGCTAATAAAGCTTTGGCTGAGGTAAAACGTTTGGAGGAAACCGCACAGCAGGTTTCCAAAGTGATCACGGATGAGTCGGCGGGCCTCGAAAGGGGACAGGGACGGTTGAGCCAGCAACTAGTGTTTGTGCCGAATCTGCTCCAGCCGTTCCAGGCGACTATCGAGGAAGTGCGCTACTCCTGTTACGACCTGCAAGGCCGCTCTTACTTCCTTAGCAAACCCTCTGACACGCAACGAGTTGCAGAGATCGGTAATCAGATGATCGATCTTAACAAAAGACGTTGGGAGGGCTACCACTGGCGAGGGCTTGGGTTGGGGGATGTGACGAGCAAAAATCTGCACAGCGTAACCCCCCAGGAGGCCAACCCAATCATCGAAGCCTATCGGCAGTCTCTGTTCTTTCAGCCCACGAACAACATGGATCGCTTAAATCTCGCGGAGATCCTGTTTGCGGCGCAGCAGTGGGGGCAGGCAGAAGAAGAGGCTACCCGTTTCATGACGGAACAGCCCTTCGCCTCGGACGACCAAAAGATTCTCTCCCACTTCTTCTTGACCGTCTCAAGGTATATGCTGGGCCAGTCGTCACTGCCACCTCGAAAGGACCTTGAAGCGTGGATAAGTAATAAGAAAGCCTGGGGGGGAAAGCTTAAGCCGGACTGGAGCAACTATTCGTTTACCGTCCTTGGCATCTTCCGCAAGGACATTCAGGGTAGTGCGACGATCCAGGTAGACAAAAAGCGCGACGTCCAAGACGTGTTAGATTGGTTCCTCAAGTTCGAGCCGCAGTAGCAGATGCGGAGTATTCCAAGGTAGGGGTGGAGCCAGATAATGAGAGAGTTCAGGCGAGCCTTATTGCTAGCTGAGGAAAAAGAGTCGCCCTACGTGTCGCGTCGACTGGTCTACAGCGTATTCGTCCTGTTTTGTCTGCTCTCGGCCCTCCGCGACACGCTTTCGGAGGCGCTCTTCAAAGGTGCGCGAAGCGGGGCGAATCCAATTTTCGTCCAGTTTGTCTATAGTGTCAGTACGCAACTGTTGGCTCTGGCAGTGATCGGGGCACAAAGGGTGCTCCGGAAACCCTCCGCTCCGCTCCACTCGCCCCGCGAGGCTGTCAAACCGCTGATCCTGGTGAACATATTCACCCTTGTGGCGCACTCCACGTTCTTTCTGGCCATCAGTTCACCCCTAGGGGCAGGGCTGAATTCGCTCGTGGACTATGGTGCCAGCCCAGTTTTTACAGCGTTTGCGGGAATTATTGTGTTGCGTACAAAGCTTGACAAGGACTTCTGGAAAGCTTGCAGGTGGAGTGTACTTGGAATTGGTGTCTTCGGACTCGGACGCGTTCATGACGCTGCACTGTCTACCCTATGGGGAGCTGGGTTGGTTCTGGCCTTAGTCAGTTCCCTCTGCTCCGGTTTTTACCGCATCTACCTAAAACTTCTGATGAGTGAGGGCGCGAACAAGGCGGTCGTAGTCTTCTATCGCATGATCGGCTCGACGCTGATCACCGGCTCGATACTTGTGGCCCGGCCTGATTGGTTTCGCGCCGACCTTCTCTTACCGACAGGGCTGGTCGGCCTGTGCGGGTTCGCGCTGCCGCTGTTTCTGATGCTGTTCGTAATTCAGCGGCTGCGCGTTCAGAGTTTTGCGGCTTTACTGTTTCTAATGCCCATGCTCACTTACGCCTTCTCAGTCCTGACGGGGTATGCCCACCTGCACTGGAGCGACGTTCTGGGTGGCCTCATCATTTTCGCCGCCGTGGTCTGTTACGAAATTGCGCAGTCAAAGCGCCTCCCGCAGAACGATGCCTAGAATGGTCTAGTCTGTCAAAGGCGAGCCGCAACTGAAATCGGAACACGTTAGCACGGTAAGGATCCGACGTGAAACGACTCCTTCCTACTCTTGCTTTTATGGGCCTCGTCCTCCTCCTCTTTGTTGCCGCCTATCTGTCGTGGGTGCATCGTGGCGAGCCCGAAAGGATGACGGAGGAGGCCCGACACGCCCAGATGATGGAGGAGGCGGCGAAGGGACAGGCAGAGAAGATGGGGCGGTGAGGCGGACGGAAAGCGGTTTGAGATCGAGGCGACTTGGGAGAGAAAATGGCTGAAAGCTACTGCAGGTTGGTACGCGCTGGGCAGATACATCCGGTTCATATCGAATATCACGACACGGAATACGGGTTTCCGCTGACCGATGATGCCTCGCTGTTCGAACGGCTGATCTTGGAGATCAATCAGGCTGGGCTCTCCTGGGAGACGATCCTGAAGCGCAAAGCCGGTTTTCGGTTCGCCTACGAAGGGTTTGCCATTGCTCGGATCGCCGCGTATGGGGAGGCGGACGTCGCGCGTCTGCTGGCGGAACCCAGGATTATCCGTAACCGGCTCAAAGTCGCGGCAGCGATCTACAATGCGCAGACCGTCCTGCGCCTGCAACAGGAGGCGGGTTCCTTTCATGCCTGGCTGGAACTCCATCATCCGCGCCCTTTGCCGGCCTGGGTCGCGCTGTTCCGAGCCAACTTCCGTTTTACCGGAGGCGAAATCGTCAACGCGTTTCTCATGAGCACCGGCTATCTGCCGGGAGCACACGATGCCGACTGTCCCGTGGGCATCACGCTCCAGACTCTGTCGCCGCCCTGGATGCGGCCCGAGCCGCCGATCACCGCTTAGCGTGGACCGGCGATGCGATACGCAGGATCCAGTCGGATCGATAGCTTTTCGGTGAGATATACCGTCGCATCGTCCAGGTGCCACAACGCAATATTCCCGTCGGCGTTGCGCAGCGCGATGTCCGGCCGACCGTCCCCATCGAAATCGGCAACTGCCTCCACGCGATACCCTGCTTGCGGCACGGCCGAAACCACCGATCCGCCCACATAGCTCGTGCCGTTCATATACCAGAGCACCAGCGCGCCCGACCCATCGTTTTGAAACAGGAGATCTACCTGGCCATCTCTATTGAAATCACCTGTCCCGACCACACGATAGCCCGCTGCAGGAACCTGATCGAGCAGTTTGCCGCCGATCACCCTGGCTCCGTCCATGAACCAGAAGGCGATCTGATGCGTGGTCTGGTTCTGAAAGACGAGGTCGGGTTTGCCGTCGCCGTTAAAATCTCCGACACCGACTACCTTATAGCCGGATGACGGCGTTTGCGCCACCAGGTCCCCTCCCACAAGCGTCGTGCCGTTCATAGTCCAGATTGCGATCTGACCGGTTCGGCGGTTCTGGAAGACGAAGTCGGGTTTGCCGTCGTTGTTGAAGTCGGCGCTGCCTACCACCTGATAGTCGCTGTCGGGGACGGATGAGACAAACGCTCCGCCCTGGACCGTCGCCCCATTGAGAAACCAGCCCCCGATCCGGTTGGAAGCCGTCTGTTGCAGGATCAGGTCGGACTTACCGTCGCCGTTGAGATCGTTGCGGCCCATCGCCGTCTGCAGTGCGGTAGCCAACTGGCAGCCGAGCGCGCGATGCGTGGCGGCGTTGGGATGAATGCCGTCGTAGGACTGGGCCGTACCGCCCGACACCTGCGCGGTGAGGCCGGTCTGCGCCGTCGGGCCGAGGTTGAGAAAGCCGACACGGGTATCGTCCGGCCGCGAAATCACATACTGCGTGTAGGCCGACTGCAGGGCCGACGCATAGAAACCTCCGAACGGAACCACGATGAAGACCTGGCTGTAGGGCAGGTAGGCTCGCATCTGATGCAGCCAGGCCAGGGCATATTCGGTCACCATATCCGGCCGGGCAGGGGTGAGGATGTCCCCGAAGATCGCATCGTTGGTGCCCATGTTGAGAACCACATAGTCGGGCGCCGGCGCGCCGTTCAGCAGAGGAAACCGCGGCCCCTGCTGGTAGAACTGGTAGAACGCGTCGCGAAAGATGGGGACGCCGCTGGCGGGCGCATTGGAACAGGTCCAGCCCTGTCCTGCGTTGCCGACGATCCCATACTCGGCGTCCAGCATCCCGGCGCACCGGACGGCGTAGGTCTGCCCGGCGTCGCTGGCTGGCCCGATGACGTCTCCTTCGGTGATACTGTCGCCGAAGAACAGTATCCGCCTGGACCGCACCGTTTCCGGAGCCAACACCAGCGCGCCTGGATCGAGCGTCATCCCGGTGACCCTTAGCGACTGGGCCGGCGCCAGGAAACCGCCTGCCACACTGGTCGTCCGCGTCCAGCGATCCCGATGATAGTCGGAGGAGACGAAGCAGAACTGAACGGTGTGGGCGCTGCTGTCGAGGTCGATAGCCAGCGTAAGCCGCGTATCGGACACGGTGAGCGGATGAGGCGGATAGAGCCTGGAATCGATGCGCCACTGGACAACCAGTGACGTGGTATCGCCGGTAGCCGGAATACCGACCATGTCGAGATTCAGGATGGCCCGATGGTTGTTGGCAAACCGCAGCGAGAAGTAGGCGCCGGTCTGGTTGGTGACGATTTCGCTCGTGCCGAGGGTGTTCCAGTTGTAGGGACTGAAGGTCCAGTTGGAGTTGCCGACCGGCACCGTCTGGCTCCACGATGTCTGCGGGAGAAACATAAGAGCGAGGAGAACGATCCAGATTCCATGTCGCGAACGCATTGGGCAAGCCTTTCCAGCCGGCATCCGCGCTGAGTCTCACATGGCAGGGTGCGGCGGGCCTCGTGGCAGAATCCTCATGTTGAAATAGGTGATACGGCAGATCAGAATTTTCTGCATGGGGAAGGCGTCGGGGCCAACGCTAAAATGCGCTGTTATGTTAGGCTGTTGGACAACGAAAAAGGTTCCCGTGATCTCGACAATACGAGGTTGAAGAGGCCCGCCGCTATTTCGACTCGGGCAGCGGCGCGGATCGCCGCAACGCCCCCGATACCGGAATCACCCCTCCAGTGATGGGTCTTCCTTTGCACTTCGGTGCAGGTAGCTGTGCTCCAGAACGGTAATCAGTCCATCGGACGAGATCGGTTTAAGCGCATAGCCGCAGGCGTGTGCCTCCTGTGCCTGGCGCCGGTGTTCCTCGTCGTTGTACGATGTCAGAATGACGACGCACGTCTCTTCCTCCGCCATTATCTGCCGTGTCGCTTCCAGGCCGTCCATAACCGGCATATTGATATCCATGGTGACGAGGTCCGGCTTCTCCCGTCGAACAAGTTCGACGGCTTCCTTACCGTTCATGGCCTGCCCCACAACGATCAGTCCGGCTAATGTCAACGCTTTACGCAACTGGAGTTGGGTGATGCCCTCGTCCTCGACGGTTACAATGCGCTTGCCGGCAAGGGGAGAATGAGGTAGAGTTGGCAATGTCGTCCTTTTTCACAAAGCTCCGGTCTACCCGGCGCCTCGTTCTTTAATTTACTGACGCTGTACGACGCAATCTTTGTTCTTTTTGTGCCCACTTTTTTTGCAGAAACGGCGGGAAGCCTGACAACGCTCGGCGCGGTCGCCTTTTGGGTCGCGCCTGTGCGCTACGGGACGGCAGGCGTATCCCAGATGGTCGCCGTGTTGCCGGTTCCCCCTGCCATGCGCTTCCCGTCTGGCGCAAACACGAGACCGGTGACCAACCCCATACGACCGTAGTCGCGTAGCGGCTTGCCCGTGGCCGCGTCCCAGAATTTCGCCGTCGAATCCATGGTTAGAATATGCGCGCCGTCCGGGAAAAAGGCGACGGTGTGCACGATGAAGTGATGGGGGCCCTGGAAGGTAATCTGCTCCTTCCCTGTCTGCGCATCCCACATTTTGGCCGTGCCATCCCCACTTCCTGTCAAGAGACGCCTGCCATCCGGCGCAAAGGCGACCGATGTCACATGCTCTCGATGCCCGATGAGTGTTAGAAGCACACGGCCCGTGGTGGCGTCCCAGACCGCCGCCGTGCCATCATAGCCTCCGGTCAGGAGGCGTGTCACGTCCGGCGATATCGCCACGGCGTTGATCGGGCCGGAATGTCCCAGGAATGTCCGTATTAACTTTCCGGTATGCGCATCCCACAGTTTTGCCCTCCAGTCATAACCTCCCGTCAGCACGACCCTTCCATCTGCCGAGTACGCTACCGAGCGCACCGTGAGTAGATGTCCCTTCAGTGTGAAGATGGCTCGGCCTGTGGCGGCTTCCCAGATCTTCGCCGTCCTATCCTCACTCCCGGTCAGCAGGCGCTTGCCGTCGGGAGAAAATGCCACCGAAGTTACCGGCAACGTGTGTCCCTTGAGCGTGAGAAGGAGACGACCGGTCTGCGCGTCCCACAGTTTCGCCGTTTTGTCCATGCTGCCCGTCAGCACATGCCGACCATCCCGGGAGAAGGCCACGGCTAAAACACTCTTTTTATGCCCCGTCAGGGTGATGACGCCCTCGCCTATGGGCGTCTCCGGCGCTGGTGCAAAGACCGCGCCACCAGGTTTGGAAGGCGAAACAGTCGGAGCCGGAACGGGAGCAGGCGTCGGCGACACGGTGGCTGTTCGGGAACATCCTATCAGTCCACCCATCAGTCCACCCAGGAGGAGCAGAAATACGACCGCCGCACGTCGCTTGTTTTGCCATGGTTCTCTCTTTATCGCCATTCCCCTCTTCCTTGTCGTACACGAAGTCCGATTTTTGGTCATACTCTGAGTTTACCCTCCAAACCGCATGTTCAGAAATGGGAGCCCTCTATATGATACAATAGGGCACCTTTCCTGGCCCGGCGGCGGAGAGAGGTTGTGAAGATGATACCTAGAATCGATGCGATGATCGAGGAGGATACGCGCCATGACGACTCTACTGCCTGGTCAGCCGTTTTCTGCCGAACGTAACCGCGAGGTCGCCGATGAGTTCGCGCGCGAAGGCTGCGTACTTGTTCCCGGCGTCTTCAGTCCTGACGAAGTGACGGTTCTGCGCGAGCATACCGACGACTACTTCCACCGTCGGGAAACGTTGCCGCAACACCACGTATCGTATGTGTACGGCGCATTTGTCCTGCGCCGTGGGGCGGAACTGGACCCGCTGTTTGCCTCACTCGTCACGCACGAACCGGTCCAGAGTCTGGTCGCTGCCGTGCTCGGACCGCAGCCGCGTTTCAACGCGCTCAACGTCATTCGCAATGAGCCGGGGCAGGCGATCAGCCGCTGGCATGTCGATGATGTGCTGGAGTTTCCGCTGCCCGACTCGATACCTCGCTTCGACGCCCAAATGCGTATGCCTGTCTTCTGGTTCACCGTGCAGGTCGCCCTCAGCGACATCACCACGATCAAACATGGACCCACGCAGTACGTGCCTGCAAGTCACTACTCCGGTCGGCATCCAGCCAGTCAGGAAGATCCCACGTTCGAGGGGCAGGGGCCGCGGGCGGTCTACTGCCGGGCCGGCGACATCTATTTTACCAATCACCAGGCATGGCACCGGGGTGCGCCGAACAGTTCCGACCGTATCCGCTACGTCATGCAGCTTCAGTATGCGGCACGCTGGGCGGATGCACGTTTCAAGGGCGCGGCCTGAACCTTCGACCGATTCATGGCGACGGGGCAGTGTCGGCAGGACAAATGAGGGTCGAAATCGAAGTAAGGGGCAGGTTCTCTGCCCTACGGTTCAGAACAAAAAATTTAGTCCTCAATAAGGAGAGCAACGTGAAAATCGGATTATGGCTGGCTGCGCTGGCGCTTCTGGTTCCCACCATCAGCGCCACGGCGCAAGGGAAGACGAAGGCGGCGCTTAAAGATCCGGCCGCAATGAAGGACAAAGCGCCCGCGAAATTCAAGGCGCAGTTCGAGACGACGAAGGGTATCTTCGTCGTCGATGTCACCCGGGCCTGGTCCCCGAATGGAGCGGATCGCTTCTATAACCTGGTGAAGTACGGCTTCTTCGATGGGACGAAGTTCTTCCGCGTCTTGCCGGGGTTCATGGCGCAGTTCGGCATCCATGGCGATCCTGCGATTGCGGCCAAGTGGCAGAGGGCGAACATTATCGACGATAAAGTGGTGGAATCCAACAGGCGTGGCTTCGTGACATTTGCCACGGCTGGCCCGAACACGCGCACGACGCAGCTCTTCATCAACTTTGGAGAAAACAGCCGCCTGGATGCCAGCGGCTTTTCACCTTTCGGCAAAGTGAGCAAAGGCATGGAAGTCGTGGATAAAATCTTTAGCGGGTATGGGGAACAGCCCGATCAAGGGGCAATCAATGCCGAAGGCAATAAATACCTGGAGGCGAACTGGCCCAAACTCGACGCCATCAAAAAGGCTACCCTGGTAAAATAGCCCCAGGTGGCAGGAGTTGACGGTTCAACAGCGAAACAAAACTGCCACCCCTTCAGACGGGCGGCAGTTTTGTGGTTTTCGAGCAGGGGATGACGTTGCAACAAATTGTGGCCAGGTGCGTATAACGAGGAACACATCGACGATGAGGTGGTATCCGTAGGAAGCGCCCCGGCAGGTTGCCGCACGGAGGGGAATAGGGCTTCGGAGAAGAACCTTCCGGGGTTCCTCCTGAGCAGGCAAAGCCACAGGACACGTTCGCGTCAATCGAGGCAGTCCTGAGATCGGAGAAGAGAACGTCGTGAGTAGTCCGCTGGAATTGATGCCACAGTCTGAGGCTGGGCATGCAGAAGAGGAGGGGAGGCTGCCCAAAACCGCGCCTCCCCAGCAGAGCCGGATCGGCGTTGCACCGCGGCGGTGCCTCATACTGGCAAACCCCAAAGCGGGCGGACTTAGACAGACGACTGCCTCCGATCGTTTGCAGGACGCGACAGAGTCTCTGGCTCACCTCAAAGCGGAAGTCGAGCGGTTTGGTCTCGACGCGCATGTCGAAACCGCGCCCGAACCGCAACAACTAAAGAGCCGTCTGCAGGCCGTCGCCGCGGAAGGTTTCGATACGGTCGTCGCGGCCGGGGGAGATGGCACCGTTCGGCCTATCGCCCAGACCCTTGTCGGAACCCCGCTGCAGTTCGGTATACTGCCGGTCGGCACGGCCAACAACTTTGCACACTCGTTGGGAATCCCGCTTACCCTCGAGGGAGGGCTGCAGGTTTTGCGCGATGGCTCCCCTCAGAAGGTCGATGTAGGCCGCATAGGCGCAGAATACTTTACGGAGGCTGCGGGGGTCGGGCTTTTCGCCAACCTCATTGCCGCTTTTGGACCCTCCGGTCCAGCGCCCTCGCAGTGGCTGTCCGTGCTTCGAATCGCCGTGCCTATGTTCTGGAATCCGCCAGGCTATCATCTACGCCTCGTCCTCGATGGCGTCCCGTATGAAGAGGATGCGACGATGGTATCCGTGTGCAACTCCATCTTCCTCGGCAAACGCTGGCCCATCGCACCGGACGCTCTGTTGACCGATGGCCTGTTCGACGTCATCATCGTCGGCGCACTGACGCGGACGGAACTGGTGGGATTCCTGGTCGCCGTCTTTCAGGGGAAGGATCTAACCTTTCCGAAAGTGACGCTCCGTCGCGCGAAAGCGGTTGAAATCAGCCGATTTCGAGAGGGACGTCGTCGTCTCCCGATTCATACGGACGATCATATTGGAGCCTATCTTCCGGTGCGTCTGGATGTCGTTCCCGGCGGACTGACCGTAATCGCTGCGCAACGCCTCGCCTAAAATCAAATGTCTATGTCAAACTCAGAACCTATTCGCCTGCTGTTTCTGCCCAATCGTATGGTGGGAAGTGAACGTGTTCACGCCCTACTGCGAGAGGCAGAAGGGTCTTCCATTTTGGTCGAACTCTGTCCGGACCTCGGCGTGGGGATCGATCTGTTGAAGAGAACGACGCCCGATGTTCTCCTGCTGGGCATCGCTGCGACCGATGTCGGTGCGCGGATGGCCCTGGAAACCGTTCCCGAGTTCTCCGCTGTGCTGCCAGTCGTGCTGATAACCGACATCGACGACGATGCGCTTGCGCAGAACGGAATGCGGGCCGGAGCGCAGGACTTTCTGGTCACAGGCGATCTCAATGCAAACCGGCTCCTGCGTGCGGTTCGATTCGCGGTGGAACGTGGCCGCGTCCGGGAGGCGCTCCGCCGGAGTGAGGCGCATAAGGGCGCGATCCTCGATACAGCGCTCGACTGTATTATCAGGATGAATCACCTGGGCCATATCATCGAATGGAATCTCGTTGCAGAACGCACGTTCGGGCACCGTCGGGCCGAGGTGATGGGGAGGGAACTGGCGGAGATCATCATTCCGGAGAGACTGAGGGAGAGCCACCGGCGCGGGTTGGCGCACTATCTCGCGACGGGCGAGGGGCCAGTGATCGATACGCGGATCGAACTGCCTGCGCTGCGCGCGGACGGACTCGAATTCCCTGTCGAACTGACGATCACCTTCGTCCGGGTTCAGGGCGTACCGCTCTTCACCGGCTATCTGCGCGACATTACGGAGCGCAAACAGACCGAAGACGCGCTCCGGCGAAGCGAAGCACGTTATCATCGAATCGCTGCTAACGTTCCGGGTATGGTCTACCAGTTCGTCTTGCATCCGGATGGCTTGATCGCCTTTCCTTTTGCCAGCGATGGCTCCCGAGAACTTATTGGCATCGAACCGGCGGCAATCATCGCGAACCCGCTCCTCTTGATCGACATCATTCATCCCGAGGATCGCAAGACCTTCGAAAGTTCCGTCGCGGAGTCGGCACAGACGATGGAACCCTGGCAATGGGCCGGACGTTTCCTCCATCACCCGTCGGGCCTCTATCGGTGGATCGAAGGAGCGTCACGCCCTCAACGGGAGGCGAACGGAGATATCCTTTGGGACGGTCTGCTCATCGACATCACGCACCGCAAAGAGGCGGAATACGAACTGCTGGAAGCGAAGGAGAAGGCAGAGGCGGCGACCGTCGCCAAAAGCCAGTTCCTGGCAACGATGAGCCATGAGATCCGAACGCCGATGAATGCGGTGATCGGGATGACGGGACTGATACTGGATACCGACCTGTCCCCTGAGCAGCGGGAGTACGCGCAGATCATCCAAGACAGTGGAGACGCGCTGCTGACGATTATCAACGACATTCTCGACTACTCTAAAATTGAGGCCGGTCAACTGGAGCTCGAACACCAGCCCTTCGATCTGCGCGATGTCGTGGAGGCCTCTCTGGACCTGGTCGCCAACCGTGCGGCAGAGAAATCCCTGGAACTTGCGTATGTGCTGCAGCCGGATACGCCCGAGGCGGTGCGCGGTGATGTCACCCGCCTTCGGCAGATCCTGGTCAATCTTCTCAGCAATGCCGTCAAGTTTACCGAACGTGGCGAAGTCATCCTTACCCTGCACAGTCAACCCCTGACCACCGAACGCTGCGAGCTGCACTTTACAGTGCGCGATACGGGCATCGGCATCCCGGCGGACCGCATGGATCGCCTGTTCCACTCGTTCAGCCAGGTGGACTCTTCGACGACGCGCCGCTACGGAGGAACCGGGCTAGGCCTTGTGATCTGCAAACGCCTCTGTGAGATTATGGGGGGCCGCATCTGGGTCGAGAGCGTCGCCGACCAGGGATCGACGTTTCACGTCGTTCTTCCTGTGGATATTGCGCCGCCGGTCCATGTCGCCCCGGAACCGGGCATGTTGCATCTGGAAGGGAGACGTCTGCTGATCGTCGATGACAATCCTACCAATCGCCAGATCTTGACCCTGCAAGCACGAAGTTGGGGCATGATCTCCGAGGAGAGCGCCAGCGGAGAGGAGGCGCTGGAACAGTTGCAGCGGGGCGAGCGGTTCGACATCGCGATTCTCGATATTCAGATGCCCGATATGGACGGTATCGCGCTGGCACGGGAGATCCACCAGCAGTGCGGACCGGACACCATGCCCTTGATCGGACTGAGCTCCGTGACGCGCCGGGCGGCCGAGTTCGAAGGCGCGGGATTCCGCACGATGTTGACCAAGCCGATCAAACAGGCCCATCTCTACAATGTGCTGGCCCAGGTTTTTTCGGCGCTTCCTCCGAACCCGCATGCCCATCTCGCGACTTCTCCCTTCGACGCGACGCTGGGACAGCGTCTGCCGTTGCGGATCTTGATGGCGGAGGATCTCGCCGTCAATCAAAAGTTGATGCAGATACTGCTAGGCAAGTTCGGTTATCGCGCGGATAGCGCTGCCAACGGCCTGGAAGTCTTGCAGGCGCTGGACCGGCAGGCGTACGACCTCATTCTGATGGATGTGCAGATGCCCGAAATGGACGGTCTGGAAGCGTCTCGCAGAATCCGTCGCGATCTGCCAGCGGAGCGCCAGCCCCGAATTGTCGCCCTCACGGCGAACGCGATGCGGGAAGATGAAGAGGCCTGTATGAGGGCTGGCATGGACGACTATATGGCCAAGCCAATTCATCCTGTCACCTTGCGCGGCGCTCTGACCCGATCCGGCGAATGGGCCCGCGATCGCCACCCAGACCGGTCGCGGCAGGAAATGCCGACCTCGACTGCCACAGACGCCACTCCGCCGCCCGAGCCATCTCCGACCGTCGAGACGCCGTCAGCCATGTCCATTATCGATCCGGTGATGCTGGCCGAGCTGCAGTCGATGCGCGATATTCTACCAGAACTGACCGCCATCTTTCAGTCGGAAGTACGTGAGCGCTTGGACGTGATGCACACGGCGGTCGAGCGTGGAGACGCTGTGCGCCTGGCAGAGGTGGCGCATGGTATCCGCGGCGCGGCCGGTACGATGGGTGGGAGCAGTCTGGCGGCGACCTGTGCCCGACTGGAGCAGATAGGCCGGACAGGTGCCGTGGAAGGAGCCGCCGCGCTCTTGCCGGAGGCGGAGGCTCTGTTCGAACAGCTTTGCCGGGCGCTCGAGAACGAACTGCGTGTGGGCGATGAGTGAGCCGACGTCCGGGGCATCGGAATCCTCTCCATCGCGTTCTCCGGCGAAGGCCTTGCGGTCGGCGCCGTGCGAGGTGTTGATCGTCGACGACATGGCTACCATCCGGATGACTCTGGAACGCCATGTCCGGCAGCTCGGGCATCGGGTCACCCAGGCGGGCAATGGCAAGGAGGCCCTGCGCCTGCTCCAGAGCCGACGCTTCGACCTGGTCCTTTTGGACGTGGTCATGCCGGAGATGGACGGCTATACGGTGCTAGACCAGATCAAACTGGATCCGCAGCTTCGGGACATCCCCGTCGTCATGATTTCCGGGATCGACGACATGGAGAGTGTGGTGCGGTGCATCGATGCTGGCGCGGAAGACTATCTGCCGAAGCCGTTTCAGGCGGCGCTGCTGCGCGCTCGGGTCCGGGCCTCCCTGGAGAAGAAGCAGTTGTGGGACGAACTGGACAACCGCTATAAGCAGTTGCAGACGTCGGAAAATCTGAGGGACAGCCTCACAAACATGATCGTTCACGACCTCCGCACTCCGCTAACCTCGCTGTTGCTCGGACTGCAGACAGTAGAGGTGACCGGTGACCTCAACCCTGTCCAGCAGGAGTGCCTTCGGTTGGGAGTGACCGGCGGTGAGGCGCTGCTGGGTATGGTCAACGACCTGCTCGATATCAGTAAGCTGGAGGCGGGGCAGTTGACGCTCGACTATGGGGAGATCGATGTGGCCGCGCTGATCACGGACGCTATACAGCAGGTCGCCGCGTTAATTCAGGACAAGGGTCTGACGGTCGAGCAGGACGTTCCCGCCCTTCTGCTGCCACTATCGGCGGACGAAGAGAAACTGCGAAGGGTGCTCATCAACCTGCTGGGCAACGCCATAAAATTCACGACCGACGGTGGGCGGATCACGCTCCGGGTGCGCGTCCCGTGCATCGGGGAGCCGCTCACTTTCGAGATCGAAGATGCCGGAGAAGGGATCCCGCCCGAAGCGTTCATTCGTATTTTCGAGAAGTTCGGTCAGGTCGGAACCCGTCTGGCTGGACGCACGACCTCGACCGGCCTCGGCCTCACCTTCTGCAAAATGGTCGTCGAAGCCCACGGCGGTCGGATCTGGGTGGAGAGCGAACCTGGTGAAGGCAGTACATTCCTGTTTACCATACCAGAGTCGTCGCCCTCCGCAACCTCCTAAACGGGTTTCACTCCGTTGTTTTCCAGCATTCGATCCTCGTTTCCGTTTTGTCGGAGGCAGGGCAGCGGAACAAACCGGACTGCGGCGCAGTCTACTGCGTGACCCGGTGGCGAGCGCCGCTGGACAGGCACTCTGATCACCGTGCGAAGGAGAAAACGATGAAATTGTCATCCGTAGGGTTGGGGGCGGCTCTGCTGGCGATAGGCGGACTGTCTGGCTGTTCCGGTGCGAACCGTGACCGGAGCGAAAATGTATCGGTCACGCAGATCGCCTACAAGGGGCAGGGGTTGGGCCACAAAATGAAGGAGGGGCTGCGAGACACTACGGATGCCGTCCATATTACGCCAAAAGTCAAGGCCGCGATCGTCGCGGACGGCCAGCTTAACGATAAGCGCAACCTGATCGACGTCGATACGAAGGACTATGTACTGCGGCTCAAGGGCCATGTTTACAGCAAGGCTATGAAGGCGCACGCCGGTAGCGTTGCCGCCCATAAACTCGCCAAAATGCACAAGGCCTACAAGGTGAGCAACGAACTCACCATCGGGAAGTAACAGCGCGTTTCCAGGCCGCGACATCCAAAAAGGCTGCGTTCCTAGTTCTAGGAACGCAGCCTTTTTGGAACGTGTCGGCATCCGGACTACTACTCGGGGGCCTTACCGATCTTAAAGAGTTTTGTGCCGCAGACCGAACAGGTACCCGTCGTCGCTGGCTTGCCGTTCTTCATAGTCGTCGCCTGGGGGTCCTTCATCTCTTGCTTCTTTTTGCACTTCATGCAGTACGCTTCCATATCGAGCACCTCCTTGGGAATGAGTACATGCCCGTTCCGCGCCGACTAGTCGAATTCCTGCCGATTTATGCTCTTTCTGCCTTACTTTTACGAAAGAACAGGGAAAATGTGTCTACTCCTCTGCGGAAGCATGCTTTTTGGCCTGCGGTGCGGCCTTGTTCTGCAGGAACGGCGCGCTGATTTCCGAATCGATGCGGGTATGGAGGGCACACGTTATTTGGAACCCGAGGAGGTGACGGTAGTGTCCTGCTCCCGATCAGGTGTCCGCGCGACCCACCAGGCGAAAAGCGTATGCATAAGCCCGAATAAGAGATGGACACCGATGACGAGAGCAGCGGCTCCCGGATTGAGTCGGATAAAAAGCGGCTTGGAGGGATCTACATTAGGAGAAGACTGCATCAGTTCTAATTCCTGTTCTGGTCGTCGGTGTAAGTCGGAAGTACCTTAAACTATCCCTAGTATATCCTTGGGCAGCCGTCTATGACATCCGTATAATTACGTAGATGTGCCGCTAAAAACGCATACTTCCGGATGTTTGAACCCATACTCTCCAAAACAAAAAAAGCCTGGGACTTGCACCCTTGTAGGAGGACTGTTCGTGAGGGAGGAAGAATATAAGATTAAGACATGGACACGCGGGCAGTAAGCGTACTGCGTGAAGGGGAAGCCCATGACGGTTCGACAAAGACCTTGTCGATCAGAGATTGGGACCGCGATGCGCGGGACAGATCCTCGAAAGGAGCGGAGATGTCGCCACTAAAAATTGTTATCGCCGACGATCACGCAGCAATCCGCACAAGCTTGCGCCTGCTGATGGATCGCGACCTCGACCTCGACGTGATCGCCGAGGCTGCCGACGGCCTGAAGGCCATCGAGGCCGTGCAGACCCTGCAGCCTGATCTGCTCATACTCGACATCACGATGCCGGAGAGGAACGGTCTGGAGGTGTTGCAGTATCTGCGCGATGAAAAGCATACACTCGCTATCATCATTCTATCGAATCATCGCGAACAGATCTACATCGCAGCCGCATTGCGTTTGGGTGCCGATGCTTTCGTCGCCAAGTCGGCTGGTTTCGCCGCGTTATTACAGGCGATCCGGATCGTTCGGCAACGGACGCCACTGTACCTCCCGGAGTACGTAACGAAAAACGCCGGGCAGGACTCTATCCAAGGAGGGAGCCTGGAGGCGGAGATCATGGCCGATTTTCGGCAGACTCGGCGCGAATGGGCCGAAGCCAGTTGAAGCCGGAATGCAGACAGCCAGGGAGCAGATCGATCTGCTCCCTGGCTGCAGTTGTCGTTACCAGTCGGAGCGGGATAGTCTATCCCGCTCCGCTTAACGTTGCCTCTTGAACGTTACTTTTTGTCGGACTGGATCGCCAACTTCAGTTCCGCGATCGCCCTGGAGGTGAGGTCCATCGCCGTCTCACGATGCCCGGCGAAGTCGTGCTGGGCGCTCTGAAGGGTGCGCAGTGCGGCTTCGAGTTCGCGCCCCGCTTTGCGCAGTTCGGGATGGCGCTCCTGGTGGCCGCGTCCCTTGCCCGGATGTCCACCGGGAGGAGGCGGGGCAGGCGTCGTGCCCTGGGCGAGTACGCCAAAGGCGGAGGTGGAAGCGATCAGGGCGATGAGCCCGGTAGTAGCGAAGATTCGGTTTTTCATGGCAGCAGCTCCTTTGTGCTTTTGCTTTTCATCGGTTCGAGAGGGCAGCGACTCTGTTGTGTTCGGCATCGTATTTTGTTTGTTTGCCGTATCGCCGTCTCTGGTGGGATAGACGCGGCCTCTATGGCAGAGTTCACTTTTTACCCTGTGAAGATGCTCATGTAAAATGTGTGACCGCATGCACACTGCCGACAGGAGGGAGGTATCTGCCTCTTTCGACGTGCCCCAGGTCATCAACGGGGTTGCTCGCCTCCCGCCCTTTCAGAAGGAGTCTTAAGGTATGGTTCGCTCTGCTCTCCTCCAGCTCGTTGCGGTGGCTGCCACCACGCTCCTCGCCTGCCAGATGGGAGGAAACACCCCCCCCGCTGCCGGGGCGCTGCCTGGTTTCCACGCCAGCCCCTGGTTTGGAGAGCAGGTGGCGGAAGAGACGACGCCGACCGGAGTCCGGATGCTCTACAATGCGCCACCACCGCAACAGTTCGATCCGGCGCGACCGACGCGCCTCGTCTTCTTCGCGACGCCCAACGGCAATACCATCGAGCAGACGATGGGTTCGGCGCTCATTGCGGGGACGGACTGGCATTTCGACATTCAACATATTGCCGCGCAGTGCCGACGCCTGCGCGAACTGGACGCTCGTGAGAACCTGGTGCTGGTCTGTGTGGAGGCGACCGGTCGGAGCTGGCCAGCGTGGCGGCAGAAACATCCCGACAACGCCGCGCTGATACGCAACCTGGTGGATTCGGCGCGAAAACGAATTCCCGGCGTCCCCGTTCGCGTTACTCTGGCCGGGCACAGCGGAGGCGGAAGCTTCCTCGTCGGCTTTCTGAACGGGGGCGAAGCGATTCCGGACTATGTCGAACGCATCGCATTTCTGGATGCGAACTATGCCTATTCGGACGAGGATCGTCACGGAGCAAAACTGCAGACCTGGCTGGGGGCCGCGCCGGGCCATCGCCTCGTCGTGGTCGCCTACGACGACCGGAATATCCAAATCGACGGCAAACCGGTGGTAGAGCCGGACGGCGGCACCTTCCGCGCGTCGCACCGTATGTTGGCGGCTTTCGGCAAGCAGGCGCCGTTTGCTCACACCAAACAGGGTGCGTTCGACCGGTATGAGAGCCAGGACGCCCGCAGTCTCTTCCTGATCCACACCAATCCCACCAATAAGATCCTGCATACGGCGCTCGTCGGCGAAATGAACGGCCTCCTGATGGCGCTGACCTACGGGACGCCGGAAGAGAAGGGGTGGGGCGTCTTCGGTGGGCCAAGAGCCTACTCCAGGTGGGTGCAGCCTGCGGCAGAGCCAACCCTGCCGATCTCAGGGCCATCCAGCGCGATTCCTACGCGTTCGAAAGACTCTGCGGGCGGGCAGGCGGTCATGGGCCGCGTTGCCGATCTGGCCGTCGCCGAGCGTGAGACGATCCTACTGAAGGAGATCGAGGACGGCAACCTGCCTGAATTCCTGCGCGCCTTTAAATCGGTCCGCGTCGAAGCTGTCGATAGCGCAGGCGTCACGCACAGCGCGGCGTTCGACGTCATGCCCGACTATCTGGCTGTGGGAAACGACAACGATTTCGTTCGGACGCCGCTGACCCCAATGACCGCCCTCGTGATCGCCACGCGATTCGGCTGTGCGCTGCCCACCCGCAAGATGGTCGATGCCATCTATGTGCAGGCGGAAGTCAAGCTGGAACCGCGCCCGATGACCGAAAGCCGGGAAGCTGTGAAGACATTTCTCGAGCATAACGCGATCCTCGAAACGCAACGCTCCGGGAAACCGCTGGGCCTGCTGGTCGCCGGTATCAAGAAGGATGTCGTCCAGTCGGTTCGCCTGCTGGAAAAGCCGAATCGCGTGGCCATTTACGGCTGGCACAAGCTCGATGGCAGCCCGATCCAACCGCTCACCATCGTCCACCGTGACACGTATGTCGATTATAGTCATGGCATCCGTCTGGTAAGACAGACCCTTCATGTCGATGGCAAACCCACCACGCTTGCCGCCGTTCTCGCCGATCCAAAACTCAAAATTCTGCTCACCGACGAGTAGAGAGGGCAAGCAGCGCGAACAATAGCGCATGAATCTCGGCTCCGAAGAGTCTCTCTTCGGAGCCGTGATGGCCGTTTGACGCGAGTATCCGGGCTCTGTTTCGTGCTCGCCTGCCGTGTGGCTGCGAGAGAGTTGGTGCCTATGGTTTGGCGTTGTGGCCGGTGACAGAGCGGATGTAAGCGACCTCTTCCGGACGATAGGCCGCGCCGTCCGGCCGGAAAATGTCGTGGAACCAGACTGGTGGCTCGCCGGTATACGCCTTCTGCCAGGAGTCCCAGGGATAGATCGTCTGCGTCTTACCGGAGACGAAGCCCCAGTTGTACGCCGCCACCCCCTGCGATTTCATATAACCGAGGTTCGGATCGAACGGACTACCGTTCGGGCGGGCCATGTATTCGGTGCAGAGGATGGGCCGATGAAAGCGGCGCAGTTGTTCGATGTGCTTCTGCAGGTCCGCGACCGGGCCGTAGTTATGGAAGCTGATGACATCGGAGTTGTCCAGCGAAAACTTCTGCATGGGAGTGAGCTTCTGCGGATCGTCCCAATCCCCGAACCAGACGCAGACCGTCAGGGGCTGCGACGGCCCGACCTCCCGCGACCACGCCGTGACTTTCTCCAACAGAGCCAGCACATGGGCCGGCTTGTCCGCCATCTCTACTTTGCCGTAAGAGTTGTTGTTCGTATTGTCGGCCTCGTTGAAGAGATCCCAGGCGTGAACGCGGTGATCGTTTCGGAACTGTCGCAGTACGCCGACGACATACGGTTTCAGGCTGTCGTAGCGGGCCGGGTCTTTGAGGATCTCCTGTCCAGGCGCCTGCACCCACCCGGAGTTGTGGACGAAAGGCCGGGGCTCGTGCTGTTTGCCCAGTTTCGGGAACGGATCCCAGCAACTGTCGAACAGTACGAACATGACTCCAATGTGGTGTTTGTCGGCTACTCCGAGGAACGTGTCCATCCGCTTCAGAAACCCTTTGGAGTCCTGGTCCCAGAGTTGATTGTGCAGAAAAACGCGAATCGAATTGAATCCGAGCGACTCGGCCCATCCGAGTTCACGATCAATGGCGGCCACATCAAAAGTGTCCGCCTGCCACATCTCCAGTTCGTTGATCGCGTAGGACGGTGAGAAATTGCATCCCACCAGCCAGCCATGTTTCTGCTGCCACCGCTCCGCCTTCGCGAGGGGCCAAAGACCGGGCGTTTCAGCAGCCTCCGACGGAGTGGAGGCTAACGTGAAACAGACCAGAAGGACGATGGCTGCGAGCAGTCCGACGGTCGGGCGGGCGAGCGCCTGGGGTAAGATCGACATAGATCGTTTCTCCTTGCAAATCGACGATTCAAATTTGATTGGCGCCACGGATTCCTCATGGCCCATCGCAAACTGTCCCGGCGCGAACGGAACGCCCTGCTACGGACGTTTCAAGACTGCGGGCGGGTGGCGCGATAGATAAAGAACGCCGGAACCACGATGACAGCCCAGAGGACGCACCAGACCGGCAGACTGATATTGGCCCAGTTCACGTTGCCCGTGTCGCCCAGGTGGTCTGTCTTGGCGCTCGAATATCCGAGGAGGATGCAGATCAGGATGACCCCGGACCACACCAGACCGATCCACTTGGACAGAATATTGACCGGACCAGGCTGGCGCTCGGAGGAAGAGATCTGCACGTATGGCGGCGGGTACGGGCCGGAATAGGGAGTTATCTGGGCGAACGGTCGCCTCGGGGAGTCGGCAGGCGCTTCACTCCAGGGCTTTGGTGGCTCCAGGGCCTTTGCAGCCTTAGCGGCGCATGGCGCGCACTCATGTGCCGACGACAACAGTGCAGCTCCGCATGTTGGACAATCCATAAGCATCAAGCCTCTTTCTCTGGTTTGGCCCTATTCCACTGCCTACCATCGAAATCCTGCAGACGCACCCTCGATTTTTCGGCTACAATGAGAGCCACTGAACATTCCAAGGGAGTTCCTGTATGCAAAAGGTTTTCACTCTTTTCGTCTGCTGTCTGATCTGTGGTTTCGGCGTGAGCCATGCTGCCCCGCCGATGACGCCGCCGCCGGTACACACGACACCCGTAGATCCGGACGATCCCGCCGACGAGGAGCGCCTGAACCGCGAGTTATGGGAAAGCATCAAGGGCACTCCCTATGCAGCGGTGAAAGATCGAATAGCACGGGCTCAGAAGACGGTGCAGACGGGCGTCGCGGAGTTTACGCTGCCGAATGGCTGGCGGCTCGCTCCAGCCGGTACGTCCGTCGGGGTGGGGCGCTTTCCCTACGAGGCCATCGCCTACGCCGGACATATCGTGGTCCTCAATACCGGCTACTATACCGGGCAGGACAGACCGGAGGTTTCTGTCATCGATCCCGCGACGAACACGGTCACCCAGACCCTCCACGTCGATTTCCTCTTCCCCTCCGCGCAGGTCGGAGCGGACGGCGACCTCTATCTGAGCGGAGGCTTCAGCAAGCAGGTGATTCGGGTCAACAGCCGCTTCGAGGTCGTTCGCACCTATTCCGTGGGGGGGTATACGGGCGCGCTGTCTGCGCTCGACGCGACTCATCTGGCGGTCACCTATCTGGTTGCCGCCGACACGCCCGAAGATTTTGCGACGGGTAAGTTTACGCAGGGTCGATTGGCGATCTTGAACACGCAGACCGGCGCGGTCGAACAGGAAATTTCGACGGGCTACTTTCCCTATGCTCTTCACCTGACAAATGGCAAACTCTATGTCGCCGTGAAAGGCGAGAATACGGTTGAGGTGTTCTCACCGCAGTTGAGGCGGCTCAAAACCGTCTCCGTAGGGCGTTCGCCCCAGGCGCTCGCCTCGGACGGCAATCGTCTCTATGTCGTCAATGCCAATGACGACACCGTCTCGGTGCTGGACACCCGAAAGGATGGGGTCATCGCTACCCTCAATCTGCGCGGTGCCAGGACCCGCTTCGGAGGCGCGCCGACCTCCTGCGCGGTCCAGGGGGACCGCCTCTATGTTACGGAGGCCAACCTCAACGCCATCGCCGTCGTGGACACTCGCACCCATCGGCATCTCGGAGACATCCCCACCGGATGGTACCCGACGAAAGTGCTCCTGGATCACGATCGTCTCTTCGCCCTCAGCGCCAAGGGCATCCGTGCGCGCAGGCCCAACCCGCGCGGCCCGCAGCCGGGGTCGGATGGTCGCGGCGGACCCGATTACGTCCTGACCCTGCTGCAGGGAGCGTTGGCGTCTCTCCCACGGCAGGAGATCGATGCGAATCTGAAGACATGGACGCAACAGGTCCACGCCGGATCTCCGCTGTTCAGTCCGGCGACCGGTCTGCACCTGCCGATCCGCCACATCTTCTATATCGTGCGCGAGAACCGCACCTACGATCAGGTGATGGGGGACATCGCCGGCGCGAACGGCGATCCCACGCTGACCCTGTTCGGACAGGAGGTAACGCCCAACGCGCACCGGCTGGCCCACGAGTTCGTCACCCTCGACAACTACTATGCCGACGGCGAGATCAGCGTTCTCGGGCACAGTTTCACGACCAGCGGCTACGCCAGCCCGTTTCTGGAGTGGCTCGGCAACGCGGCCTACTCCGGCAAGTACCGCGGCTACCCGTTCGGCACCGTGCCCGCCGTCACCTCACCGTCTTACCTGTGGGATGCCCTGGACGCGCGTCATGTCGACTACCGCATCTACGGCGAAAACTACTTCCTCTATACCCGCGGCTACAAGATCATTCAGGAGACCTTCGGGCCCGACAGCGAAATGGCCCACAAATTTTCCGCGCAGATGATGACGCTCTCCTCGCAGGCCGACCGGGGCAACGCCTTCTACCAGTTCGCGCACACCTACGCGGGGCAGGCCACGACCGCGCCCGCCGCGCGGAAGCTACTGGACAATCCGGACTTCGTGCAGCCGCTCTCCCAGTTTCTCTGCGGCGACCAGAGCCTGGCGGCGGCCCTGGCCGCGCAACCCGGCCTGAAACGCAGGTTTGCCGAGTATCTGGCTCGCTATCCGTTCGCGTACCGTTCGTGGGACCTCAGCGTCTCCGACCTGGACCGGGCGCAGGCGTGGAAAGTCGATTTTGAACAACAGTTAGCGCGGGGTAAAGTGGCCCAACTCCACTATCTCTGGCTGCCCAACGACCACACCGCTGGCGCAGCCACGGTTCCGCTCCCTCCGACCCAACTGGTCGCGCAGAACGATGCCGCCCTCGGCCGCATCGTCGAGACCATTGCCAACAGTCCGATCTGGAACGAGAGCCTGATTCTCGTTACCGAAGACGACGCCCAGAACGGGCCGGATCATGTCGACGCCACCCGTACCGTCGCCCTCGCGATCGGGCCGTCGGTCAAGCGCGGCATGGTAGTCCATGACCGTTACGATCAGCTCAGCCTGCTTCGAACCATCGAACTCATCCTGGGGCTTTCGCCACTGCATCGCGGCGATGCTCTGGCCGTTCCGATGCTGAGTATTTTCAACGAGACGCCCGATGTCGGACTGCCCGCCGCGCCGCAGCCCTCGTCGCAACTCTCCGAAGCGGATCGCGCGCGTTTTGATCGGTTCCATGTGTCTCCGAACAGGCCGACACCATGATGTTTCCCTAAATCCGCGCACCATAAAGGCCCCGTTGAGACAGATTCAACGGGGCCTTGCAGGGACATTCGCCGGACGCCGGGCGATCAGGCCACTTTGCGTACAATCTTCGGATCTACGTACAGGGCGCCCGCGCGAACGGACTGAATGGCCAGCATCAGGACGTCGAACCCGGAATCCTTGCCTATGTAGCCATTGGCTCCCATTTTGAGGGCGGCTTCTACATATTGGCTGTCGGAATGGTTGGAGAGAATGATGATCTGAACCGCGTTCTTTTCGTCCCGCAGGTGGCGCAGCACTTCCAAACCGTTCATCTCCGGCATATTGATATCCAACAGAAGGAGATCAGGACAGAGGGCATGCACAGCTTCGAGCGCCAGAAGGCCATTGCCCGCTTCGCCAATGACCTCGACTTGTGGTTCACACTCCATTAAAAGCCGCAGTCCTTTGCGTACGAGCGGATGGTCATCGACAATAATCGTCTTCATAGGGATCACGTTCCCTCCCTCAATTTCCGTCCTGTGGCTATTACAACTTTCTGCTTCACTATATTCTACCATCGCCGATACCGTCTGTCTATAAGGGAAACTACGTAAGTTACTGCGTGTTATCCCGTATATCTCGGTGCCCGTCAACGGCTCTACGGCCTCATTCCTGGATAGGAGCGGGTAAAATACGGGAGCAGACGAAGCCGGAAGTCTACACTGTTGTTGGAAGGAAGAGACATGGCCGAAAGTATCCATAATACCTGGACCTGGGTGCGCGCTGAAATAGGCGTTGGCGTGTTGTCACTGCTTCTGCTGATCGTGCCGCTCTTTCTGGGATTGCGCCGTCGTCTGCGGCCCAAGCACGGCTGGAACACCTTCGCAGAGGAGTTCGACGAGTCTGCAGATGGGGTATTTGAGGTAAAGAGAAAGCCGCATCCGGTACTGGAATGGGCCTTCTGGCCGCTGTTATTTCTGGGGGTGAGCGGGCTATGGATCGGCATAAGAGGAGCGAAAACCTTGCAGTATGTCGAACGGGGCAACGAACTCTGTTTCGGTTCTCAGTTCCCAAAAGCCCTTCTCTGGTATCGAAAAGCGCTGGAGTACGACCCGGACTCCGCTCAGGCGCACCATGGCGTTGGCAACGTGTTTCTGGAGCAGGGAAACCGGGATGCAGCGCTCCACGAATTCGAGGAAGCTGTTCGCTGCGAACCTGGGAACGCAATCTATCATAGAGATCTCGCCGTTCTCTGGATGCAGTACGGCAATTCGGAGGACGCCGTACTGGAGTACTATCGTGCGACGGCTCTCGGTCCAGAATCGGGCGATATTCACGCGGAATTTGCCCGACTGTTGGTGGCGAAGGGTAAGATAGACGAGGCCGTCTTACAGTATCGCATCGCGATCCGGTATAGTCACGACACAGCGCCTCTGCACTACGATTTGGCCAATGCCCTCTTGATTCAGGGGAAAACAGACGCGGCGCTGGAACAGTATTCTATCTTCATCGACCTCAATCCCCGTAATGCACAGGCCAATAACAATTACGGCGTCCTCCTCTACAGCCTGAAGCGCTTTCCTGCCGCCGCGACGGCGTTTCGCAAAGCGACGACATTTGACAACCTGTATGCGGAGGCGTACTTCAACCTGGGGCGAGCGGAGCAGAAGCTAGGGCATTCTGGAGAGGCCATCAAAGCCTATAGCGCTTTTCTGCCTCTCGGGGAGAAATCTTCGCAATATGCCCCGTCGGTCATTGCGGCCGGAAAACAGCTTCATATCCTCAACCCGCGACTTTTCCCTGACAAAAACTAAGGCGATCACCAGAGGACGGTTTACGGTAGCCCATTTTCTCGGCAACAAAAAAGCCTTCCCACCTCATTCTGATGAGGCGGGAAGGCTGTTGGAGGCGGCTCGGGATTTAGCTTTTCTTGCGGCGACGGCGTCGGATACAGTAGGCGCCGGATACGGCGAGCCCGATGAGCATACCGACCGTTCCCGGTTCGGGGGTCGCGGCGGCTCGTACCGTGATATATTTGTTGACCCCACCTACCGACTGCGCGCCGGAGCCGACTGCGAAGTAGACGTTGGAGAGCTGGGACGTCGAAGCCAGGCCACTGCCGAAACCACTGAGGGTGAGCAGCACTTCATTATTAATTACCAGTATGTCGTTGCCGTTGATGTTGTTGGCGGTGTTCGGACGGATGGTGTAATCGTCGGCGCCACCGCCGAGTCCAAATCCGCTGAAAGAGTACTCCGGCGTCGCCCCGCTGTTGGAGTATCCTGTCGAGTTGACGCCATAGTTGTGTTGGGTACTCGTGAGGGCTCGGAAATCTCCGAAGGCAAAGGATCCGTTCACCGTCTGATCCAAAGGTACGGTTCCGTCGGCGCCATGCGTAAGTTTGCTCTTCTGTCCACTGTCTGGGGTTCCGACCAGGGCGGTCGTGACGCCTGTCGAGTCGTTGGCGGGCCTGCTGGTTACTCCGGAAAGATCGAAAAACACGCCGCTTAACAGGTCTCCACGCGTATTTGTTCCCGTGATGCGGTTGGTCAGCTTAATCTGCAACTGACTGATGGAGGTACCGGGATGGAGCACCGTGAATTCTGCGGCGAAGCTGAGCGCATCGCCCGTCGAAGCGTTTGTCCCCGTACCGTTGTAGGAAGTCAGCAGTTGTGCGGACGCGTCCAGGTTGGAAGTTACCAGGAAGAGAAGTCCGAACAAGAAGCTGAATTGCCAAAATTTCATAGAGTTGAGAATGCCTTACTGACTGCAGACTATAGGAGATCGGAGACGATCCCGCGTGAACGAACTTGATATAGATAGTCTACCGTGAAGGTCCGCAAGCGTATATTGGGAAATGTACGTATCTTTGCACGTACAATCCCGTATATCTCCGCGTTTGCCAGGGGAAGGTAAAGGGCAGCACGAATGCACGACGGTACCAAAGAAAATTCCGAGCCTGACCAGGCCCTGCGCCTGGGCGAAGATCTATTTCGCACTGCCTTCGCCCAGGCGGCTATCGGGATGGCGCTGACAGACATCCAGGGGAGGTTTCTACAGGTCAATCCGGCCTATGGCGCGATCACCGGTTATGCCGAGAAGGATCTGCGGTTTCTGGATCACGTCAGCATCTCCTACGCCGCTGACCGCTCGCGTACCCTGGAACGGATCGACCGGATGCTGGCCGGCATTACGCCGGGTTTCGTCATCGAGCAGCGCTACGTCCGTAAAGATGGAACGTTGATATGGGTTCAGAACAGTGTCTCTGTGATCCACGACAGCGAAGGCCAGCCTCGCAACATCCTGGTGCTGTCCGAGGATATCACCGGGCGCAAGCAGGCGCAAGTCGCGCTGGCGATTTCGGAAGCGCGTGCGCGCCGCATTTCCGACGCCAATGTTGTCGGCGTGATCCACTGGAACCTCGATACCAGCCTCATCACCAGTGCGAACGATCTGTTTCTCGATATGGTGGGCTATACACGCCAGGATCTAGCGGGGGGGCTGCTGAACTGGCAGCAGATGACGCCGCCGGAATGGAGCGAACGCAACGAGATAGGCATCGCGGAAATCCGGTTTCGCCGCCACGGCTCCCCTTACGAGAAGGAGTATTTCCGCAAGGATGGCAGCCGGGTGCCCATTATCATTGGAGGGGCGCTGTTCGACGACTCGAACAAGGAAGGATTCTCTTTGGTTCTCGACATCTCCGAGCAGAAACGTGTCGAAAACGCATTGCGTGTCAGTATCGTGGAGCGGGGGCAGCATCTACGCCAGATCGAAGAGCTTAATGAACGCCTGAAGCGCTCCATTCAGGAGACGCACCACCGGGTGAAGAACAACCTCCAGGTTATCAGCGCTCTGGTGGAGCTGCAGGTGGATGAAGCGAAGGATCACGTTCCGGTGGCCGCCATGACGCGGATCGGCCAGCATACGCGCTCCCTGGCAGCCATCCACGATCTTCTGACCCAGCAGGCCAAATCCGACGCGCAAACCGATTCTCTCTCCAGTCGAGTCGTGTTGGACAGGCTCATTCCTCTCCTGGAGTCCACGGCGGGAGGCCGACGCATACGCTACGAGGCGGACGATTTGCGGCTGCCGGTCGGCGTGGGCGCCTCCCTGGCGTCGTTGGTCTCCGAGATCGTCAGCAACGCGGTCAAGCATGGGCAAAGCGACATTGAAGTGACGCTGACGGTGGAAGCCGATACGGTCTGTCTGGAGGTCTGCGATGACGGCCCCGGTTTCCCGGCCGGCTTTGACTGGCAGGTTGCGGCGAACACCGGGATGGAGCTGATAGACAGCGTTGCGCGTTACGATCTGCGGGGCAGCGTCGCCTATGAGAATCGTCTGGAAGGGGGAGGGAGAGTTGTGGTGAGGTTCCCTTGCTCGACTCTGGAGTTCGAATAGGGGATGCACCCTTCGACCAGTTGGGAACCGGAAACGGCGGTGATTGCGGATAACGAATCGGGCTGGCTTTCGTCCATCACGATAGGACTTCCGCACTGCGGGAGGATGCCGAAGCAGCCGGGGATGTCGCGGAGCAGAAAGACAGGCAGCAGTCATGAACGTACTGGAGTGTTTGCGCGTTGCGCTGCGCGGACTGACGAACAATAAGATGCGGACGGCCCTGACGATGCTGGGCATTATCATCGGTGTCGGCGTCGTCATCCTCGTCGTCGCCATCGGCCAGGGCGCGACCAAGCAGGTGACGGACACCGTCAACTCGCTGGGAACCAACCTTCTGACCGTCTCTTCCAACCGCAACCGTCTGCGCGTGGGTACGGCCATATCGCGCACGTCGGTCACTTCCACGGCGGCCTCCGGCGGCGGACCCACCAACCGGCTCACGCTGGACGACGTCAAAATGATCGCCTCGCATTTTACCAAGACGGTGGACGCGGTCGCGCCGCAGATCGATTCCGGCGTTCAGATCCGGTTGGGCAGCATCGACGCGAGCACTCAGGTGATCGGCACCTCGCTGGACTACCCTTATATCAAGAACGTGGAGGTCGCCAAAGGGCGCTATTTCACGCAGGAGGAGCTGGACGGCAGTCAGAAGGTCTGCGTGGTGGGGCCGACCATCGCCGATCATCTGCTTGGCGATGCGACGGCCGACATGACCGGCAAGACGATCACCATCAATCGGCAGAGCTTCCAGGTGTTGGGGATGCTCGCTCCGAAAGGCGCGACCTCGTGGGGCCAGGATCAGGACGATGTGATTATTATTCCGGTCACCACGGCCATGCGCCGGGTATTGAACCGGCAGTTCCTCAATGACATTCTGATCCGCTGCAAGACACCCGAGATGATGCCGCTGGCGCAGGAGGAGATCTCGGTGTTTCTGCGCAATCGCCACCACCTGACGCCGCCGTTCCCAGACAACGACGACTTCCGCATCCAGAGTCAGTCCGAACTGCTCCAGACCCAGCAGAGCGTCACGGGCACGATGACGATGCTGCTCAGCAGCGTGGCCGTGATCTCTCTGATCGTTGGTGGGATCGGTATCATGAACATCATGCTGGTTTCTGTCACCGAACGCACTCGGGAGATCGGCATTCGCAAAGCCATCGGCGCGACGCCGCGTGACATCCTGATGCAGTTTCTGATCGAGTCGGCGATCATCTCGGTGCTCGGCGGTCTGATCGGAATCGTCATTGGGGTCACAGGCTCGATACTGCTGGCGAAGATCGGCGGCTGGACCACCATCGTGAGCACGACAGCGATCATCGTGGCCGTGGTCGTCTCGGCGGGCATTGGGATCTTCTTCGGCATCTATCCGGCGAGCAAAGCGGCGGCCCTGCATCCCATCGACGCCTTGCGGTATGAGTAGAGTGCGTTATTCTCAAGGCACGAATACGGCGGGAACTGCGGAGACCTTCCCCCCGTCTGCTCTACAAGCGGCCTCGGATAAGCCGCTGACGAATATAGGAGCGAGGCGTTGGCGTCGCAGGAGCCAGGAGGCTTTGCGGACAACGACGCCCCGAACCTCCTTCGAAAATGGAAAAAGGATTATGAAAACCAAAATAGGCATTGGAGTGGCTATAGCGAGTATAGCGGCGGTGCTGACTATGGGCGCAGTGGCCCCGGCCTCCGCCGGACAGAAAGACGATTACGCCCGTCGCTATCACAACGACAACCAGGGCAAGGGTCAGGCGGCGCGTCGGAAGTGGCAGAAAGCTCATTACCATAGCCATCCGCCCGGCAATGCCTACGGCTGGAACCATAACGGTAAAAACGGCACCAACTGGATCAAATACCCCCTCGGCAACAACCGCTATCACATTGGTACCGGGAACTACGGCAATGGTAAAGGCAACAGTGGTAACAACAATGACGACCACCGCGGGCACGACGACCAGGACAACGGCAAAAAACGCCACGATAAGGATAAGTAGGGTGGCGCAGATCGCTCACACTAATCAGCAGTGATCGCCGAGCATAAGGGCGCAGGCACCGAGGGTGTCTGCGCCCTTATGCGTAGTACGCCGGGCCTGCGCCCGTTCTCGGAGGTGTAAGTCCTCTGCGGGGGAGGGAACCCCCACCGCTAAGCAAAGGCAAGGGCGTCTCCGCCAGGAGGGGTCTGAAAGAAGCCTGCGCCACAGTAACGACCTGACGAACAGAAACTCGTTACAAGGCGTTTGCAGGAGTGCTGAGGTTCTTACGGCATAATCAATATCAGAAATCGCGCATAAAATCGTACAACGGGGGTTAAGTGCAGCGAACTACCGTATGCGGACCGGCAGGTATGGTGGTGTGGGAGGCGGGGCCAGCGAAGTCTCCGCCTACTCGATTTTGGCATTTTACTTGCCGCGCCCAGGTCTCAAACCCGCACCAAACAGCCATTGACTTCACCGGCCTACCTCCAGATCCGGAACCATCGGCCACGCCAATTGCGTGGAAACTTCCCGCACCGTCGTTGAAAAGATAGCGTAAAAAAATATTTCAGATGAACTATTTTGTATTAATAGACCGTCTCTATAAATGGTTGATAATTCGAGCCTTTTTCTCTCGTCAGCAGATTGCAAGCGGATGGATATACAATCCGAATAGCGGTATGCGCCCATGATGTGGACAACGCAAATCACCCGTAGTAAATTCTAATGGAGGATGAATTGGAAAACGAGGAAGATTGTGGGTGTGGTGGATCCCCGCCACAAGATGAAAATCAGTTGAAGAGTCGCCGTGAGTTCGTCTCGACGGTGCTGAAAACGGGCGCAGCCTTTTCCTTAGCAGGAGTGATGTTGGTTGGCACATCCGAAAAGGCTTTCGCTTTCGACTTCGGTCAGTGTATGTTCGACTGTGGACAACAGTATGAGCGCGACTTAAACGGTTGTCGGCGAATGCGTAATGTACCGGCAAGAGTGGCCTGCTGGGGGGCAGCCGAACTGAGTGCAGCCGGATGCAGGGCCGGCTGCGCCGCGTCGCAAGCTTCTGCATGGGCAGCGGCGGCCGCAGCATGGATTGCAGCTCACCCAGGAGCGACTATCGGTGCGATAGTCGTCATCGTCGGAATAGTTTGCATCGTCGTTCTTGTCGGCCCAGCACTGGTTCTTGCCCCAGTAGCGGCAGCGGCAGTTCTATAGAAAGCGAAAAACATGCCCACCCTTATTCAGACTGTTATTGCCACCCGTTCGATGATCTGGACGCGTGGCGATGGTGCCACTTTCCCTGTAGACGTCTATATCGGGGATCTGATTTTCATCGCCTCGACAGATCCAGACCTTTCGGACTATTGGCAGGCGAGGACGCAAGTAATTGGTCCTTCAATCGACGATAGCGTAGCTATCTGCAGTGGTGGCGATAGTGTCCAAGCGCTGTTTCATGCCCTTTTTCGAGCAGGAGACATCCTGAGTTCATCTATCATTGCTTCCCAAATTGACTTTTCAGTCATTCCTAACTTTGGCTTTCCCGTCCTGCCTGCAAACAACCCACCCCCTCCTAACGTCAGTTGAATCCTACAGCGAAGAAACGTTTCTAACGTGGAATGTCTCATCGCCATATCGAGCCAAAGAGAGCGGCAGTAGAAATACTCCCGCTCTATCGTAGTACGCCGGGCATGTGCCCATTCTCGGAGGTGCAAGTCCTCTGCGGGGGAGGGAACCCCCACCGTTAAGCATAGGCAAAGGTGTCTTCGTGAGGAGGGGGCTGCCTGAGCACCTGACGCACTGCGGCGAACGCTTGTACCATGCCGACGCCTCCCGTACATGGCCCACCGGCGGCACCGGCCCGGGCCTCTCCATCTGCAAGGGCATCGTCGCCGCGCACCACGGTACGCTCGACTTCGACAGCGCCCTCGGCGTCGGTACGACCGTTACGGTCACGCTCCCTGGTTGTCATCCCGAGTAGGAAAGCAAGAGCAGAAAAGGCAGGCAGGAAGGAAGGAAGGAAGGAGGGAGGGTGGTCAGGGGAAACGCATCGGACCTTTTCGGGGGTGCTTGTCGGTCTGAAAATGGAAAGGGATTTATTTACGGAAAAGCGAGCAAACGAGGAGGAATAGCGGGATCGTTCGCGAACGTTAGAGCATGTCTCAACACGAACGCATTATTTGGCTCGACGCGGAGCTGCGCGCGGATCGTTATCCCAACGCGGACACGGTGGCGGCACACTGGGAAGTGACCCCTCGTGTGGCCTTCGACGACCGAAATTACCTTCTGCATCGCCTCCATGCGCCCCTGAAGACCGACCGAAAGCGGGGCGGCTGGTTCTATACCAGTAAGACGTTCGTCCTGCCGTTCCTGGCGCTGACCGAGCGCGACGCCACCACGCTCCGCCGGACGCTGCTCGCCGCGCAGGAGTATCTGGGTGCGACGGATGCCGATGCCGTGCATCGCCTCACCGAACTGCTGACCTCCTATCTCCCCACCACCCTGCCCGCCGGTTTTGAGCGGGTACGAGGCTCGATCCATCTCCAGCATCCTATCTCCAGCGATCTGCTGGCGGACTGCAACCGCGCCGTTCAGGATCGCCAACGTATCCACATGCTCTACTATGGGGCGACCCGCAACGAATTGACGGATCGCATCGTGCGACCGTACTCTCTTGTCTTCTGGCAAGGGGAGCCTTACGTGATCACCTTCTGCGAGTGGCGACAGGCGATCCGCACGTTCGCGCTGGGCCGGATACGGCAGCATAAAGTGCTGCCGGGAGACCGGGCCTTCGTCCTCCCAGAAAACTTCGATGCGGATGCCTATTTGGCGCGTGGCCTCCACCTGCGCCATGACGACGAGTTGGTGCAGGTCCGTGTGCGTTTCTCGTCGGTTCAGGCCCGTTGGATACGCGAACGCCGGTACCACGCCAGCCAGCAGACCGAGGAGCAGGCGGACGGAAGTTTGCTGCTCTCGATGGAGGTCGCCGGAACCGAGGAGGTGCGCCGCTGGCTGCTCGGCTACGGCGCGGAAGTCGAAGTGCTGGAACCCGCCTCCCTCCGCGCCGAAATCCAGGCGGAGCTGCAAAAGCTGCATCGACTCTACGCCGACTAGCCTTCGCCGCTCTGCCGGAAATAAAAATCAAAAATAGTTTTGCGCGGAACCCGGAGTGAACGCTCACTGCACTCTGGACGGATACAATAAAATAAATGTTTCGAAAAGACCGCTGCGTACCTTTCCGGTTCTGCGAATCCGCCTGTAGTGGCAGGTTACAACAGACGAGCACTGCCAAACAGATCGAATCCCGACGCCGACCCGCGCCGGAGGAGAGAGGGGAGTAAGGGAATGCGACTTGCTGTACGCTTCGAACTCGAACGTGGAGGACTGCTGCCGATGAACCATCAGCATCTCCTGACGGGGCTGGTCTATCGACTGCTGGGGATGTCGGATGCGGAATACTCCAGTGTCCTCCATGATAAGGGCTTCGCGCTGGAAGAGACGAGTGCGAAGCGGTTCAAGCTGTTCGTCTTTTCCGGCCTGCGGGTGCCGAAGGGTCGGCGTCGCGTCGTCGGTGACCATCTTCAGATTGCGCCGGGGCTGGTGGAGTGGTTCTTAAGCTCGCCTCGGGAAGACTTCCTGCTCCACAGCGCGACCGGCCTGCTGACGGCGGGATCGACGGTACAGGTCGGGCAGTTGCGCCTCACGATCCGGGAGGTCTGTGCGCTTCCACAGCCTGCCTTCACGCCCACCACTACCACCGCCTTTACCTGTATGACCCCTCTGGTCGCCGCCCTGCCGCTGCCGAACGGAGGTGCGCGCTATCTGCGTCCCTGCGAAGGCGAGGCGTTCTCCCAGGCTGTCCGCAACAACCTGCTGCACAAATACCGCCTGCTCCACGACGGCGAACCCCCCGCCGACGACCGCCTGACCCTGACCTTCGACGCCGCCTACCTGGACCGCGACCCACACGTCGGCACCAAGAAGATCACCTTCAAGAGCATCGACATCATCGGCGCCCTCGCCCCCTTCACCCTCAGCGGTTCAACCGAACTCATGCAGACCGCCTGGGAATGCGGCCTCGGCGAAAAGAACAGCTCCGGCTTCGGTATGATCGATCTTAATGCGATCTCGCGCAAAGAGGAAGCCATCGTATGAAAACCTCGCTTGCAAATAATGGCCGGTCGCGATATAATACGGACGTAAATGTCCCTGCGGCCCGAATGGTCGCTGAACGTCCTGCTTCGGTTAAATGGCGTTATGGAAGGCCATTCGGCCCCGATAGCAACGCCCGGCCCAGCGCCTCGCCGAAGATAGGGCCGCAGGTCTCCCCAAATCCCTCGTCGTTCTCCTGGTGTGCGCTTTCATTTTATCGGCTCAATAGTGACGCTTTATGTCTCTCGTTCCATGCTGAAGAAAAAGACAGAACGGGCTTTTGCACGAGTCAAGGAGTGCCGTCATGATCTCAACAAACTCAGTAGAGGAAATGCTCCATGTCGTCTGCTATTCAGGCCCGTTTGGCTATATCAAGCCCTGGACCGCTGTGCGCGACGAAACGACATACAGCCAGGCATTTCTGACCCCTTCCATTGTAGAAGGTATGCGCCAGAAACTGGAAGTCACGGGCATTGTGCGGCACCGACTTCAACACGGTGGGTTAAATATCCAGCAAGAACGCACGCAAAGTGCGGGTTGGAAAATCGACCGTAAGCAAATGACCCGTTCGCTCTCCATTCTTAAGCGAGGGGTCATGGTTCAGCCCAACCTCTGGTTAGCCTTTCCTACTCCGGCAGACGCTGAAAAAGCGTTCACCCAGCATATCTGTTTATGTCGCAACGAAGACGTCTTGCTTCCTGTTGAGATGATTGCCATGACGTCCAGTATGTTTGATATGATCGCTGGGATCGAGTTGAAGTTCGATGCCTCTCCTGATGCATTCCTGGTTGGTTTCAACCGTTTCGAAGAGGCGGCTCCCATGTATGGTCATCTTGTAATCGTGGATGAGGATAGGGAGGGGAAGTTTCCGCATGACACTACTTGCTAAAAGCGATGGAACAACGCTGGAAGATCATACCTCGCATGTGGTCAAAGCGGTAGAGTCTATGGCCAGGATTTTAATGCCTGAGATAACTGACATACAATATGGGGTCGCTATTCGTGCCGCTGTACTTCATGACCTTGGCAAAGCGCACCCCTTTTTTCAAGACAGCCTTAAGCCCGATTTCGACAGAATCAAGTACCAGCATGACGTCCCCCACAGGCACGAACTCTCGTCTCTCC
>JBBQPO010000007.1:0-53275 GCA_038217285.1 Chthonomonadales bacterium
CCTCTTGACGGACAGTCGAGATTAGGGCAAAATGTAGGTTGTGGGTGCATGGAAACCTCCTAAGTTGGATGTGGTAATCAAACTTACGAAGGACATGCCCCACTTTTCACATTTTCACCGTTTGATGCGGTTCTACCTAGAGCGGTCTTTCGCTCTCACAATAGTCTCTATAACGCGCTGACTGCTCCCACTCAATTCTCTAAGAAGTCGAAAATTGCTCTAGCACTGGATTTCGCTGGCATCCTGACAAAGGGATATTATAACGAGTTTAGTTCAGACCTTAATCGCCGCATCATCTCCTTTATGAAGCCCGAAAACAGTTCTATCCTGACAATTACCGCCCTGAACGAAGAGACCCACGAAGCGAACGATCGGCTTCAATATCAGAGTTTGATCGCGAGAGTGGTGACGGCAATCTGCTTCGCTCCGGTCATTCCGAAACCCTTCATCGTCAGTACGGAACGAACAGGAGCCGTGATATTTCAGGCGGCACTCAACATTGCCAACAGCCGTGTTGTCGAATTAGCAGGAAAAATGCCTACCGGTCAACTTTTGGAACGCCTGTACCCTGTGAGTTATCCTCTGCCGGTACACGACAATATAGAATTCGTCAACTCTCTTGCGGGTATGCAAACGCGAGAAAGCGAGCTATTGAAGGCCCATCCCGATATATTGAACGATTTTGAAGATCTCATCGGGGGCAGTTACCAACTCCAAAACAACACCGTCTACTTCTTGCCGAAAGGTACGCGAGGAGTACGCTTGTCGATGAGCGAAAGCTCCAGCGCTGTGCGCTCCCTGGTGATTCTCGGTTTCTATCTCAAGCATATTGCCGTGCCGGGTGAATTACTCATGATCGATGAGCCGGAACTGAATTTGCATCCCGCCAATCAGCGCAAACTGGCAAGGCTTCTGGTACGTCTGGTCAATGCCGGCATACGTGTCTTTGTCACCACGCACAGTGATTATATCATCAAAGAATTCAATACGTTGATCATGCGCTTTGCGGGTGGAGAAGGTCCCCATAAGCTGCCAAGAATGGCACGTTATACGGACAAAGACATACTTGATTCACAGAAGGTGCGTGTCTACATGCTCCGTGAGGATCGAGTACGCAAGAGCGGAAACGTGCGCAGGTCGCTCGTCCCGACACTCTGCGAAGCGGATATTTCCTCAACGCTCGGTATTGCCGTGCCAAGTTTCGATGAAACTATCGATGACATGAACGCGATTCAAGAGAGTCTCTACTATGGCACGGACTATGTGGAGACTAAGTGAGGCATGAATCTCCTTGACGCGATGCAGGAACTGCTGAGTTGTAAAGCAGACGATGGAAGGACACATGCCCATGCTATTCTTGAAGAGAGCGACCCGTCATCCAAACTCCGCAAAGTGACACTCTCAAATCTCAAGCCGGGGATGTTGGTTTTGCACATAGATAACGGTAGAAAAGTGTTCGCCGGGCAATCCGGTAAGAAGAAACTGGCCACCGTCTGTATGTCCCCACTCTTCAGCATGATCAGCGGAAAAGACCATAACTGCAGTTGCGATGCTGTGCTGATACGCATTCCGGATGAGAACGACCCCGCCTGCGAAATCTTCTATATCGAATTGAAGTCGGATCGTCCTTATGGCTACTCCGGCCAGTTTCGCAGTGCGAAGTGCTTTTTTCGTTATATGCAGATCGTGCTCAAAGAGTTCTGGGGGATCGATATGAGGATTGCAAAAGAGCGTTATATTGTTCTGCATACCGATACGGAAAATGCCCGTACGAGCCTCGGAAAGCAGCGACCACAATTCTCCTCGCAAAGCGCCAATCGCCCGGAAAAACCGGAAATGCACATTGTAAAAGACGGAATGACAGTTCGCTGTACCGAACTGTTCTGACTTGATCCTTTGCTGGAGATGTATACCGAAAATGCCGACACGCGAAGCAAAAATAGCGCAAGTGGATGCGGCCCTTCGCGCCCGCTTCTTCCCGTTCGTTCCCAAAGTCGAGAACGCCAATCGCTCCCATTGGAACACGGCTCAACATGACACGGACAGACTATCTCGCTCACTGGCAGCTTATACGCTGGTAGGCATGTGTTCTCTGGACGATGTGGATGCAGTTGAGGCGGTCACGGATGGCGAACAGGATGGAGGGATCGACGCTTTCCATTTTAACCGCGCGACAAATCGCCTCCTCATCGTGCAGGCAAAGTACAAGACTTCCGGAACCGCGCCCGCTCAGGACGAAGTGCTCAAAACCATCAACGGCATTCGGAAACTGCTGGATCAGGATTTCGACGGCTTCAACGCCTTTTATCAAAGAGCCTGCCGTCGTCACCCGCAAGGATTTCAGCCCCGTCGGCATCTCGGCCGAGGAGATGGAGCGCCTGAAGCTGGAAGACGGCATCCGTCTGCACGAGATCATCAAGGTCGAACTGCGCACCTATGCCCGCGAAACCGGGAACCGTGTCGTGAAGCCGTTTCTGCTCGTCATCGCGCGGGACACCTACCACGCGACCCAGTTGGTGGGGCGCATCGAGTCGGAACTGTTCGAGGGCCGGTATGTCGGCAAAGTGCTGCAAGTCGATTCCAAACAGACCGGAGCCGATGAAGACGCCATGGTCAAGAACCTGCTTGCCGTCGAGGACGTGGACAACGAGATCGAGATCGTCGTCCACGTCAATATGCTCAAAGAGGGCTGGGATGTCACCAACCTTTATACCATCGTGCCGCTGCGCGCCGCCAATGCGCGCACACTGATCGAGCAGTCCATCGGGCGCGGCCTGCGTCTGCCCTACGGCAAACGAACCGGAGTGGTCGCCGTCGATCGTCTGAACATCGTCGCGCACGATAAATTTCAGGAGATCGTGGACGAAGCCAACCGTCCCGACTCGATCATTCGCCTGAAGCAAGTGATCCTCGACCCGGCGCAGCTCACGGCAAGTCCTGTCACGGTGATTTCGCAGCCACAGTTGGAGATCCGCCTGGGCATTCCCCCCACGCACCTGCTTCCCGATATGCAGGTCGCCGAAAGCGACTCTCCGCCCGCTTTCAGCACGCCTCGAGAGCAGGAGATCGCCCAGATCGCCTATCAGGCTATCCGCCGTATGGAGAACAGACCGGAGAAGCTTCCCGGCGTTGCATCCCTGCAAAAGCCGGATGTTCAGGCGCAGATACTGCAGGAGGTTCAGGCCCAGTATCGCCCTGTGCAGATGGAGATGGATGCGCTCATTCCCGCGCCCGACTTTGCCGCCATTGTGGCCGCGACGACGGAACTGGTCATCCAGCAGACCATCGATATACCGCGCATTCTGGTCATCCCCAAAGCGGAGGTCAAAACCGGCTTTCGGGACTTTACGCCCGACGTAAGCATCTTCGGATACGACGCTCCTTCCGAAGATATGGTCCTTCAGCATCTGCGGACGCATCAACAGGAGATACTCACCTTCGGGCGGGGAGGCGTTGACGCAACCCGGCTGGAAGACTATATTGTCTACGAACTCATCGAGTTCAACGATGTCTCCTACGACGACAACGCTGACCTACTATACGACCTGGCAGGGCAGACCGTCGAACATTTCCGTACCTATCTCACAGAGGATGAGATACGTCGCGTTTTGCAGATGCACAAGACCGCAATCGCCAAAAACCTTCATTTGCAGATGCAGCAGCACTACTGGGAAGAGCCTGTCGAGCATGAGACCAAAATCAGCAAAGGATTTTCTGCACTCAAACCGAGCGCTTACACCGCGTCCGCCACGGAACCGCCTTTGAACTTCCACGTCTCCCCTCCCGACAAAACCAACATGGCGAAGTACCTTTTCGGAGGCTTTGCCCACTGCCTCTATTCCGTTCAGAAATTCCACTCCGAAGCCGAACGCATTCTCTCGGTGATCCTGGATAGAGACTCTCTGAAATGGTTCAAGCCCGCCAGAGGCCAATTTCAGATCTTCTACAAGCAGGGCGCGGATCATCACGAATACGTGCCCGACTTTGTGGCCGAAACCGAGGATAGGATCTATCTGCTGGAGCCGAAAGCCCTCAATGCAATGGAAGACCCGGTTGTGTTGGCGAAGCGCGCCGTCGCGATCAAATGGTGCGCGGAAGCAACAACACACGCCCAGAGTTATGGGGGCAAACCCTGGAAATATCTGCTCATTCCTCATACCGCCCTCAACGAAGGAATGACGATAAGCGGGTTAGCCAGAATATATTCCTGACTCCGGCATACCCTCTGCGGTGTCGAGACCCCTATCCGACTCGTTAGTTTTCGGGCCGGATGGCTCCACGGACGAATGTCTCGATAGACGCCGCAGGCTGCGCGCCCATCGTGCGGCTTATCTCTTTGCCACCGGAGATCACGACCATGGTGGGGATCGAACGAACCTGATACTTTTCGGAGAGCGCGGGCAGGTTTTCGGTGTTCACTTTTACGACCAGAAACTTGCCGGCATTATTGGCCGCGACCTTTTCCAGTTCCGGGGCGACACGCAGGCAGGGACCACACCACGAGGCCCAGAAATCGACGACGATGGGCAGCGGAGACTCCGCAATCAGCTTCTGAAAATCCGGTTCTGACGACACCTCGACAGGCGCGGCGGGCGGGCTGATATCCACTTTGCAGCGGCCGCACTGACCGGTCTTCCCGAGATGCTGGAACGGGATTCTGTTTTTCTGCCCGCAGGCAGAGCAGATCTGAACGACGCCCCCTGTCTCCATTCGAAGTGTACTCATTCCCCGTGCTCCCTTCCGGATGTCAATACAACACTACATAGTGAATACGAGCGGTGAATCTCCGAGTTCCGGGCGAGGTAAACATTGCGGCTGCAACTTAAGGGGCGGCCCGCCCTGTCGTTTCTGGTATAATTTACGCATCTCGAACATCGCTGCTTCGTCAGGAGAGGTCTTGTCATGCCTTTGTCGCTCTATAATACGCTGTCGCGCCGAAAAGAAGTGTTTGTGCCGCTGGATCCCCCGAATGTGCGGCTCTACTGCTGCGGCCCGACCGTCTACAACTACGCGCACATCGGCAACCTGCGCACCTACCTCTTCGAGGATTTTCTGCGCCGTACCCTGAAGTTCAATGGCTATACGGTCGAACATGTCATGAACATCACCGACGTAGGCCACATGACCTCGGATGGCGACGCGGGCGACGATAAGATGGAACTGGCGGCCCGCGAACAGCAGAAATCGCCGTGGGAGATCGCTCGGTTCTACGAAGAGGCGTTCTTTATCGACACCGACCGCTTAAATATCGAGCGCCCGGAGGTGACACCGCGCGCCACCGAGCACGTCGTCGAGATGATCGAGCTGATCCAGCGCCTCGAAGCCAATGGCTATATCTATGTCACCAGCGAAGGCGTCTACTTCGATACCTCGAAATTCCCCGACTACGGCAAGATGGCCCGCCTCAATCTGACAGGTCAGCAGACCAGTCGCGACGAAGTGGTGACCGACGAGACCAAGCGCAATCCCTCCGACTTCATGCTCTGGTTCCTCAACAAGCCCACGCATCTCATGCAGTGGCAGAGCCCCTGGGGCCCCGGCTATCCTGGTTGGCATATCGAGTGCTCCGCCATGTCCATGAAGTATCTCGGCGAGACCTTCGACATCCACTGCGGCGGCGTCGATCACATCACCGTGCATCATACCAACGAGATCGCCCAGTCGGAGTGCGCGACACACCATCCGTTCGTCAAATACTGGATGCATGGCGAGTTCCTGTTGATGAAGAAGGACGGCAAAGAGGCCAAGATCTCCAAGTCGGAGGGCGGCTCCAGTAACAGCGTGCAGGCCCTCATTGATGAGGGTTACGATCCGCTCGCCTACCGCTACTTCTGCCTCCAGGCGCACTACCGTTCGGAGTTGAGTTTCTCGCTCGCCGCGCTCGATGCCGCTACGGCCGGCCTGCGCAAAGTCTACGCGCTCTGCCCGGACAACGACCCCTTGCGCGATGACGAGACCGCCTACCAGTCCGCCCGACAGCGTGTGCTCGATGCGCTGAACGACGATCTGGCGACACCGCAGGCCGTCGGCCTGCTGAACTCTTATGGCAGCTATCGGCTCTGGATCGAGTTCGACGCCGTGCTCGGCCTCGACATCGCCAAACGCTCTTGCCCTCCGGAAGAGGCGCTTCCCGCCAATGTCCTGGAGTTGATCGAGGCCCGCAACACCGCCCGCAAAGCGAAAGACTGGTCCGCCTCCGACAGCCTCCGCAACGACCTTCTTGCGTTCGGCTACGAAGTCGGCGACGGCCCGCAGGGAACCACCGTCAAGAAACGGGCGCTTTAAGCCATCGAGAGGACACGAGAATGAGCGACTATGGGGGGCGGATTGCGCGTTTGCAAGCGGCTATGCAGGCGGAGGGGGCGAGCCTGACGCTGCTGGCGGGAACGGATCAGATGCGCTATCTGACCGGTTGGCGTGAGGGTGGGCACGAGCGCTTCGTGGGCCTGTTCGTTCCGGCAGAGGGCCTGCCTGCCTTTGTCGTGCCGAAGATGAACGCCCCGCAGGCCCGCGAAACCCCCGCTGGCATAGCGCAGGTGCTCGGGTGGGAGGACCATACGGGCTGGCAGAGCGAGGTCGAGACGCTGCTGGCAGGATGGGGAATCGGCATGGAGAGCGCCATCCTGGTCGATGACGAGCTGCTCAGTGTGCATCTGCTCACCCTGCAAGCGCTCTGCCCTGGCACGAGTTTCCGGCCTGCAGGCGCGATCATGGCCTCGCTCCGGCAGATCAAGACCGACGCCGAGCTTGAGGCGATGCAGCGCGCCGCCGATATGATCGATTCCATCTACATCGAGTCGCTCTCCTGGCTGCGGGAGGGCATGACCGAGCTGGAGCTTCACGACCTGATCCTCGCCGCCATCAAGCAGGTTGGCTCCCGCCCCTCGTTCAGCCCCCTCGTCTGTTTTGGCGCGAATGCCGCCCTCCCGCACCACCATACCGGCGAGACACGCCTGCAAAAAGGTGACATGGTGATCATCGACATCGGATGCCTCTGGGAAAACTACGCCTCGGACATCACCCGCACCGTCGCGTTCGGCGAGCCGACCGACCCGGACGCGAAGCATGTCTATGGCGTCGTCTCGGCAGCGCATCATGCCGCGCGCGCCTTCGGTCGGCCCGGCGTCAGCGGCGAGGCGACCGATGCCGCCGCGCGCAAGGTCATCACCGAGGCGGGCTACGGCGACTACTTTGTCCACCGCACGGGACACGGCATCGGCCTCTCGACGCATGAGCCGCCCTACATCGTGCAGGGCAACGCGCAGCCGCTCCAGACAGGGATGTGCTTCTCGGTCGAGCCGGGCATCTATCTGCCGGGGCGATTCGGGGTCCGTATCGAGAACATCGTCACGGTCATGGCCGACGGGGTGCGCTCCCTCAATGTCGATGCGCCGACAGAACTGACGGTCGTCCCGGTCGCGTAACTTACGCGATTTACGCGACTCGGATAAGGAAAACCCGGCCTTCGCGTCGAAATGAGTTCCGGTTCGCCGCCCGTGCGCGGACGCCGACTTAACTACGAGGAGAACACTATCCCATGGCGGATGTCACCATCAGTCTTATTGGAAACGGCCCGATCATGATCGAAGGCCCGATCACGCTGCTCGACGCAGACGATAACCCCATTGCAACCAAAGAGGGCAAAGCGATCTTCCTGTGCCGCTGCGGCCAATCGAGCGAGAAGCCCTTCTGCGACGGCACGCACAAACAGTGCGGCTTCATTAGCACCAGCGTTGCGGCCACCCCCTGACGCCTTTGCCTGCCACGTCGCGCTACAGACCGGCGAAGCCCAGAGCGGCCAGCACAGTCAGAGCCAGGACATGATTGCCGACGGCGTTCATATGGACGCCGTCGGTCGTCAGTTGAAACGCGGGATTGGCGGAACGTCCGGCGCGGATCGCCTGCACGAAATCGTCGTGCGCGGGGGCAACTGCTATCTGGCGCGAGGCCGCCACACGCTGCATGGCGGCGACGTAGTGCGCCAGATTCGCGTTGGCCCGGTTGTCGGGGCTGTCCACATCTTCGCCGATGACCGTAGGCGTCACCAGAATGATCTCGGCGTCGGTGCCTTCCCGGAGCGTATCCACCATGAGGCCGACAGTCGCCTCGTACACATCGACCGGAACGCCGTTCGGCCCATCGCCCTCCGGATAGTCGTGGGCGGGCTCCCAGTCGCGAAATCCATGCCAGACATCGTTGATGCCCACGTTGATCGTGACCACGTTCGGCCGGTGGGAGATCACATCCCGTTGCAGTCGCGCCAGCATGTCGGGCGCTTTGTGCCCGCCGATCCCGGCGTTGACCACCCGGACGTTGCGCTCCGGGTAGCCCGCGTGAATCATATTCTCCACGACCTTCACATACCCGTCCTGCGCCTCCGTGATACTGTCGCCCAGACAGACCAGCGTCGCGTTCTTCCCCAGCAAAAACCCCTGCTCCGATGCCATTCTTGTGCTCCTCTCTCGCTTGATCGCTTTGTCGATGAGAATAGTTTACCGCGAGACAAGGCTGGTTCACCGACGGTTCGTCTATTCTACAGACGAACAGCCCATTCATTCGAAATGTAGTCATCCATAAATCGCTTAGCCAAAATTTGTATTTTGACTTGAAATCGTCTATAACAGGCCCATTTCAGAGATTTTCTCTCTGAAATGAGCCTTTTATATTGGATTTAGGGGTATGATACAAGAGACATCAGATCACCAAGGCGGTATGTTATGCTCATTCAATTTACAGTCGAAAACTTCCTTTCCTTTAAGGATAAGACGGTTTTTAGCTTGCTTGCCACAAGCGATGAAGCCCATCCCGAACACCTAATTCCAAGTGCCTTGAGGAAAAACAGAAATGTGCTTCGCGCCGCCGCTATTTACGGCCCGAATGCTTCCGGCAAATCCAATCTCATTAAGGCGATGAAATTCGCCCGCGATTTGATTTTAGAAGGAACCGAGCCTGACAAATATATAGCCGTTACACCTTACAAATTAGGGGCTTACCTGGACCAGCCCTCTCGTTTCCAGTTTATCTTCACGTATAAGGACATTGAGTATTCCTATGGTTTCAAACTGAACAGTGTTCAAATTATAGAAGAGTTCTTGTATGCCACTCCCGCTGGGAAAGAGGTCAAATACTTCGAACGTTTCACGTCAGATGAACTCAAAACTGAGGTTACTTTCGGCCCAAGTCTAACAAAGGGAAGCAAGGAAAGACGACAGTTCCTTAGATACAAAGAAGCGGATACACGCCCTAATCAACTTTTGCTGACAGCTATTTTCGAGGGAAATATGAAGGATACTGTAGAAGAATTGAAACCGGTAATGAGATGGTTTAAATCCGTGTTGACTATTATTGAAGCCGAGTCAAAATACCGCCATCTTGACATCCGGATCAATAATACGGAGGCGCTCCAAGATTTCCTCGCCGCATTTTTGCGTACCAGCGATACAGGTATACAAGATGTAATTACAAAGGAAGTACCGTTAGATTGGGATCGTGATTTGCCTTGGGTTCCGCCGAATGTCCGAGATCAAATAATCAAGCAATTCAAAAATCAAATATCTGACGAAGAGGCTATTCCCAGACGCGTTCAAGGAATCACGATTCCGGGCATACAGCCCAACAGTTTCACCATACGTGAAGACGAGAATGGTAGGCTAATACTTCTCCAGCTTCTTCTAAGGCATACGGGGGAAGATGGAAATGCCGTAGATTTTCGCATGAACGAGGAATCCGAAGGAACGCAACGCGTGGTTCATCTGGTGCCTATGCTGTTCGATTTGAGCGAAGGAAGGGATCGAGTCATTGTTCTCGACGAATTGGACCGGCGTCTGCACCCTCATCTTTCCCGCCTTATCGTACAGGCCGCTCTGCGATGCCATAACAAGAATCAACTTCTCTTCACGACCCATGACACTAATCTGCTTGATTTAGAATTGCTGAGAAGGGATGAGATCTGGTTCGTCGAGAAAGATAAGGCTGGACGCTCGGCCCTATATTCCCTGGCCGAATTCAAGGTCCGGCCAGACCTGCAAATCGAAAAGGGCTATTTGAACGGACGCTTTGGGGCCATTCCTTTCATTGGCGACATCAGCAGTTTAGGATGGCATGGAGAGGCTGAAGCCGAGCCAAAGGAAGGCGTTCATGCCTAAGTCTCACATAAAGATTCAGCGCGATGTACTTCTGCCCCGCATCGAAAGGAACAGAGATGGCCGAATATGGGTCATTGCTATCGAGGGGGAGAAAACAGAGAAACAGTATTTTAAGAAGTTCGGCAGCACAAAGATCAAAATTGAGATCCTGCCGACGCTTTTAGGTGATCCTGCAGAGCCGGAAGACATCATCGAACGTTTAAGAAAATACAAGCGCGAAAACGATCTTTATGAGGACGACGAGTGCTGGCTTGTTTTTGATGTAGATAATCGCGATGAGGAAAGACTGAAAAAGGTCTGCGTTCAGGCAAGAGAACAACGCTTCCAGGTAGCTATCAGCAATCCCTGCTTTGAGTTCTGGCTCTTTCTTCACAAATTCGATGCAGGTGAACTACTCCATAGTATTTATCAAGTAGTGCCGGAAAAACGTCCCCGTGAGATGAAGTTGATGCTGAAGTACGACTACAAGTCCTTGCCCTATAAGGAGTTCCGCAACGACATTGATAAAGCTATCGCGCGTGCAAAGAGTCTGGCAAAATCCAAGAGATCTATGATCCCCGGATTTCCTGGCACCGATGTTTACAAGGTTGTTGAAAGCCTCCGCTTAAAACCCGTAGAGGATTGAAAAGCCGTGTACGGGCGGCAAACAAAGGACCCTCTTCACGCGGAGGAAGAGGGTCTGGAAGCCAGAATGCGCTGTGAGTTGGGCGCTATTTTCCGATGAGCGCTTTGAGCTCGGCGGCGGTTAACGTCTCCTTGCCTTCTTTGCCGATCTGCACGGCGGCGTTCCCGACGCGCACGATGACCTCCTCACCGACGGAGGAGTAGGCGGCGAGAGCGGGCATGGCTTTCAGCAGGGCGAAGTGGGCGTCGCTGAAGGCCTGTATCTTCGTCACGTTCTGCTTTTTTGAGTCGTAGCTGTGGTCCTGCCAGACGTTGTTGGCCTGAAGGTAGAACGTCCGATCATTGACCGCCTGCACCGTGATGGCGTTCCCAGCGTCGGCAAGCTGCATCTTTACAAGCAGCGAACCGTCGTTGGAGAAAGCGAGAAGGCTCTGGATACCGGTGGGAAGCGCCTGCGCCGCCCCGCCCTTCCCTCCGTTCACACCTCCCAACCCTCCACCGCCATATCGGTAGTTGCCGGGTGCGGCCAGCCCGGCCGCCGGCGTGGCGGTCGTGCTGCGTGCCGCGTTGTCGAAGTATTGGAGGCTGCCGTTCGCGCCCTGATACCGGGAGGAAAACTGATCCGCTTTCTTGAAGGCGTTGGCGCGGCCGCTCTGATCGGTGACGCCCTCGCCGCTGATACCGAACTGCACGGCCCGCCGCGCCACTTCCTGCCGCACCTTGTCCTCGCTATCGGGCGAGAGTTTACGATCACGCAGGCCGCTCGCACTCAGTACATTGCCGCTGGTATCGCGCAGGCTGAGCCGCCGAATCTCCTGCTCGTCCACCAGGAACGAGGTGTATTCGGTGATGATGCCGTACTCCCGCGAGAGGCGCACGATCTCATCGATGATCTCCTTCTTGCCCGCCGGGTTGTCCGAGAGGCGCACCTGATCCACCAGATAGCCCAGCTTGCGCGCCGCCCAGATGCGGGGCAGGAAGTTGTTGCTGCCGTCCGTCTCACCTGCCTTTGCGCCGAGCGCGAAGTTGGACTCCGAGCCGCTGGCCAGGCCGCTCAGATGGACGGACCCTGCGCCGCTGCCCCGGAAGCGCCCCGTAATGACCAGTTGCGAACCCTCAAACATGTCCGGCAAGGTCTTCGGGTAGACATCGTAGACGTCCATGCCATCGAACGCCAGCTTCACGTTGGAGAGGATCGGAGAGGCGACTTTGGCGAAGAACGCGGAGACGGTCGCTTCGACATCCTCCTCGGGCTTGACGTAGCCCGCATCGCCGCCGCCCAGGTTGGCAAGGCGGTCGAGGAACGGCACGTTGACGTCGTAGCCGAGGCCGAAGCAGAAGATGCGTGCCGGTTGAGCGCCGACCCGTTCCGCTCTGCTCTTCAAAGCGGTGGTTTTCAGGATAGGCAGGGAATCGTTCTGCGCCGGTGGGCCGTTCTTCTGTTTGAAATGCGTGAGAATGGTGTTGATGTCGGTCTCGCCGACCGTGGGCAGGCCGTCGGTCAGGAAGACGATCATCTTGGTCCTGCCAGGCTCGTCTCTGAGCAGGTCGAGCGAGGCGCGCAGGGCGTCGTCGATGTTCGTGCCGCCACTGGCCTCGATATTCTCCACGAAATGCCGCGCCTTTGTCAGGTTCTCGGCGCTCGCCGGAACAAGGGCATGCGTCAGGACATCCGGGGACTCGTTGAAGGTGATCACGTCGAACCGGTCTTCCGGGCGCAGTCGGCCCAGGCAGAAGAGCAGCGACTTCCGCGCCTGCTCGATCTTCTTACCGCTCATCGAGCCGGTGCGATCCAGGACGAACACGACCTGCTTGGGCAAGATGCGCTCTTTCGGCACGGTGACACGCGGGCTGGCCAGCAGCATGAAGTAGCCGTCACGGTCGCCGCTGCGGTAGGTGAGCAGTGAGAGGCCGACATCGTCGGCGCTGGTACTGTAGAAGAGAGTCAGGTCGCGGTCGGAGGTGTCGTTGACGCCTTCCCACGAGGCGGTCGCGGTGCGGTCGTCGGGTCGGCGCAGGGAGAGATCGTGCGAGGGTGAGAAGACGTTTTTTAGCGGCGAGCTCGTCATCAGCTTGATCGAAACCGTGGTCGCGCCCACCGGTCTGGAACTGAAGCGCGAGGTCGAGAGCGAGTAGGCGTACTTGCGCATACCGCCCTGAGGCTTCAGAACCTCGGTATAGCGCATCTTGATGACGCGCTCGCTCTGGGGCGGAATGGGATAGACCGACATCTTGACGAGATTGCGTCCGACATACTCCAGCAGGGCCGGGTCGCGGTAGCGGCGCACATAGCCTTCGTAGATAGTGCGCGCCTCTTCCGCCGTCAGGATGCGCGGCTCCATCGTCTTCTCACCGATGGTCATGCTGAAGGCCGTGGGCATCGCGCCTTCCGGCAGCGGATAGAGGTACGTTCCCTCCTGCGCCACACTGCCGCTGTTGACGAAGGTCTGGGAGACGGTCGTCTCGGCGACGGCGTCGTTGATGACGGTGGTGACGCGCAGGTCTTTGACATAGAACGGCTGGACGAAGATCGGGGGCAGCGGCAGCGGATGGATGGGGCGCTCCGCCCACGGCCCCGGATCGTGGCCCGGATAGAGGATTCCCTGGGCCGACGCCGTGCCGAGCAGAGCGACCAACAGGGCCAGCGTCGTCGCCAGCGTCAAGAACGGTTTGCGAAGGGCTTGCATCTCTCTACACTCCTTTGCGGTCGGAAAACGGGCATTGTGTTCCCGGCCTCTGCGGGCAGTCAACGCTAAAAGCGCCATAGCGCGTTATCGAAAAAGGGACGTCTGTGTTCTGGTCTCAAAGCAAGCGGTTTGCTCCGGGGCGTGCGTCCACGCACCGGGGCCGACCGCTTGAACGAGGGAGACTGTTCGGGCATTAGACGGGCCGCGCGCCCAGAACGTTACACGCTGCGTCACAAGAGAATGTCAGATGTCGCGGTCGGTCTGGGAGGCGCGGAGGAGCTGCTGGGGATCGGTCGTCGTGGGAGTGGCGGCGGTAACGGGATGGAGCAACAGGTCGGTGGAAGTGGTGTCGGAGGAGGCGCGCAGCAAGGTGCCGGGTGCGCTCTCCAGACGTCGATGCAACTGTGTCAGTGCCTCCTGGGCCGTGACACGGACACGCTGCCGGGGCAGTGGCCCTCCGCGGTCCCGCGTCATCCGTTCGAGCTGAGAGACAGCCCGCGCGTCTCCGACCTGCGCCACCGCCCCAAGTAGTGCGACCACCAGTTCCGTCTGATCGTCCGAGGGATGATGCCGCAAGAGGCGGTAGAGGCAGGCGCGTTGGTGGTCATCGAGCAGATCCGTATCTTCCGGTCGCAGGCGGGGCAATAGACGGGTGAGCGCCTGCGTCGCGAGGGCGCGGACGCCACTGAACGCCGCCAGGTCCCGCCACTCCAGCGCTTCCAAGAGGGGGCCGACGGTGCGCACATCGTCGAGAGCGGCCAGCACGCGGATCGCTTCGACCTGTACGGGGGTTACCGCGCATAGTCGCGCCAGTCCTACGAAGAGCAGACCCAGCATAGGAATCAGTCCCCAGGCCAATGGGGTGGTAAGATTGAGTTCAAGGATAATGAAGAAACCCAGGATGGTCGCACCATAGGCGGCCCGAAGCGGGCGCGCCTGTCGCTTTTTCACGCTCTCGGCACGAAGCATTGTTTTGATGACAGGCAGCACCGCGATGCCGCGCCGCTGCAGCACTTGGCGCGCCCGCACACGCTCTCTGGCGCTGTGACTGCGCAGTTGCGCGGCCAACACCACAATCTCTTCGGTCTGCTCCTGACTGGGGCCGATAGGCTCAAGCATCGACAAACTCCTCCGTTTCCGACTCGACTCAAAACACGAAAAGGTGTTGTCTCTATTACGCGGTTTCATGCCCTATCGGTTCGCCTGCAGCGACTCAACGCTGCATTTCAGTTCTCGCCCGTGGGGCGCAGGCCCGCGCCGCTATCGGCACGACCTGTTTATCCGGAAACTCCAACATCTCCGCGAGAGGCCCCACGACCCGCACATCGTCAAAGCGCGAGATGGCTGCTGCCGCTGCCTGATGTTTCCGAGAGGCCGCCGCACTTCCAATCAGGAGACCGATCAGCCAGAACAGGTAGACGAACAACCGATATAGCGTCTCAATCGACATCCCCTGCACGGCGATCTTATAGGAGATCAGTAAGATAATCAGGGAGGCTAGAATTGCCCGGATCCCAACATTCAGTCTTTTCCATTGGGAACGCTTCCGACTCTCATTGCGGAGGATGCTGATCGTGAACGCGTATGTATAAAACTAACTGACGAACAGACAAGCATAGGAAAGCGGCCGCCTAGTCAGCATTATTCTTCCTGCCTTGTATTGTACGATTCAAGGCAGGAGGAATATCTTTACCGCTAATTGCTCTATCCCAAAACTATTTAGGCAAATATTTTCAGAAATTCCTAAAATATGCGATACATCGCAAAATATATATTATAATAGACTATCAGCTTTGCGCTAATAAGCAGATTTACTTCTGCCGTTGTTAGGCGCTGTGCAGTTCCAGGCCAAAAAACAGACGTGGCCGCTGCAACGCCTCTGTTTGGCGCACTACCGCTGAGTATCTTCCCTGATGCCACCCTCTAGTCCTGGCAAAATCAACCGTTTGCACCGTTTGCGAAGGAGAATCCCATGAAGGCATTCCTTTCTTTGGCATTGGCGCGGTATCGTACTCCCCTACTCTGTCTACTGCTCACGGTGGCCTGTCTCGGCTTCGCCAGGCCATCTCAGGCAGCAACCTGCTCCATTACCCCAGGTGGGTCAGTCTCCAGTAGCAGTCCCTATAGCCAGGATGTTTCTTTGAACCCCAACCCACGTCCGACTATCGTGTCCGATGCCCCTCTGAGCGCAGCTACTTACACGTACGTGTACAACGTGAATGCGTACGTGCTAGACAGTAACAACAATATTGTTGCAAGCGACAACGTGCGATCCAACGCCAGTGGAAGTTTTACCCTGTAAGCATATCTTCGCTATCGGGGTTGGAATGCGCTGAAATCAAAACGCCCTCTGTTTCCAACCCTGATCTTCAAGGATTAGTACTTACGAATTAGGAGGAACGAACATGAAGATGCAAACCTTGCGCCTGCTTTGGCCTCTCGGCGCGCTGACTGGAATGTTCTCTGTAGGGCATCTTGCCACAGCACAGGGTTCTTTGCCTGGTTCTTCTCTTTCCTCATCGGGCGCTTCCAGTCCTCGCCCTCTTGGAAAAAACACCCCGGCCAAGGACGTTTTAGACAATCCACGCCTGCTTTTCAGGGCGACGGTCGAGCGCAAGAAGACCACCGTCGAGCAAGCCCTTGCCAAGTTGAGCGAGTTCACTCCCCTGCATCTGGAGGCCCAGGGAGCCGAACTGCGTACCACAACCCTTTACTTCCACTACACGGTCACGCCTCTTCGGGACATACTCGCTGGCATTGCCGAGACGGGAAATTGGGAGTGGACCAAGAAGAACGAGAACACTCTCGTCCTCAAAGAACGCTATCGTTCTCATGCCCTGGACGTATACCGCCCCCACAATGAAGCGGACAAGGAAGTGCATGACCGAGGGGTAGAGTTCCTGAACAAACTCGGCAATCTTCCGCCTGATATGCAGGCCGCTCTAAGCAGCAATACCCCGCCTCAGACCATAGGCGGACTTACCGGAATGCCTTTCACCATGTTGCCCTCGGCCATGCAGGACACCCTAAGTGCCATGTTTGCGGCGCACACCAAAAGCGCGGCGTCAACAGGTTTGAATGTTCCTCTCACCCCCGCTGACCTTGCTCACAGCTACGTTGTTGTGGGTATCGGAACGCCGCAGGAAGGCCTTAACTCCTATAGTATAGGATTTTCCACAGATCTGCCTGATGGCACTCGTACAGGCGTAGGCATGCCTGTAATTGTCTTCCAGGATCCTCGCGAAGGCTATAACGTGGTTCCAAGCGATCAACTTACTGGCGTCGATAACAATAGTGTCGCGCTGGACTCTCTGTCTCGACAAAAGGCGCTTGCTGGCAACCTCCATCTTCAAGACAAGGTGAGCTTAAAAATGGAGAACGCTTCTCTCTTTCAGGCGTTGAAGGCCCTGAGCGTGAAAGCGAATATCTCCTTTTCGGCACAGTATCCGTCCATGACAGCGAAACAGGTGCAGCAATCTTTCACTTTTGCGGCAATGTCCATCGGAGAGATGCTGGACAAACTCACGGCGCTTTACGGCGGCCGCGACGACAGGGGAAATCGTTATCGCTACACCTGGGGACAACAAGGACAAGAAGCAAGTCAGGTGTTTGTCTTTCATATTTCCCTTGACGACCGCCCCGCAGAAGAACCGCCACCCACACCATAACTGCCATGCTCTCACAGAAGCCAGGTTCTGGCCTCTGTGAGATCCACTCGCACTATAGACCGAGAAGCCCCCGCAAGGGGGCTTTTCGTGTTTCAAAACTCGTCTCTTGCCCTTTGTGTCTCCTGCGCCGGTGTGCACGGGGCTATTCCTGTTGCTTGCCGTCAGATTGTGGGACGTCATCGGTGGGACGCAGAAGCTCGCCCGAGGGCTCCGTTGAGGCGTGCGGCATGGCAGGCCGCAGCAGAACATCGGAGGGGGTCAGATTGCCATCGGAAGGGCGCAGCAGTTGTGAGCCGATCTGCTGGCGCTCCGCACTCTGCCGAAGGAAGGGCAGGCAGTCTTTGGCTGCTTCGACGACTTTTGAAATCCGTCCGCCTCGGCCTCGTCCTTCCACTAACTTTTCTACCTCCGAGATCGCGCCAGCGTCTCCGACCTGCTCCCAGGCTTTTAAGATCGCCAGCGTCAACTCGGTGTTCTTCCCCTGGAGCGCCTTGTTCAGGCTATGGCGGTGCGCAGGACTGAGGAGAGGAGCGTTGCTCGCCTTGAGGCGGGGCAGCAGGCTGATCAGAGCCTTCGTCGCAATCTGCACGGTGTCTTTATCCTTAAATTCCAACGCCTCTGTGAGCGGTCCCACGGCCCGTACATCGTTGAAGCGTGCGATAACCATGGACGCTGCTTTCTGTTGCTGAGACGCGGCCGTGCCCATCGCGATAAGGCCGACATAGCTTCCCATCTGGGAGAGCATGAAAACGTTGCGCGTAAAGATCGCGAGGAGAACGAAAAGGAGAATAACGCCCAGGAATATGCCGGTGAAGATCTTCTGTCGTTTGACGCGCTGCTGACTTTCCTGACGGAGGACGGTGAGCACATCGTCGAACTCCATCTCCAGCAGAGGGACCAGTTCCTTTGCTTTGACGCCCTGCCCGGTGAAGATTAGCCGCGCACGGCCTCGGAACCCACGGTTCGCCGCTTTCGCTTTCATCGCATAGACAAGCTGGTGGATCTCCGCTTCTGTGGGAGGCTGCGGCGTGGAGATCTCCTCTTCCGTGCTCGCAGGGCGGACCGCATAGCGGACCGTCTCCGCTTCCGTTTCGTTCTGTGTCTCTAGCTGGTGTTGTGTCATCGCGTTCTCCTGATCTTATCCAGACGGAGAAAATCTCTCTTGCCTACTCCGCGCAGCGCGCAAACTGCACGAGATTGGTGTGGAAGGTCGAACCGCCGCCCATATCCGTCAGGCGATCCGAGGTCAACAGGTTTACGTTACCGCCGTCGGGGCTGTCGCGGTTCCACCAGAGCGAGGGCGACCAGGCCACACCCGCCTTCACGTTGTCGCTGACGACGGCCCGCAGCTTGACCTCCCCCCGCTTATTCCAGACCCGCAGCCAGTCGCCGTCGGCGATCTCGCGCGAAGCGGCGTCCGCCGGATTGACCCAAATACGCGGCTCCTTCTCCCCTTTCTGCAGGGAGGGCAGGTTGGAAAAGGTGGAGTTGAGGAAGTGGTGCGCGGCGGGACTCAGCAGATTGATAGGGAAGCGCCGCCCCAACTCCGGATCGGCCTCCGCGCTCTCGGCCGCCGGCTCGTAGTTCGGCAGCGCGTCGAACCCGTCTCGTGCAGCCTTCTGCGAGCGGAACTCCACTTTGCCCGAGAGCGTCTTGAAGCCTCGTGAGTCGGAATCGGGTGTCGGCGCATAGGGCACGAACGGCTCACTCGGTGTGCGCAGCTTCGCATAGCCATGCTCCAGCAGCGTCTCGTAGGTGATCCCCTGCATCAGCGGACTGTCGGACTGCAGCGCGCCCCGAATAATATCCTCGGCGGTCTCGTCGAATACGGAGTCGGTGTAGCCCATCGCCTTCGCCAGCGCGTTCAGCACCTCGATATTGGGCCGGGATTCGCCGAGCGGTGGCACAGCGGGCTGACACAGATTCAGATAGAGCTGCCCGTAAGACTTCATCAGGTCGAGGTGCTCCATCTGCGTGGTGGCGGGGAGGACGATGTCGGCGAGGAGGGCGGTGTCGCTCATCATCTGTTCGTGCACCACGGTGAACAGATCTTCGCGCAGAAGGCCCTGTCGTACCAGATTCCCGTTGGGCGCGACGGCGGCGGGATTGGAGTTGAAGACGTAGAGGGCGCGGATCGGCGGGTCGGCAGCCTCCAGAAGCGCCTTCCCGATCTCGTTCATATTGATAGCGCGCGGCACACGCCGTCCCCATTGGACGAGGCTCTCGTCGTCCGGCGAATGCACGAGATCGGGGCGTTTGATATGGCGCTGGTTCAGCCCAAAATGGGCGCTGGTGGAGAGCAGCATCCCGCTCCCCGGCTTGCCCCAGGCTCCGATGACCGCCGGCAGGCAGGCGATGGCGCGGATCATACCGCCGCCGTTGCCGGTGCGGGAGAGGCCATAACCGAGGCGAATGGCGGAGGGGGTCTTGGTGGCGTAGGCGCGCGCCAGGCGAGCGATCTCGTCGGCTTCCAGGCCGGTGATCTCCGCCACGCGTTCGAGCGGATACTCGGCGCACCGCTCCCGGAACTCCTCCCAGCCGACCGTGCTCTGCTCCAGAAACGCCCGGTCGTGCAGGTTCTCGCTAAAGATCACATGGGCCATGCCGAGCGCGAGGGCGGCGTCGGTGCCGGGCTTCGGCTGAACGAACCAGTCGGCGGCGTTGGCGGTGCGGGTGCGGTAGGGATCGATCACCACGAAGGTCGCGCCCCGAGACTGCGCCTCTCGTACGATCGGCATCTGATGCACATTGGTGCTGCTGAGATTGATACCCCACGCGATGATGAAGCGGCTGTTGACGAAGTCCTCCGGGTCCATCCCGCCCGACGAACCGTTCACATAGCCGTATCCGACCTCTGCGGCTGCAGAGCAGATCGTTCGCAGGAGTTGGCTCGCGCCCATGCGGTTCCAGAGACGGGTATCGCAGGCGCTCATATTCACCACGCCCATGGTGCCCGCATAGGAGTAGGGAAGGATCGCCTCCGGCCCGCTGGTCGCGATGATCTCCTTCCAGCGCATCGCGATCTCCGCAATCGCCGCCTCCCACGAGATCGGCTCGAAGTGGCCTTCGCCCTTCTTCCCCACGCGTCGCAGCGGCGTCAGCAGACGATCCGGACTGTAGACGCGCTCCTCGTAGTGTGCCACTTTGCGGCAGAGGTTGCCCCGCGTAAACGGGTTGTCCGGGTTGCCACTCACCCGGATAAGCTTCCCATTCTCCACCGTTGCCAGCATGGAACAGGTGTCCGGGCAGTCGTGCGGGCAGGCCGTCTTCACCACACGAATCGAAGGCGAAATTTCTGTGACAGACATGATTTACTCCTGTTCATCTTGCACATCATCTACAAAAACGTACTTTCCGTTCGTGTACATAGAGACATCAATTTGCTATGATCCTATTTACGTACTTTCAGTTCAGGTTAGGACGAGCAAAATGGATCATTTGGAAGCCCGACAACGCTTCGGCCGACGATTACAGGCCCGACGAGTTGAACGTGCGCTGACGCAAGAGCAGTTGGGCGAAGCGCTACAGAAAAGCACGGAACACATCAGCTATCTGGAGAGAGGGAACGTTCCCCCTCCTTTGAGATGCTGTTATCCCTCTCTCATGTACTCGATACGTCTGTTGCAGAGCTTCTCGATGAACAGACGACGTCTACCGATGCGCTCATAGAGGTAGTTCCTCCCGCTGCTCCACTCCCAGACCTGCCTCAGCGCACCCCGGCAGTTCAGGAACAGCGCCTTTCAGATCTCGAACGCCTCAATGCCTCTATGCAGGGACTGCGTGATATGCAACGTCTTGCAGACGAGTATGGCATTAACGATATATTGCAGGACAACGGTGGGAAAGTACTTCAAGTGCTTATTTTGCTCGGCTTAAAAATATCACCAGGCCGAGAAGGTAATGATGCTGTCGATTCCGAAGGCAAGGAGTACGAGCTAAAAACGGTCAATTTGGCGCTGAATCCTCGGGCAGGTATTACCACCCATCATCACCTCAACAAAGCCATTATTCAAAAGTACCGTAACGTTCAGGCCTGGTATATCGCCATCTATTCCGGCATCGAACTGAAAGAGATTTACCGCGTTCTGCCCTCCGACCTCGAACCTCTGTTTCAGCAGTGGGAACAAAAGATCGAGGCCACCGGCAAAGAGTTGAATAACCCTAAAATTCCTATGCGTCTCGTTCGAGCAGCGGAACGAATGTATCCGAAGTCGGCAAGTAATCTGCCGCAGACTCCAGCAACTCCGTAAATCGCCCCTGTTTTGCTTGCGGCAAACACAAAGGTTCGGCGCTCGTCATCAACTCCTCGTAGAGCGCTCCCACTTGTTTCGCTCCGATCTCTCGGTCTATAAAACGAAATGAAGAGGCCAGAAGGTACGACCTTTCCTGTTCAAACGCTACCCAATTTCGGCCTGCCTCTTCGGCAGCGGCACCGGTTGTATTGGAACCAGCGAAAATGTCCAGAACTTGATCTCCCGGCTCGGTCAAAAAGTTGATAAAGAAAGCGGGCAGTTTCTGCGGGAAGCGCGCGGGATGTGCGGGCAGGTCCGCAATCTTGCAGCGTTGCAGATAGAGCGAATTGCTCTCTGTGTTGGCGATCTGAAGCAGGTTCGAAGGAATCGCGCCTTCGTTTATCGTCGCGAAATTACCACCGATATCGTGGCCGGAGGGGCGCTTCTTTGGCGTATAAAAGGTTGATGGGTCGCTCTGCAGCTTCTTCATGCGCTCCGAATAGGGAACGAGGACGCGACGTACGTCCGCTTTAGGATAGTCGCTCTTGCTGAGCCACCATACTGTATCCACCGAGTCCTTGGCACGGATCTTTCGTTTATTGACCCACTCGATAGGCGACGGTAACTTGGCGGGATTATGCCAAAAGAACTCTTCGGCTAGCCGGAAGTTCAGATCGTCGCATAACTTTATCAGAATCCGGTAATTGTAAAGTGAACGCACCGGGCGGCCCTTTTCATAAGCGCCGCCGAGATCGAGGACAAAACTGCCGTCAGGGGTCAGTACACGGTACACTTTATGGCAAAAGGCCGCGAGCCACTCTACGTAAGCCGATTGATCGACATTCCCATAACTTTTCTCACGTTGCAAAGCAAACGGGGGCGATGTCAGAACCAACTGCACCGAGTCGCTCTCCATCTCGTCAAGTAGGTCCATAGAATCGCCAATATAGGCTGCGCCATGCTGGGTCACATAAAGGGGTTTGGTTCGCACAAATTGCCTCCTGCACAGACTATCAGCTCGCATGACGGCAGAATAGGTAGCAAGCTCAACCTTCGCTGCCGAAAAGCGAGCTGATCTCTCTTTATTCCCTTTTCAGAGAAACTCCGACCGCGCCTTACTTCAGGTGGTGGCGATACGGTACGCCCAGCGGCACCCAATGAACAGGAAGAGCAGCGTAAATAGGACGTGGCCGGGATTATGGCTGGGATCTCCACCCAAGTAGATAAGGAGTTGACAGGGCAGAATGGCCAGGACTGTGAGCACCACGGCCAGGATACCGGCGGCCTGGGTCGGTTGACGCGTTCCCATCTTGACGGCCCAACCGACCATAAATCCGACGCCGAGCGCCATATAGCCGATGGTCATATTGGTTGCCATGACAATCGCTATGTAGATGCCGCCACCAACGATGGCTGCGAGGAGGCCGAAGACCACGCCGAGGATATAGTTTCCGGGCGTCACAGCGGGCAGTGGGGCCGACAGCGGACGCTGCTGCTGCTGCGCGGCATAGGGATTATGACCCGGATAAGGCTGCGACTGCGTTCCATACGGAGCCTGCGGGTGAGGATAGCCGGGCTGCTGCGGAGGATACGGTTGCTGCGCCGCGCCGTAGGGATTGTACGCGGGTTGACCGGGCGCAGGCTGCTGCGGTTGCTGCCCGTACCCTGCCTGTTGCCCGTAGCCCGGTTGCGCCGGAGCGCCATAGGGCGGCGGCGGCGCGCCGTAGGGAGCCTGAGGGTTGTAAGCTCCGAGCGGCTGGGGCTGCTGCGGATGCTGTTGGGGATAGGCCGGGTTCTGCGGAGCGCCGTATGGCGGCTGAGGAGGATACTGCGAACCGGGCGGGGGAGCGTAGGCGTTTCCGGACTGACCGACGGCAGGAGCGCCATACTGTGGCGTGACGGGCGGCTGGCCTGGAGGGGCATAGTTAGCGCCGGGTGAGTTGTAGGGCTGATTCAGGGGCTGGGGCGCCAGCGGCTGCCGATGCGGGGCAGAAGCGGATTCGGAATTCAACTGCGTGGCGACACGGGAGCGGATCGCCGCGAGGCAGTTTTGACAGACAGGTTTGCCCGCGACAAGCTGCGTACATTCAGGGCAGAGCGTGCGTCCACATTCGGTGCAGAGTGCGGTCGCGGGGCGGTCGGTGTGCAGCATACAGACAGAGTTGGCCAAGACGATTCTCCTCCACAAAAATAAGACCGAGGGCAATGTCACGTGGGAAGTTAGAAGTGTCGGGACATACGACGTAGATCCCATAGCCAGCCCTGCGTGGTCAGGCTGGCAAAACCCAGAAGAAGCACGAGGCCGAAATAGGCCAGGCTGTAGGTCCGTTGATCTTGCTTGCTGACCTGAAGAGCTGGGTCGATCCCGAGACGCCACTGCGACGTGATCTGAGGCAGCGCAAACAACACCAGCAGCCAGGAGACCGGACACCGATAGTTGATCACCGCCGTCGCGAGCAGGCCGCCCAGAAGTATCTTCGGCGGAATGATCGCGGCGACACGCCCGCCGTCGAGAAACGGGATCGCGCTGAGGTTGAACAGATTCATGTAGAAGCTGAAGTAGGAGAGCACCAGCCAGATCGGACTGCCGGTCATCCCATACACAGCGCCGCAGGCAAGGCCCGCCAACATCCCTGCCACCGGCCCCATGATCGCGATCTGCGCCGCCTGCGCGGCGCTGCCCACGGCATCACGCTGCACAAAGGCCCCTAACAGCGGAATGAACACCATGGCCCTGACCTGATATCCCAACTGCTTGATGGCGACGGCATGGCCCGCTTCGTGGGCAAAGATCAGGAGCACGACCCCCGCCCCCAGGTGCCAGCCGTAGAGCGCTGAATAGGCCAGAACCGACACCATCATGGAGCCAGCCGTGATAAAATATTTGCCGAACGTCAGGAACTTGAGGCCGATCAGCAGACCCTTGAGCGCGCCCCCGAACTTGGCGAGCGCGATCCCGATGGCTCCCAGACCGCCCAGAACGCCTTTGCGCTGCGTCGATTTGGCGGAGCTGGATTGCGGTGAACCGGGTGGCAGAGAGGGCGAGGGAGCCTGCTGGGGAGGATAGGGCGGAGGATACGACGCGGACGGATAGTGCGGAGGATACGACGGTGTGGCCGATGGGAAGGGGGGCGGTGGTAAGGCGTGATAAGACGACCCGGTCGGAAAGAGCGGTGGCGGTGGTTCAAACCCTCCGGAGGCAGGCGCAGGAGGGGCCCCATTCGCCGCATCGGACGACGGCGGGATCTGGCCCTGGAGCGCGCGGTCGCGCTCCTCGATCAGTTGGCGGCGGATTTCGGCTTCGATCTCGCTCATAGTGTGTTTCTCGGCAGGAAGGTCGGAAAAAACAGCAGGCACACGGCGACAGCAAGAAAGGGAAATCGAGAGGCAGATAGACCGACTGCGCCGCTACTTGAAAACATAACGGCGCAGAAGGGAAAGGAGTTTCGAGAGGTCGGGCCGTCGGCCTACTTCTTGATGTGGTTACGCGACTTCTTGCACAGTTCCTTCGGCAGCGGTTTGACGCCGGTCAGGTAGTCCTGGAAGTTACGGCTGCTCATCACACTGGTCGTCACCTTGAGGCGAACCCGGCCCTCGGGCGTGTTCACCGTGACGATCTGCAGGTTCGGCAGAAAGGTATGGTTCTTTTTGGGAGCGCGAAGGTTCCACGCACCGCTATGCGGATGGCGGCGGCGGTGGCCTTTCATCGGGCCAACACCGGACACCTGACAGACTCGGGACATAATGCCGTCTCCTTGGGTTTTGATCGGGTAGAGGCCGCCGGAGACGAGCCTCTCACAACATCGGAAAATAGAGTAGTTACATGGAGCTGAGCGGATTCGAACCGCTGACCTCCTCGATGCGAACGAGGCGCTCTCCCAACTGAGCCACAGCCCCCTAAAATCGGTCATTTTGATCTTAACATGTTGACCGACAACTTTTGCCACCGAAATCGACAATCCGTGCTCTCGCAAAGCCTTTGCTTCGACTCTCGATCACAGCAGGTGTGAATGGGACAGCACAGTATACCCTGACGGGTTCCGGCTGTCAAGACAGTGTCGCGTGTCGCCCACCCAGGCGGCTTGCGCCGTTCTTGTTGACCCTGACTTTCGGACTCAACTGGGAACGGTTTCGAGGCAGTACACTGTTTGCGTGCAGTATAATTCAAGTATAGCCCTTCCAACCCCAGGGCGACCTCTTGGAGGGGCCGCTTTCGCTTTGAAGAGATCCTATTGAAGAAATGCTGGGGGTGCGATCCTCGGAAGAGAACCGCATCAGAGCCGACCGGTGCGGAAGGAATAGACATTGACGGAGATGATACCGACACAAAGATCGGATTTTGGGCGGATATGGAAGGCAGTAGAAGGTTGGCTGCCTGCCGCCTACTCCCACTTCTACCGGGCAGGACTTACGGGCGAAGTGATTCGAGGCTCCGGCCAGGTTCTGATTGCCAGTGATCTGACCCACCTGCTGATCCCCGGTCTGGCCGCTCTCGGCGTCGAAGCACACCTGATGCCTTTGCCGCCGGAGGACGCGAATCTGGAGCGTTGTCTGACAGGAAGCGACGCGGCTGTTCTCCTGTTCGGTTTCGGCGCTTCCCTCGAATTTTTACCACCCGAGGAGATCGACGACGCGACGCCGTTGCCGCTGGATGCCGACCCGGCGATTACGGCGCAGGCTCTCTTTGTGGAATTTACCGCAAACGGTCTCAGCTGGCAGAACGCCGACGGCGCTGTGGAACGCGCAGAGGCGCCAACGTTGCGCGCCCGCTTCTCCCATGTTCTCTCGCTTGAAAAATCCGGAACGAAAGGCCTGCGCCGCCGCAACAGCCTGCAGGCCGCTTTGCATCGCTGGCTGGCCTGGCAGGCCGCCTATCCGGAACGCGCTCCACGCGAGGCCGACCTCACCGACCCTGCTTGTGGGCTTGCAGCCGGTTTCCTGGCGGAGGCCGTCGGTGCTCGCCATGATTTCGTCTCCAACCGTCTGCGTTATGCCGCTCAGTGTTTCGAATCGGCCCAGATCGAACGCGCCTTCGCCTGGCTGCAAGAGGCCGCTCTTGCTGAATGGCAGTTGCCTGCTGCCACCGCCGAGGCGCTGCTCTCCGCGCCCGATCTTCCCCTTGCCGACGTTCTGCGCCGTGAGTTGATCTACCTGGCCCGCGCCGGCACGCCCACGCTGAAAACGCTCGCCGCCCGCCGCCTCACGCCCGAATGCCATCACCCGGACGCCCAAAAAACCCTCCACCAACTCTGCTTTGATCGCGCCCCCTGGGTTCGCGCCGCCGCCCGCCCCATCTCTGCTTAGACGCCTGTAGGCCGCGCGGTGAGAACGAAGGGGTCGGCATAGATGTCTTGCATGGAGGCCCCGGCCAGAAAGGCGCGCTTCTTCGCGGACTTTACCATTTCGGGATGACCACAGAGGAAGACGCGCCAGCCCTTCAAGTCCGGTAGATCGGCCAGCGCAATCTGATCGGCGCGCCCCTGCCGATACTCGGTCGAGAACTCGGCATCCACGCAGGGAATATAGACGAAGTTCGGATGCGCCGCGCTGAGCCTGCGAAGCTCCTCGACCAGATAGAGACCCTCCGGCTTCCAACTGCCGTGATACAGACGAATCGGCCCGATATGCCCCTGTCGCAACGCGTCCAGAATAATGCCGTGGAGCGGCGCAAGGCCGGATCCTGTCCCAATCAGCAGCAGCCCCTGCTCGGCCGCGCCCGATGTGTAGAAGCAGTTGCCGAACGGCCCGACGACTTCGACGGTATCGTCTGTTCTCAGCGTCTCATGGATCCATCCGCTCATCTCCCCTTCTGGCAGGCGACGAATGTGGAACTCTATCACCCCGTCTTCGCGTGGGAGCGTCGGCAGCGAATAGCTGCGCAACAGGCCGTCGCCACGCACGATATGCGCGAACTGGCCCGCGCGATAGTCGAGCGGTCGGTGACAACGCAAGGAGAGGCGCAGGATGTCGGCGTTGAGCGCCTCTTTCGCCACCACCGTCGCCGCCGTTCGCGGCGCGACGTCTTCTCCTGCCAGGGCGACCTCCATGTCCTCCTGCGGACGGCAGAGGCAGGCCAGAAAGTAGCCCCGCTCCCGCAGCGTCGGCTTCAGGCCGTTTTGCGCCGCAGCCGAAGGAGGCGCGCCGTGGAGAGCACGCATCAGGCAGGTCTGACAGGCTCCGCTGCGGCAGGAGGAAGGAACTGTTGCGCCCTGCCGTGTCAGGCAGTCCAGCACGGTCTCTCCTGGCGTACAGGCGTAATCTCGCGTTTGAAAGTGAAGGAGTGGCATGGGTGAGACCCGGCCTTTCGGAATTAAAGACCCAGAACGTCGTCGTGGGTGCTGGAAGCAATAGCCATCACCTGAGCGATCAGCTCCGGGGGCGCGCCCAACTCCTGCAAGGTCGATTGCAGATGCCCGGCAACGGCGTTGAAGTGGCTCTCGTTCAGGCCTTGCAGGACGAGATGGGCGTGCGCCGCCCGCATATCCTTGCCGGAGTAGTGATTCGGCCCGCCGAAAGCGTAGGTCAGAAAGGCTTTCTGTTTGGCGGCCTGACGCTCCATATCCGTGTCGTCGAAAAAGTGGCTGATGCTGTCATCGGTCAGCACTTTGCGATAAAAGATGTCCACAGCCGCATTGACAGCGGCCTCCCCACCCAGCGATTCATACAGTGACATCGGTATCCTCCTCTGTGAAAACGCCGCGTTCAGCGTCATCGACGATGCGGTAGTGTAAACTGGATAAGTATATCCAGTTTTATTATACCGCGATGGGAGGCGTTGCTTTATCCCCTGAATGGCGGATTGTTCAATTTTTCTGCGAGATGGAATCGGCGGTTGGCGTGCCGGTCAAGCGAAACGAGGGCGACATGACACGCCGGTCAACCTTGAGGCATATCTACGGGGAATGGGCAAAGGGGCTTACTGGTGTTCGGTTCGCGCAGCAGGTCGGCCATGGTGGAATCCCGAAACGACTGCTCGACCAGGGAGAGGGCGTCGTCCAGGCGACGGTGCAGCGGACACAGATGGGTGCCGTGCGCTTTGAGGCCGAGCGGGCAGGTCGTGATCCGGCGGAGCGGGTCCACCGCCTGGACCACATCATAGACGGTCAGTGTCTCGGGATCCTTCACCAGGTGAAAGCCGCCATGCAGCCCGCGCTGCGAACGGATCAGTCCGGCCCGCGCCAGCGCCTGAAGAACCTTGGAGAGGTAAGGCGGCGGGACATGCGTGGTGTCTGCGATCTGCTGCGTCGTCTGCGCCACAGCGGGTTGACTGGCTAAGTGCGCGATAGCCCGCAACGCATATTCGGCGGTCTGAGAAATCATCTGAGTCTGCTCCTACTCTACTATACGTGTCAGGGCTGGATGATGGTTTTCACCGCGCCGTTGGAGCCGTTGAGGAGCGAGGTCAGGACGAAGGGGAGAGAGGTGAGCGGGGCGGTCTGCTGGAGGAAGGCAGGGGCCGGGACATCGCCGCGCGCGATGAGGTCGAGCGCCTGGCGGAAGGTTTCCGGTGTGTGGTGGAAGGCGCCTACCAGCGTGAGTTCGTCGTAGTGGACGCGATGGGTGTCGAGGCGGACGAAGGTCTCGGCGGGACAGCCGCCGAACAGGCTGACGGTTCCAGCCTTGCGGACCAGAGCGATGGCCTGCTCCCAGACTTCCGGCCTGCCGACCGCTTCGATCACTCTATCCGGGCCGCGTTCCCCTTCGGTGCGACTGCGCAGCAGCGGCAGGATGTCGGGCACGGCGGCGATATCGAAGACTTCGGCAGCACCCAGTCTGGCGGCGAGGGCGAGGCGCTCGGCGCGACGGCCCGCCGCCAGCACCCGCGCTCCCGCCAGCACGCAGAGCCGCACGAACAGCAGGCCGATCGGCCCCAGGCCCAGCACCACAACGGTTTCGCCGCAATGCACCGGCACGGCCGCCATACCGCGTACCACGCAGGCGAGGGGCTCGGTCAGCGCGGCCTCCGCGAAGGAGAGGGATTCGGGAATGGCGTAGAGGTTTTTGGCGACGATGCGGGCCGGAATAGTGACGGCTTCGGCGTAAGCGCCGTTCAGAAATAGCAGGTCTTCGCATAGCTCCGGCGCGGCGCGGCGGCAGTAGAAGCAGTCGCCGCAGGGCGCGGAGTTGGCGGCGACCACACGCTGACCGATCTGCCAACTCTCGACGCCTGCGCCGACCGCGTCGATGGCGCCCGCGAACTCATGGCCGAACACGGCAGGCGGACGAATCATGCGGGCGTGGTAGCCGCGCCGAAACACCTTGACATCGGTGCCGCAGGTGAGCGCCGCCCCGATGCGTACCCGCACCTCTCCCGGCCCGACACCAGGCACCGGAACCCGCTCGATACGCACATCCTCCTTGCCATAGAGGACGGCTGCCGTCATCATCGTCGGCTCGCTCATGGCATGACCAGCACTTTCAGGGAGTTGTCACGCGGGTGCGAGGCGAGGTCGAGGGCGTCGGCGATGGCATCGAGGGAGAAACGATGCGTGATGAGGGGACGCACATCCACGCGGCGCGAGAAGAGAAGATCCGCGGCCTCGGCCTGCAAGGTGATGTCGCTGCTATAGGAGCCGAGCAGCCGCTTCTCCTGCATGCAGATCGCCCCGGCATCCACTTCCAGCGGATCGTTCAGGCGCGTCTGCGCGAAGAGCAGTACGCTGCCCGCCTGCCGCACCGCCGCGAAAGCGCCCGCCACGACGCCGGTATCCGGCACGGCGACCACGGCGAGGTCGGCCCCTCGCCCCTCCGAGAGTTCTTGAAGAACGGAGAGCACATTCTCCTTCTCAGGATCGAGCGCGGCGTCCGCCCCAAGCTGTCGGGAGATTTCGCGGCGGGCGGCGAATCGGTCGGTGGTCACCACGCGCGCCCCTGACGCCTTTGCCAGCAGCGTAAAGAGCAGCCCTATCGGCCCCTGCCCGATCACAAACACCGTATCGCCCTCCCGCACTCCCGCCGTGCGAATCCCTTTCAAGCAGGTGTTGAGCGGCTCGACGAAGCTGGCCTCTTCAAAACTCACGTCGTCGGGAATCCGCACCATTCCGCCCGCCGCGCACCAGTCCATGACACGCACATACTCGGCGAACCCACCGCCTGCCGGCTCGAAGCCCGCCGTCGTCCCGGTCCGCTTGTAGACCGGGCACTGCGCGAAGGCGCGGCGAGAGCAGAAAAAGCAGTCCGGGCGCAGGCAAGGCACATGATGGTTCAGGACGACGCGCGCGCCGACCTGCCAGTCCGTCACATCCGCTCCGACGGCCGCAATCGTTCCCGCCGTCTCGTGCCCGAAGATACGGGGAGGAGGCATCAACCCCAGATGAATCTTCTTCAAATCGGTGCCGCAGACGCCGCAGACGGCCACGCGGACCAGCACCTCGCGCGGCCCGATCGCCGGGATCGGCACCCGCTCCACCTCGACCCGATCCACGCCCCGATAGACTGCCGCTCGCATCGTCTCCGTCACCGTCGATGTCCCTCCCCAATTTTCTCATTATAGCAGGAGACGGCGAACTTTTCGCCGTCGGCATCGTCCTCATGGTCCGCGCACGAAACGGAAAATATCAGGGTTGGGCAATAATAGCCCTATTTTGCGCATTCCGTAGACAATACGCAAAAACCGGCTCATTTTGTAAGGGTGTTGTAAGGCAAGTAAGGATAATAGGCATATCGGGGCTCAGATCGGTTTTTTCCAGCGATCTGCGCTGCTGTTTCCCGGTGAGCTTATTTCCCTACGGCAGAGGTCATGCCGCACACTTAGAAAGTTGAGGAAAAGCAACTATGTTTCGTCTTCCCTTCCGCACGCTTCTGGGCTTCGCTGTTCTGGTTCTGCCTATGTCGACTCAGGCCGACCTGGTGGTAAATGGCACTTTTGACGTCTTTGTTCCCATCAATGAGACGGGGGGCGGATGGACCAATATAAACACCGATGGGGTTTTCGTGTTCGAAAGTCCAGGTTTGACGGATAGGCTCTTCCACTCCTTCAACGTCAACTTCGTCGCTCCCGCCGGCAGCGTCACCCTCGCTCTGGCTGCGGAACGAAACGGCACCGACAGCGACTTTGCAGTCGATAATATCTCGTTGAATGCGGTTTCCGCGCCGGCCACGCCCGAGCCCGGCGCTTACGCCCTGGTCCTGGCAGGCGGACTCTCCGGAACCGCCGCAAAGGACGGGTAGTAATCTCATATTTGCGCATAATCCGTACCAGACGAGGGCGACCAATGCGTATGCCCTGTTAAGACACTGCTTCGCAATCTCACGCATTTCCCTCCTTAGAAAGGACCGCTTTGATAATACGCAGACATTTTTGGCCGTAGCTCCGCGCTACGGCCAAAAATGTCTGCGACAGAACGGACGCTGAATTGTGATTCCTCTCGAAGAGACCACGCCCGTTGACTCTTGGAGTTGATCAGAGAGACTGTTTTTTTGTGCGTCGGCGTCGGATGGCGAGCAGGCCGAACAGACTGATGCCCGAGGTGCTGAAGAGGGCAAGGCTGCCTGGTTCGGGTGTCGCCGTACCGAACGCGCCGCCTGTCAGCGTGATGTGATCCAGGCCGATGTAGTTTCCGCTTCCGGAAGCGACGGTTCCTGTGAAGTTAAGGGTGGTCGGGCCGGTGGCCGTAAAACTTGTCGTCTGCTGCAACCAGAAAGGCCCGGTACCAGCATTGGAGAAGGTGGCGGGGGCGCCGATTCCTGAGACTAGCACACTGGAGGTGCCTCCTCCCGACCCCAGAAAGAAACTGAGGTTATAGGTCTGACCCGCCAGCGTGTTGATGGTCTGTTGAAGACCGCCATAGGGGGAGGCGTCGTGGTAGCCGGTCAGGTCGAGGTGAATAGTGCCGCTTTGCGCGGTCAGGCTAAAGCTATTGGCGTTTTTGATAACGGCCAGTTCGGCATTCGTCGTTGTCCATCCCGTGATGTTGGTCGCGCCGGGACTCAGCGAGTCCGCGCCGTTGCCATCAAAAGTATACGTGCCGGTCTCAAAGTCACCGTTGTTAAGTTGCGCTTCGGCGACCGGGCCGAGCGCGATTCCGGCGAGACAACCCACCAGAGTGAGTGCATGGATCCTGTGTAAACGCATAAGAATTCCTTTCTGAACAACTCCTATAGGGAGTTGTGGGAGGCTACGAGGCGTGAAATGAACACCCTCTGTGATAACATAAGCCTAATACAGCGGTCAAATAACATATTGGACACGCGAAAGTTTGCTTCCTCCTCTGATTTGCCAAAGGGGTGTGCGCACAGATTAGGCAACGAGGGCTTGACGCGCCAATCGCCGAAAATTGGGACGCTCTGTGTTGCAGACGGCGCAGCGGACCTGGGGGTCTGCCTCCGGTAGCGCCCCGACCGAATCCCGCGATGGCCGGTAAGCCCGGACAGCAGGGGATGGGCATGGGAATGGCGCGTGCCGGGAACGATCCCCTGGCGCGTATGGCCGTCATGCGCAACCGTGTCAGCCCTCCCACCCCGAGGCAGCAGGCCTACGAGGATATGTTCTGGGCGCTGCTCAACTCCAGCGAGTTCGTCTTCAACCCTTCAACGGAGGCAGGTAGTCGGTGGCGCGGCGGAGTTCCGCGAAGAAGAGGTACTGTTGCGCCCAGCCCGCATACGCGCCGAACCGGGAGTGGTATTCGGCGCGCAGAGCGGCGTAGACGCGGGGGGTCAGAGAGGCGTCGGCGAGATCGGGCCGGAAGAGGCGCACCGCGATCTGGCGCGTATGGGTGTCTATCGGGGCGACCTCGTCTTTGTCCAGGGCGAACAGGCTGATGCAGTCGGCGATTTTGGCTCCGATGCCGTGCAGCGCGACCAGTTCCGCGTGGACTTCGGCGGAGGGGCGGGAGCGCAGAGAGAGCAGCCAGTCGGGGGGCAGGGTCTGAAGATGCCGCGCCAGCGCGATGACACGCGGGGCGCGATATCCCCACAGGTCAGCCCGTAGCGCTTTCTCGTCCGCCGCCGCCAGGGCGGCGACCGTCGGGAAGGCATGGAACGGCTGGGCAAAAGGGTGTGGCGGATCATCCTGCGGCAGGGGAATAAGAGCGCCGTAGCGCTGCGCCAGTTTGCGGACGCTGCGCTCTATCTTGGTGACCGTGTTGCAGGTCGCGCACTGAAACCCGAAAAAGCATTCGACTGGCGGCTGCCGAAGGATACGCAGGCCCCGAAAAGCGGCGATGGCAGCGGCCATCTGCGGTTCCGCCGCGATCCAGTCCGCATAGAGCGCAGGCAGATCGACATCCAGGCGAAAATAGTCGCGGACGAAGGCGCGGCGATTCGGTTGGGGGAAAGTCTGCCAGAGGAGCGGGCTTCCCGGTTCGCCTTCTGCCTGCCGCGCCGCGATCACCGTCTCCTCCACCGCCCCCCACCACGTGCCAACCGCATCCCGCTGCCACCGAAAGCTCTGCCCACTCGCCAGGGTCGCCGACAGGTGAAAAGGGTTGCCCCCGCAATCCTCCCGATTCCAGCCCTCCTCGTCGCTCGGTCTGCTTCTGTCCGGGAACCGGCTGTTCTGATCGATCATCGCGAAACCTGTCTCTTCCTGCGCCCAGGCGAACCGGCGACGTCCGGCAGCTATTCGGTCGCGCGGCGATCTACGATCCGCATCTGCGTGGAGAGGGAGTAGGCCGGAATCCCGACAGACGTCAAGTCGATCTCTCCGAAAGCGGCCAGACAGCCGTCGCTTGGCAGAGGTATCGTTGTCGTCCAGCCTTCGGCGGCCAGAGCCAGCGGACTGGATTCCCAGACGCAGGACCGAAAGTCCAGCGTCTCGGATCGGGCGAGCCAGACACGGGCCGCAGACGCAGACGCGTCCGTATTCAAGACGAGGTGCAGACCAAAATCGCTCTCCTGGAACTTCCAGTCGAGCGGTGGCAAGGGAATGTCCGAAGCGACGGAATGAACGAACGCCAGTGTCGTCCGCCAGATTCGCTGCGGATCATTCAGGCCGTGACCCGAATTAGGAATGTAGAGGATATGCTTCGGACCGACCAACCCGTCCCAGTAGAGGTTCAGCGCATCGGTGGCCCAGTAGCGGTCGTTGGAGCCGTTCATCATCAGTTTGGGCAGCGCCAGCCGCTCCCGATAGGTGTAGGGATCGATGATCTGTGCCAGTCGAAAGCCTTCCGGAGTACTCATCCGCGCCTGCAGATCATATTCCGTATAGTCGCTGATCTGCTCACTGTAGTCGGTCCAGACTTCGCGCTGATGCGGCATCTGCGCGAACAGGTTCAGGTTGTCGTAGACCATGGGAATGATCCCGGCGACCCGACTGTCTGCGACGGAGGAGAGCCAGGTCGTCCAGCCGCGTTTCGACATCCCGCTGACCACGAATCGCTCCGGCGCAACGCGCCCCGTCTCACGCAGCAACGCTTGAACGGCGTCTATGGCCCGCATCGCACTTTTGGTCATCGGCAGTAACAGGGGCCAGTCGGGCTTCCCGGTATCGAGGCACTGCACGAGCGTATAGGCGATCAGTTCGTCCTCGACTTTACCCTCGAAGAGCGGTTGATTGGGAACGTCGAAGAGGAAGGCGCAGATCAGCCCGGATTCCGTAGAGAGATCTCCGAGGCCGTTATAGTAGTTCGAATCTCCGAAGTCGCCCCCGACACCAAGCAGAGCCATCTCCGGAAAAGTCGTTCTGTCCGGCACGAACAGATGCAGTCGATGTTTCCAGACGATGCCCTGCCACACCTGAGAGGTTAGTTCCAGATCGTACAGCTTTCCACCATCGCGCTTCTCTTCCCCCAGAATCGCATAGCCGTAGGCGGCATCGGGGCGATCTATATAGTCGGACAGTTCCGTCGGCAGGCTCATGTCGGGTCGGCTCCTTCTTCTTCATACACAGAACGTGTCCCTGTGTTCTGCGAAGGCAGCCCCGACTCCTGCCGGAAGCCGGAACGTCACCTCGTGGCTTCCTTCACAAACCGTTCGGCCATCTCATGGACAACCACGTAGGGCTGCTCGGCCACCCACTCCTCCGGAAACATCCAGGTGGGCACGTTCCAGACGCCCGCCGCATGGGCAGGGTCGTCGTACTCGACGATGCGGTCCCGATATACCCGTTCCTCCAATGCTTTGGTGAAAGCAGCAACATCCAGTCCGGTCTTTTCAGCAACGTCCATCAGTACGGCCATATCGGCGATGTCGCGGTCCTCCTCCCAGTAGGCATGGTAGACAGCCCCCAGATAGGCGTTCGCCTTACCGGTCGCCTTCGCGAACTCCACGCCTTCCAGCGCCCGCCGGGAGCGGGAAAAGGGACGGGACCGTTTCGGCACGGTCAGACCTTCGGCCAGCAGAAACAGGTCGAAGCGGCCGGGAATGCGCGGCTTCTTGGGCGCGTCAGGCTCTGGAGCCGACGGTGTGTACTCCAGTCCCTCGGGCAGCAGTTCGTAGCCGCGCCAGTCCAGTTCCAGCGTGGGAAACTCAGCGGTGAGTTTTTTGGCCTGCTCCCAGGCGACCCAGCACCAGGGACAGATGAAATCGTGCGCAACGGTGAGACGGGGCATAGTCGAAACCTCTCTTCGTAATTATGGACGGTACGCCGATAGCGGCTCTGCCTCTTCATACGAACAGAGGAGGCAGACGTTCTGCCTCCGGAAGGGCCTTCCTCCGTCGGCAGAAGGTCGAGGGCCGTTCGTCTCAGGCCCTGGTGTTGCTGGCAGGCAGGCGAAAAAGAGAACAAAAAAGTTTCCGGCGGCGTCTTTCCCTTCGATTCTATACATCTCTGTTACGGAATGGAAATCGACCCCATGCAAAAGACGAGTACTCAGCTTTTTCTACGCACGTTTGGTCTCGGAGTGGTCGCGGGAATGCGCTCGCTGTCGGCTCCGGCACTGCTGCGCGGCTGGATCTCCCGGCAGCGTCATCTGGCTCCTACACCGCTGGACCATGTGGCGACTCCGACCGTACTGGCCGTGATGGCAGCGGGGGAGATGGTTGCGGACAAATTGCCGTTTACGCCGGACAGGACCAGCCCTCCCAGCGTCGCGTTTCGGGCGCTTTCAGGGGCGCTCGTCGGAGGCAGCTTCTGTGCGGCCAACCGGCGCAACCCGGTGGCAGGCGCCGTTATCGGAGCGGTCGGAGCCGTGGCCGCGACCTACGCCGCCTTTCATCTCCGCCGCTACCTCGTCAAAGAGAGGGGCCTCCCGGATATGGTGGTCGCCCTGGCGGAGGACGCCGCGACGGCGTCCCTCGGTCGAATCCTTCTCCCCGAGTAGGCCAAACGCGACCAGCCTGCCGGGTCCATGAGAACCAGACGCGCTCGTTTTGTGTCCCCTCTTCCTGTTCTGGGAGAGGGGTTTTTCTACGGGTTCCACGCGATACGCTCTGCGGAATATCCTGTGCGGGACGCGGCACTTGTGTTATAATTGCGGTTAGCAGGCGAGGCGGCCCGTCCCCTGGAGGACGGTCGGTTTCGCTGAATCGGCAAGACCTATGGAGAGGTGACAATGCCAGAGACCGACGGGGAGTTGATAGTAAGAACCCGACAGGGAGAGAGCGCCGCGTTCGGCGAGTTGTGGGAACGCTATCGCCATAAGGTGCTCCACCTCTGTCGAGGCTATATTCGCGCCCTGCCGGACGATCCCGCGATCGACGCCGAGGATCTGCTGACGGAGACTTTTATTCGCGTCCTGCACTGCCTGGAGCGCTACGAGGATCGGTCGGCAGAGAACACGGGATTCGAAGCTTGGTTGATGGAAGTCGCACGTAACCACTGCCTCAACCATCTGGCGCGCCAGCGAAGACGGACCCGGATCTGGAGTGAAGGCGTTGCCAGCGGCAATCTGTGTCCGCCTCCCCGCCCTTCAACCGATCGTATTGTGGAAGAGCGTCACCTGCTTCGTCTGGCTGCTCAGGAGATCAACGGGCTGCCGCCGCTCTACCGGACGCCCTTCAAGCTCTCGCTGGAGGAGCGGTCGCATCAGGAGATTGCCGAGGCGCTCGGCATCAGCGTAGAGAACGCCTCCAAGCGGATACAGCGGGCCCGGCGGATGCTCCAGCCGCGCATGGCGACGATATTCGCGCTGCCGACCGCAAAAGCGAGCGGTCTGCGCCGAGGTTCGAAAACTCTTTTACGGAATGTGGAGCGGTGTCTCCTGGTCATCGTCGGGGACTATCGCATCGCTACTATTCCCTTGCCCGGTGGAGGGGAGAAGCAACTCTGCCTGCGCACGGAGCGCGCCCACACCGACAGGGAAGAGGAGATCGCCCGGATGCGGGCAACGCTGGAAGGGCGGCCACGCGCCTGGAAGCGTCGGCTCGAACTGGCGCACATCTGTTACCATTGCGGGCGTTGGAACCAGGCGCGCGAAGAGTACCAGCGGGTGCTGGCGACCAATCCCCGCTGCTTTGAAGCAGCGCAGAGTCTGGGCGGGATGCTGTTGGAAGAGCACCAGGGACGAGAAGCCGCGCTGGTGTTCGCGACAGCGTTGCGAGGAGAGCCGCCGCCGCCGGTGGCGGCCCGATTGGAAGCCCATCGACTGGAAGCTCTGGAGCAGTGGGAGGAAGCGGCGGCCACGTATGAAAAAGCGATCCTGCTGGCTCCCGCAGAGAAGGCGAACTATTATGGCCTGCACCGAACGCTGGCCTGTTTGAGTCGCTATGGAGAGCAACTGGAAAACCTCGCCCGGCTGCGCACGCTCGATCCCCAGGATATATTCGCCTTCCACGCGGCCTACACGCCCTGCGCGCGCCTGGAACGTTGGGACGACGCCCGGCGGCTGCTGGAGCAAGCCGTCGCGCTGGACCCGCACTTTCCAGTCGCGATCAAGCATCTGTTTCAGGTGCGCATGAACCTGGACCTCTACGATGAGGAGACGCTTCGGCTTGCTGAGAAACTGGTGGAGATCGCGCCGGATTTCGCGGAGAGCTGGGGGGAACTCGCTTGGTTCTATCGGGCTCGGGGCCAGGCTGCGGAGGGCGTGGCCCTGCTGCATGCCTTTCTCGACAAACATCCCACCAACGCCCAGGCGCATGCGTTCCTCGCCTGGGCCTACCACTACGACCGGCGGGACGATTATGAAACCAGGGTGAGAGAGCATGCGCGTCAGGCCTACGCCCTGTCCCCCGGCGACTGGTATGTCTGCTGGACCATGCTGATGGCGCTGGGAGACCCGACGGACACAAGCAGGCGCGAGGAGTCTTGTCGGGTGGCCGACGAGATTGCGGCGCGATTCCCCAGAGACGCCTTTTTGCTGGATCGCGTGGCCGCCGTCGATGCGCTGTGGGGCCGGTCGGAGCAGGCGATCGAACGGGCGCTCCTTGGCGCAAGCCTGGATCCGGACTCACCGATCGCAATGGGGGCTCTCGGAGACATCTACCTGCGCCTGGAACGCTGGGCCGAGGCCGCAGAGGTCTACCGACGCGTTATTCAGCTACCCGGCGGCGAGACCGCCCTCCTACTCGCACACTTCGGCCTCGCGCTCAGCCACTGCGACCCACCGGAAGCTGAAAGGGTCTGTGCTCGGGCATGGGACCAGGCAGCCTCCTCCAGCGATCTTCTCCGCCTGGCCCTGGTTCTTGAGAAGACAGATCGATGCGAGCAAGCCCTCCGCGCCTACCGCAAGTGCCTCGCCAATCCAGTACTGTCGGCACACACACGCGAGAAGGCTGAAGAGGGCCTCGGCCGTCTGGCTACTGTAGAAACTGGGGGAGATTGAAGCGTAGAAAGTTGATGAGGTAGAGACCGACGTAGAGCAGGATGCCGAGGCGAAGCGCGGAGCGAACGAAGGGCTCGTTGCGTTTGCGCGCCCACTCCGCGAGCGTCAATGGCCCGCCGAGCAGCAGGGCCTTGAACGCGATGAAGCCTATCGGGCCGAAAGCATGGAGGATGCCGTCGAAGAGCGGATTGGCCTCGCGCGCCTGCCCGGTCGCGAGGAAGAAGATCGTGGTGAGCATATCGAGGAGGCCGAGGACCATGAGCAGGATCGTCTCCGGCAGGACATAACGGGAGGACGCGCCGTTCGACGCGTCCTCTTTGGCTCCGGGTGATAAGGGCGGAAAAGAGTTCCCCATCAGGCCCCTTCGACGCTACTTGACGGCAAGCGGAATGCCGATGGTGATGCGGTCGTTGAACGCGGTGGGGGAGGCGAGGGGGACGTAGCCGAGCGGCGGCTCTTCCCAGCGGCCATCGGACTTGATAAGCGCGATCAGCTCCTCCACACCGCGCTCCTGCGGCAGGCCGGACTTGACCTCCTGATGGCCGCGATAGAGCGAGATCTTGCCGCCCGCCTTGCCCACATAGCCGTAGTCGGCGTCGGCCATCTCGCCGGGTCCGTTCACGATACAGCCCATCACCGCCACATTCAGCCCCGCCAGATGCCCGGTGGCCGATTTTACCTGCGCCAGTACCGTCGGAAGGTCGAACTTGGTGCGCCCGCAGGAGGGGCAGGCGATGAACTCGGTCTTGGTGCGGCGCAGGCCGAGCGCCTGCAGAATGTCGTAGCAGACCGGAAGCTCATTGATCGGATCTTCCGAGAGCGAGACGCGAATGGTGTCTCCGATCCCCTCCGCCAGCAGTGTGCCGATGCCCGTCGTGCTCTTAATGCGCGCATACTGACCGTCGCCCGCTTCCGTCACGCCCAGATGCAGCGGGTAGTCCATGCCGAGTTCCGCCATACGGTGCGCCATAAGCCGGTTGGCCTGCAGCATCACCGCCACACGGGAGGCTTTCAGCGAAATCACGATGTCTTGGAAGCCGTGCCGCTCGCAGATCTGAATATACTCGACGGCGCTCTGCACCATGCCCTCCGGCGTATCGCCGTACATCACGGTGAGCCGCTCGGCCAGCGAGCCGTGGTTCACGCCGATGCGCATGGCGCGGCCATACCGCTTGCAGGCTTCGATCACCGGCAGCAGTTCGCTCTCGATGGCGGCCTGCTCCTCCTGCACCTCGATCTCGGAGTAGTCGATGGTCCGCTGCACCCGCTTGCGAAACACGAACAGCCCTGGATTGATGCGGATCTTATCGACATACTTCGCCACTTCTACCGCGATGTCGCTGCCCTGATGATGCACATCGGCGACCAGCGGAACGTCGCGATACTGGCGTTTCAACTCCGATTTGATCTCGGCCAGACACTTCGCCTCCGCCATATTGGGAGTCGTGACGCGTACGATCTCGGAACCGGCCTTGTGCATGGCGATGATCTGTGCCACCGCGCCCGGCACATTGTGCGTCTCCTCGGTGATCATAGACTGCACGACGACGGGGTTATTGGCCCCGATGACGATGTTGCCGACACGCACGGCGCGGGTCGGGCGGCGGCTATAAGAGACATCCGGTAGGGACATGGAAAGGTCACTCCTGAACGACAAAAAATGGAAACCCGTACATAAGGATTACTGCTTCATTATAGCATACGTATTGTGCAGCGAAGCCTGCGCCCTGACCTGCCGGAAATCGGTATCGTCCCTCTCTTTACATAAAGGACATAGGTTCCAATGGCCCTGACAGCAGGGCTTTCGGCCCCTTTTGTGGAACCGTCTGTCAGCAACAACCCCCGGAATGCAGGAGACAGGAAGAGATCGATGCGAACAGAGGCAGGACAGATCGAGCGGGTCATCATCGTCGTGCTGGACGGCGTGGGAGCGGGCGAGTTGCCGGATGCGGATCGTTACGGCGATGTCGGCAGCAATACGCTGGCGCACACGGCGGAAGCGGTGGGAGGGCTCTCTCTGCCGAACATGGCGCGCCTCGGGCTCGGCAACATCATCCCTATCCGGGGCGTACCACCAGCGGAGACGCCGCTTGGCGGCTACGGCAAGATGCGCGAAGCCTCACCAGGCAAAGATACGATCACGGGCCATTGGGAGATGGCAGGCGTGGTGTTGGAGACGCCTTTCCCGACCTATCCGCGCGGCTTTCCCCTGGAGATCATCGCCGCGTTCGAGCAGGCCATCGGCATGAAGACGCTGGGCAACATCGCGGCGTCCGGCACTGTCATTATCGAGCAGTTAGGCGCAGAGCATGTGCGCACCGGCTTCCCCATCGTCTACACCTCCGCCGACAGCGTCTTTCAGATCGCTATGCATGAGGAGATCCTGCCCATCGCACGGCAGTACGAAATCTGCGAAATCGCGCGGGCGCTGCTGGTCGGGGAGCACGCGGTCGGACGCGTTATCTGTCGCCCGTTCCTCGGAGATGGCGGCCTCGGCGCAAGGGCCTTGCCTGCGGACGCGAAGCCGCTGAAGCCCGGCCCCTTCACCCGCACGGAGCGCCGCAAAGACTTCCCCCTCGACCCGCCCCCGACCGTTCTGGACGCGCTCGCCACCGCCGGCTATCCGGTTCACGCCATCGGCAAGATCTTCGAGATCTTCAACGGGCGCGGCATCGCCACCTGGGCGCATACCACGAACAACGCCGCCCATATCGCCGCCCTTCAGACCGCCGTCGAATCCGACGCGAGCCCCCTTATCTTTGCCAACCTCGAAGACTTCGACATGCTCTTCGGGCATCGCAACAATCCCCAGGGAATGGCGCAGGCGCTGGAAAAATGGGATGTCGGCCTCGCCGAACTGCTGCCAAAGCTGCGCCCAACGGACCTGCTTCTCCTCACTGCCGACCACGGCAACGACCCCACGACGGCCTCCACCGACCACTCCCGCGAGTATCCGTTTCTGCTCGCCTATGGCCCGGCCCTCCAGCCTGCCGTCGATCTCGGCATCCGTGCAACCTACGCCGATATCGCCGCCACTCTGCGCGAGATCTTCGCCCTCTCCGAAGGACTGGTAGGGTCCAGTTTCCTTCAAGCCCTTCTTTCGCCCTGATAGAATAGAGGAGACAAGCGAGCGGGCTGCTTAACCCCCGGCCCTTTCCCAAGACGGCTTATCTTGTCCCTTAGATTTGTCGTGTCGAGCAACCTCCTCTTTGCGCTTTACTGCCCGCCCCTCAAGGAGCGGTCTGAGGCGGTAAGCCCCATAAATGGGGCTGGATTCGACGCGAGCGGAGGCGAATGCGCAAGGAAACAGGGTGTTAGTCTTACAACGACGCGTTTCTTACGCCCATCTCGAACAGTGGCCGTTGATGCCTGTTTCGAGACCGTCGAGGATAGTTACCCAATCTCGACAGAATGACTGCTTGCTGTAAGCCGTCGTTGTAAGATTAGCTATGCCTCGTGGAGAGATTTGCTCTCCATTTCAGCCTTCCCAGGCCCATTTATGGGCCTTAACCTTCCCAACAGGCCGCTCCTTGAGGGGCGGCGGCTTACACCCTCTGCGCTTGCGGCAAGGCGCTCTTTCCCAGGTCGGTTTCCGAGCGCCTGAAGGTGGCGGCGGCGTTCTGCGGTATTTCCAACTGCTTTTCGGCGGCGGCGACGACTTCCGCTACGGTGACAAGACGCATACAGCGGCGGTCGTCACGGCAGTCGTATTTGGTGCAGTTGGGGCAGGCGGTGACGTTGCGGAGCACGATGTTGCCGGGCACGTAGCCCGGGCCGGATTCATGGGGAACAGCGGGGCCGAATATCGCGACAATCGGGGTTCGGGCTGCGCAGGCGAGGTGCATCGGGCCGGTGTCGTTGGTGATCATCACAGCGCAGCGGCGCAGGGTTTCCGCGAGTTGCAGAACGGAGAGCTGTCCGGTCAGGACGACGGGAGGGAGTTGCATTCCGCGCATCACCTCCGCCGCGAGCGGCAGGTCGTCGGCGCTGCCGAGCAGCAAAATGCGCGCTCCGGGGCGCTGCGCCAGCAGGTCGCCTACCTCCGCAAACCGCTCCGGCAGCCAGCGGTTTGCCGGAGCGGACGCGCCCGGATTCAAGGCGATCAGCGTGTCGTCCGGTCGCAAGCCGTGCTCCGCGAACAGGGCGTCTACGGCGGAAATGTCCTGGGCGGAGGGGAAGACCTCCGGCTGCGGGTCGGAGACATCGGCGCCCAAGAGCCCGACGACATTGCGGAAATTGTCGATCATCTCATGCTGCTTCGGGTCGAAGGCGATACGATCCGTCAGGAGGTTGGCAAAACGTTTTTTGCGAACCAGCCCGACCCGTTGCGTCACCCCCCCAAGGCGCAAATAGAGGATCATGTCCGCGCTGTTGTCCAGTATCAGACCGAGGTCGAAGCGACGCCGACGCAGGAGACGAATAAACTGCGCTTTGCCGGGCAGCCCCTGGTGATGCGGGCGCAGGATGATTTCGTCCACATGCGGGTTGTTTTCCAGCACGCAGGCGGCGCGCTCGCCCACTTCCACCACGATATGCGCTTCGGGATAGAGACGACGCAGGCTGCGCAGGGCAGGGGTCGTGCAGACAAGGTCGCCAATATGTTCGCGGGTCAGCACCAGGATGGAACGGGGCAAAGACATCGGGCTATTTCCTATATTGCGTACGCAAGTGACAACGGCGGACTCAGCAAAGGCTGCACCCCGGTTGCGGCGCGAGTGTGAGTGCATTCCTTGACGCAGAGCGCTCGGAAATGTTCAGGCTCGCATTGACGCTTCGGACGCTACACGCTATAATAAGACGACGGAAAGGCGCGACCGTACTGCAAAAATGGGGGCGTAGTCCAACGGCAGAGACAGCAGACTTAAAATCTGTACAGTGCGGGTTCGAATCCCGCCGCCCCTATCGCAGCAGAAAGCCAGCGTCCGACGCCGCTGGCTTTCTGCATCCCAGGTCATGGGATCAGGTGGCCTCGGGATAGGAGCCCAGAACGCGTACAAAGAGCGAATGCTCGTTCAGCAGATGGATCGCTTTCGTCACGGAGGCGTCCCGAGTATGCCCCTGAACATCGATATAGAAGACATACTGCCACGCCTCCGTTTTGGTCGGACGCGACTCGATCATGGTCAGGTTGACGTCGTACTTCTCGAAGGCGTTGAGCGCATGCACCAGTTCCCCGGCGCGATTATGCACCGAGAACATCAGCGAGGTCTTGTCCTTTCCGGTCGGCTCCGGCTCGTTGTAGCCCAGGACGAGGAAGCGGGTGCGGTTGGAGGGGTTGTCCTCGATATGTTCGCAGAGGATCGGCAGGCTGTTCCGCTCCGCCGCCAGAGCGGTGGCGATGGCAGCGCTCTCGGGGTCGGCGGCCGCCAGTTCCGCCGCTTTCGCCGTGCTGGACGCTTCGATCTTCTCGACGCCGGGCAGGTGATTGTTCAGCCATTGCCGACACTGCGCGAGCGGCTGGAAATGCGTGTAGAGGCGTTTGACGCCCTCCAACTGTTCGCAGTGGCTGAGCAGGTTGTGGGTGATCGGCTGGTAGATCTCCGAAACCACGCGCAAATTGGAGTTCATAAAGGTGTCGAGGGTCTCCGGAACCACACCCGCCCAGGAGTTCTCCACCGGCACGATGCCGTAGTCGGCGGTGTTGCGCTCTACCGCCGCAAACACATCGGCGATGCTCTCGGTCGGGACGAAATGAGACGAGGTGCCGAACCGCCCGATGCTGGCCAGGTGGCTGAACGTGCCTTCCGGACCCAGGAAGGCGACGCTGAGCGGCTTCTCCAGCGCCCGGCAGGCCGAGATGATCTCGCGATAGACCGCGCGTATCGCCATGCCGTCCAGAGGGCCTGAATTCAGGGCCAACAGGCGTTTGAATACGTTCTGCTCGCGTTCGGGGGTAAAATAGTGGGAGCGAGTGTGGGACTTCGCGAGTCCGATCTGCTGCGCGAGCTCCGCACGCCGGTTCAGGAGCGCGACCACCTCGGCATCTATCTGATCAATCTCTTTACGCCACTCGGGCAAACTCATCGTCGTGCCTGTCCTTCACTCAATATTGCAACGCCTGTTCCCAGGCTTTTGCCGACGATAAGTTTCCCTGCCCGCAGGCGTTTTTCCTGCGTCTCTGCATCGAAAAGGAAGTAGAACTCTTATGAGTCGTGGCAGTTGGTTTAAGCGGCCGGAACGGCAGGGAGGCAAACAGGCGATCGTTCCTGACGGCCTCTGGAGCAAATGCCCCCGCTGCAGCGAGATTTCGTTCGCGCGCGATGTGGAGCAGAATCTGCAGGTCTGCCCGAAGTGCGACTATCATCATGCGCTGCGGGTGGCCCAGCGCCTCGCGCTGACCGTGGACGAGGAGAGCTTCGTCGAGATGGACGCGCAGGTGCATTCGGTGGACCCGCTCGGCTTCCCGGAGTATAAAGAGAAGCTGATCAGCGACCACGCGAAGACTGGCCTCAACGACGGAATCGTGACGGGCACCGCGCGCATCGAGGAGACGCTGTGCGTCCTCGGGATCGCCGACTTCGCGTTCCGGGGCGGCACCATGGGCAGCGTGGCGGGCGAGAAGCTGGTGCGGGCCATGGAGTACGCCGAGCGCGAACGCCTGCCGGTGGTGCTCTTTACGGCTTCGGGCGGAGCGCGCATGCAGGAGGGGCTGCTGTCACTCATGCAGATGGCAAAGACCAGCGCCGCCGTCGCCCGTCTTGACCGCGCCGGTATCCCCTATATCGTCGTGCTCACGCATCCGACGACCGCCGGCGTCTATGCCTCCTACGCTTCCCTCGGCGATATCATTCTGGCGGAGCCGGGGGCGATCATCGGGTTCGCCGGGCTGCGCGTCGGCAACCAGGGCCAGGGCGTGAAACTGCCCGACGACTTCCAGACATCGGAGTTCCAGATGCGCTGCGGGATGGTAGACCAGATCGTCCCCCGTAAGGAGATGCGAAACACGCTTGGCAAAATGCTCGGTTTTTTCGCGGAGGAGAGGGTGAATGCTCATCAACCCGCTTGATTTTGAGAAGCCTATCGCCGAGCTCGACGACCTGATCGCCGAACTCCGGCGGATAGACCACAATGAGGGCGCGCACGCCGATGCACTGGTGCGGGGAATAGACATAGAGGCCGAAATCGCCAAAGTCGAGGCGCAGAAGCAGGAGCTCATGCGAAACATGTACTCTCACCTGTCACCATGGAATGAAGTCCAGATGGCGCGGCACCCACAGCGTCCTTACACGCTCGACTACATCCGCCTGCTCTGCGAAGATTTCATGGAGCTGCACGGCGACCGCACCAACAGCGACGACCCGGCGATCGTCGGCGGACTGGCGACGCTGGATGGCAAACCGGTCGTGGTGCTCGGACACCAGAAGGGCCGCGATCTCAAGGAGCGCCAACTGCGTAACTTCGGCAGCGCGCGGCCGGCCGGATTCCGCAAGGCTCTGCGCCTGATGAAGCTCGCGGAGAAGTTCAAGAGGCCGCTGATCGTTTTCGTAGACACGCCCGCCGCCGAAGCCAACCTGATGGCCGAGGAGGACGGCATCAGCCGCACCATCGCCGTCTGCCTGCGCGAGATGATCCTGCTTCAGACCCCGATCATCGTCAGCATCGTCGGCGAAGGTGGCAGCGGCGGCGCGCTCGGCATCGCCGTCGGGGACCGTATCCTGATGATGGAGCACGCCGTCTACTCCGTGATCCCGCCCGAAGGCTGCGCCGCCATTCTCTGGAACGACCGCAACCGCGCTCCCGAAGCGGCGGAGGCTCTGAAAGTGACCTCGCACAGCGCCCGACAGTTCGGCCTGGTGGACGAGGTGCTGGAGGAGCCGCTCGGCGGCGCGCACCGTGATCCCGCCGCCGCAGCCGCCACCCTCAAAACGGCCATCCTCTGCCATATGGCGGCTCTGAGCAGTCTATCGCCCGAAGCCCTCCTTGAGGGCCGCTACAACAAGTTCCGAAACATGGGCCGCTGGGAAGAAGACCTCCTCGTGCTGGAGTAGGTCGTTTCACCTCGTGTGATCCGTTCCGGGAAGAGGAAACGTGTGTCCTACGCGCCTTACAAACCGCAAGCGACATCTGTTTCCTCTTGTTCTATTTTTCTATCCTCACGAACCTATCGGGGAGGTCTTCATGCGGCGCAAACAGTGGTTAGGGTTGATCCTGGTGGTCCTCATGGGCGCGATAGGTTGGAGCGGTTATCGCGCCGTGCATCAGGCTGCGCTGAACCATGAACTCATCGTGTCCGCGACGGCCGGGGAGCCGGAGCCGGTGCGCCGCCTGCTCGATCAGGGCGCAGACCCGAATACATCGGAAGAATCTATCGTGGGACATGACGCGTACAATGACCAGACAGACTGGCGCTTCCTGATCCGTCAATGGGTGCCGCGCCCCCTCTACGGCGTTCCGCTCAGCCCACTCCGTCGGGCGCTCATTTTCGGGCATCTCGACGCGAACCGACTGGCGACCGTGCAGGTACTACTCGAACATCATGCCGACCCCAATACGCTCTGGAAGTCCAGTACGCCGCTTCCCCTGCGCGCTCTCGAGGATGTGCCCAACGGCAGGCTGCTCACCCTCTTCCTGGAGCACGGCGCAAACCCCAACACCGTCGATGGGTCCGGAACCTCCATGCTGATGTACGCGGTCGATGCACGTAACGAATCGTGGGTACGCGCCGTTCTGGATCATGGCGCAAAGGTCGAGGCGGCGAACCGCGAGGGGAATACCGCGCTGATGTGGGCTGCCTATTACCACGATACCGGTATCCTGAAGATCCTGCTCGCCCACGGCGCCCACGTCAACCATCAGGACCGACATGGAACCACGGCGCTGACGTATGCCTTGATCGATTCAGGCCCGAAACAGCCAGAGGCGATCACTCTGCTGCTTGCCGCAGGAGTCGCTGTGAACCTGCCCGACAAAGGCGGGTTCAGCCCCTTTCTCTTTGCCCTCACCAGACAGAGTCCCGAAAGCGGCCAACTGCTGGCCCAGGGCGGAGAAGTACATACGGCGATGCCCGCACGCACCTGGTGGGGTAGAGTAGAAGTGACAGTCGGCACCTCTATGCGTATATCCAATATGCCTTTGTCGTCTCCCGGCACGACGCCGTTGATGTTCGCGGTTCTCTCGGGGAACGTCAACCTGGTGCGCGCCATCCTGGCAAAGGGACCCGACGTCAACGCGCGGGACGCGCAGGGTAAAACCGCGCTCTATTACTGCTACTCTACGCGGAAAGGCTCGAAGGCCCGTGATCTGGTGAAAGCTGCGGGAGCGCACCTCTAAACATAGATGCGGGGAGCCCCCTCCGCCTGAAGGGACTCCCCGCGTCGTGTCGTTTCCGGTGATGGCGTCAGCGCCCCCGTCGTCATCCCGGTGAACGTCACGATTTATGGAAGGGGCCGTCTTGCCGCCCCGGGTATGCATGTCCCTTCCACGTCGTCGTTGTAAGGTTGCTATTTCATGCGGTTGCGAAAAGGAGAGCGACTGATCGAGCCTATCTCTCCGGAACACCTGAGCCGAAGCCAGGGCTGCAGCTTTCGTGTATCCCTTCCGCTGTTTGCCCGCACTCTCAACAAAACGCATCCTGCCCGGCGACGTGACAGAGCCACAAGAATAAATTTTTTGGGCCGCAGAAATAGAGAGGAGCGAACAGCAACTACGCTGTTCGCTCCTCTTCTCTAACAGTTACCGACGGACCGGAACCTTACCGGGGATAGATAACCCGCGGCACAGGCTGCGGCAGATCGTAGGTCGAGCGCGCTGGCTCGATAATCGACGGCATCGATGGGTTCGGCTCCTCGATGATTCCGGCGCGCTCGTTGCGGAACTGCTGCGTGAGCAGCTTCGGAGCCAGATGCGGCAGCAACAGCGCTGCGACTCCCACCGTGCCGATCAGGGCCTCCAGACCGTCCGTCACGAAATCCGCCACAAGACCGATTACGGGCAGCACAACCGCCAGAAACGACTCCAGAGGAAACTCCAGCGCGATGAGCAGGGCGATCAGTCCGGCGCCCAGGCCGAGCGCCATCAGTTTGGACCGAAACGGAACTCGCCCGTCCTTGAGCATGGAGAAACCGAGTTTAATATCCAGAAAGCCTCCCTTATGGGAGTTCTTTGCAAGCGTTTTATGGGCAACGCGCTCTCCGAGAAGGCGCAGTACAGAAATTGTCATGAGTTGGGATGACCCTCCTTCACTCTATTGGACGGCCTGAAACTCCGCAGGGTTTCATCATCTCACTTTGCGGCGGCGTGGGCGCAAGCCTCCCAGCATCGCGGCAGCCAGAGTCACCGCCAGCAGGAAGCCGGCAGGCTCCGGTGTGACCGTCGAGGGTCGCCCCAGTCCGTTAAAAAGGGTACTCTCGGCACCAGGCAGGATCAAGACGCTGGGGATGGCGGCGCGCTCGGCTATGGCGTCGGCTGCCAGGACGCTGGGGGGGGTCGAGCGGCTCCGAGGGGTCGAAATCCGGAATGTCCGCCCGCCGACGCTTCTTCGTGAACGGGCTGACGATCGACCGCTTCCCTCGTCTGTTGAGACCCGCCAGTTTGTGCAGGGGGTTTCCGCAAACCTGCGCCAGCACCGGAGTCCCGTTCGGCAGCGAGAAGACGACCGTTCCTTTCCGGACGCGCCGCACCTTTACTCCGATCCTCTCTCCAGGGTGAACGTAGCAAACTTCCATGATGATGTCGCGTTTTAGTCGAGTCAGATGCAGGTGCGCGAAGTTGGCGCGCACAATGGCAGGGGAAAGATGCAGTTTATGGCTGTAGCGCGAAACCGCGACGCTGTCCTCGCGCAATTCGCGGCTGAGCGCATCGACATCGGACACGGGGTTGCGTAGGAACGCTCCGGGCGGCATCGTGGAGTCCGCGCGTGTGGAAGCACCGGACAGAAGCCCCCCTAGAAGAAAGCTTATCAGCAGTAAGGAAGCAAATCGTGTCACGATTCGCCCGTCAGAGGGGGACATTGTTTTCGGTCTTTCGGCGAATTCGACCGCCCGGTGGAAGCGTACGGACAGGAATGTGCTCGGCTGCAAGAAGTAAGACTCGAACCACAGTCAGAATGCCATAGACGGCTGCCATTGCACATTGCGGTAAAACCGTATTCTTCCGTGCAATCGCCCTTATTTTTCAGCGTACTTGCCCTTAGTTGTGGTTACCTTCTTCCATATTCACCGCCTACTCTGGTACGTATAACACGGATTGCCCCCTGCTACGCTCTCCACAGCCTGGCAGGGGTCGATCCGATTGCGTTGTCGCAGCAGCCACCCGGAAGGTCAGAAACGCGCGAAACGGAACTTGATCAGCGTCCAAATCGCCTCGATGCCGTCGGTCCAACGAATCTTTTTGCCGTCGGCGATGCTGCGCGCCTCATAGCGTATAGGAACCTCGACGATCCGGAAGCCGCGCCGGATCGCCTTGGCGGTTACCTCCGGGCAGAACTCGAAGCGACGACAGGTGAGCGGCAGGCTCTGCAGCGCCTCCGTGCGAAACGCCTTGTAGCAGGTGGCTTCATCCGTCATGGGAGTGCGAAACAGGACGCGCACCATGCCGGCCAGCAGGAGATTGACCAGGCGGTTCGGCAGCTTCATGGACGGCGGGCCGTTGAGAAATCGGGAGCCATAGACGGCATCGGCCTTCTCCGTCTCGAACGCCTGCAAAATCGGGATATAGTCCTCTGGCCAGTACTCCAGATCGCCATCCTGCACGATGCAGAACTCGCCGCGCGCGCAGGGGATGGCGGTGCGGATAGCGGCACCCTTGCCCCGGTTCTGCGGATGATAGAAGATCCGTACCTCGGGAAATTTGCCTTCCACTTCCGTCCGGAGCAGGTCGCTGGTTCCATCGGTCGAGCCGTCATCGACGATCAGGATCTCTTTGTCGATCGGCACGGCGCGTATTCGCTCCAGAAGCGGCAACAGGGTGTGCCGTTCGTCGTAGACCGGCATGAGCACGCTCAGCATAGGGGGGTTCCTGTTCGGTTTAGCGCCTCTTCCAGCCGTTTCTGCGAGAGCGTCAGCGTCAAGTCGCCGCGGGTGCGCTCCAGCACGGCCCGCAGCGAATCGGTGGTGCGCCGCAGGCCGCCCGTGATGGCGTCTGGAAAGTCGAAGGTGATGAGCTCATAGTAGATGTCGTCCATTACCTTCAGTACGGCTTCCGCGCGATCCATGTCTCCGATTCGCAGGCGGTCGAGCACATAGCGGCGACTCTCGCTGGCCGCCTCGGCGATCCCATTCAGGTAGGCGGCAGGCTCGACGCCCAGCGCGTCCGGGTCCGGCAGCGGCAGTTCGCCAACGATAGCCAGCATGCTCTCCGCCTCGACATACTCCTTCTGCGCGTCATGGACATAGCCTGCGTGAAACAGCTCCGGGTGCGCGGCCAGAATGCGGCCGACGGCGTCTACCCGGAGGCGCGCCTCATCGGCCTGCGCCCGTGCCGCCGTCATCTCGCCGCGATGCACGGCGCGAATGGTGCGCGAAGCGAACTGGATGATCTCCCGGCAGGCGCGTAACGCCTCCTCACGAGCGCGGTTGGACGCCTCGAAGCGCCCTCGCAGGGCGGCAGTAATGGGTTCCAGGGCGCGTGTCTCGCTCGTCGGCATCGGGGCTCTCCTTCAGGCAGGCAAATCTAGGCGTCATTTCCACACAGTGCAGGCGTTTCCCTGCGACGGAAAGGGCTTTTGCGCTCGTATGGGAACAGAGGGACGCGCGGTCGTGTTATAAACCATGCAGGCAGGAGTTCGGCCGCTCCTTCGCGAACTGAGACGGCAGAAGGCTGTCGTTCCGCTTACGGAGCCAGCCCATTTAGGGAAGGAGTCACGCTAGGATGAGACAACCATTTTCGCGGCGGGCAGGAGTGCTCGCCCTCACGCTTTTAACCTTTACCGCCCTGACAGGACGGGCGCAGGCGCAGTTCAAAGCGCCGAAATTTCTCACCGCGACCGCTGTCGCGCCTAAAAACGTGACGCCGGGGAAGCCGTTCAATGTCGCCGTCACGCTGACCGTCGACCAGCCCTACCATATCCAGGCCAATCCCGCAACCGGCGACTACATCCCGACCGTGGTGAAAGTGGGAGCGGTCAAGGGCCTGGTCGCGGGCCGGACGGTCTATCCCCAGGGCATGGATACTACCAGCAGCGGGGAAAAACTGTCTGTCTACGAGGGAGCCGTCAAAGTGGTGGTAACCATCACGCCGGATAGAGCCCTGAAACCGGGCAAAATCACGCTGCCGCTGACCGTCCACTATCAGGGCTGTAACGAGAAGGCCTGCTATCCACCGACCGACCTGCAGACGACGGTTGTCTTTATGGTCGGTAAGTCCGCCGGGGCGCCGCCGAAGCATGCGGGATCGAAAAAGACGACGTCCCTATAGCACTAAGGACCGGAAACCTGCCCGCGCCTGCTCCTCAGAGAGGGTGATTCGGCCTCCGGCGGCGGTCCAGATTCGAGGAAGAAGTTTTGATGAGAACTATGCGAACTCTGCTCACACTGCTGTTGCTGCTGGCGCTGACCGTACCGGTCCTCGCGGCGCCCGGTGACGTGACGTGGACAGCGAAACTGTCGCCGGAAGATGTCCGGGCAGGCGAAGGCGCGCAGATCGTACTGACCGCGCAGATCGAGGGCGACTACCACCTCTACTCCCTGACGAAGCGCGACACAGGCCCGACCGTCACGACACTGACGCTCGAATCCGGCAACGCCCTCGAGGTCGGCGGCGCAGGTGTGCAGCCAGTGCCGCATACCGAGCTTGATCCCGGTTTCCATATCGACGTCGAGAGCTACACGGGCGGCGTGGCCTTCGCCCTGCCGGTGACGCTCAAAGCTGGACTGACAGGAGCGCAGAAGGCGGTCGTGAAGGTGCGTTATCAGGTCTGCCGCAAGGGCATGTGCCTGCTGCCGAAGATGGTGGACGTACCGGTCACTTTCTCCGCCGCTGCAGGCGCTCCACGGCCCGACCATCTAGCCGCGCTGACCGCCATTCCCCCGCAGCCGGCGTCCGCGACGACGGTTCCGACGCCCTCGGTAGCGCCGGGAGGCAGCGCGGCCCCGCCCGTTAAAAGCGCCGCGCCTACCGACGAGACGATCAAGAGTATTCAGCGTGCCCAGAGCAATGGGTTGCTCTCCTTTATCCTGCTCTCTGTCGGGGCAGGGTTCCTGGCGCTGCTGACGCCCTGCGTCTTTCCGATGGTGCCGATCACGGTCAGCTTCTTCGCCAAACGCCGGGAGCAGTCGAGCGGTAAAGGGGTGCACGATGCGCTGGCCTACTGTGCCGGTATCGTCGGCACGTTTACCG
>JBBQPO010000008.1:0-52032 GCA_038217285.1 Chthonomonadales bacterium
GTGGGGAGCTTGTTGTGGCTGGTGGGGGGTCTGGTGTTGACTCTGGGGGTGTACGGCCTCCTCTGGGTTGTGCCGCACCGGGCGGAGTTGGCGCGGGTCAACCACTACTATCTCTTCGATCAACTCATTCCCCACAGCCTGCAAGCCTTTCTCAACAACTGGCGGACCGCCCTGTTCGGTGACCATCGCGGACTGATTCCGTATCTCTTCCGCCACGACCCAGTGCAGACTTTTATCGTGCTTCTGTGGATTCTCCAGCGCCTGAGTGCGGCGGTCAAGCGTCCAGCGGAGCGGGGGGATGAGAGTCCGACCCGTGCCAACGCCGACTACTTGTTGCTGTGGCTCCTCGTTTTCGGGTGCCTCTTGTGCAGCATCGGATACGCTCCGAGCCGTTACTATGTACTGTTTCTTCCGGCCTTCGCAGGGCTTGCAGGATTAACATTATCGGACGTTTCAATATTCAAATTTGAATCTTTCCATAACCGGCGTTTAGCCGCACCTGCCGTCGGTCTGTTCGTCTATCACGCGGCCCAGAGCCTACTGCATCATCTGGGAGTACCGGGCGTCCTGCTTCCGGCTCTGATCGGAGGGGCGTCTCTTGGAGCAGCCTGCTTCCTGCTGCCGTGGACTAAACCGACGAGGATCTTACCGGAAGCGCGATGGACCTCTCTGTCGAGAAGTCTCCCGACAGTCGCCCTCCTGCTCTGGGGGAGTGTCAATCTCTACTGGACCGGTGATTGGCTGTTTCATCTGAGCTACCGACAGCGGGACGCGGACAGGTGGCTGGCCGAGAACTTGCCCGCGAACAGTGTCCTGATCGGAGCGGTTACTCCCGGACTGTCGCTGGACAACCGCTTCGTCTGTGTCAACGTGATCGACAAGCTTTGTAACGACAGAGGCCCCGTCGAAGCATTTGCGCCGGGGCCGCGTTACATTCTGATCCTCGATGATAGGTGGCGCGAGGTCTGGTGGCAGCGTCACTATCCGGCTCTGATCGCCTCACCTCGCCGAATCCACGCGTTTCGAGGGCTGCTGCGGCCCTACTTCGTGATCGGCGTGTACAGAGTTCCGGAGGCTGCAGAGCGGGCGCGGTAAATTCCTCATGCCGAACAGTCATGTTTAGACACGGTTTTGTGCTATGCTTTTAAGGAATATGCAAGTACTGGAAATAATGAAGAGCCATGTCGTGACAACGAACGGGGAGGCGACGCTCGCGGAGGCTGCCGACCTCCTCGATCTCTATCAGATAATGGGGCTTCCTGTCGTCGATGCCACAGGCGTTTTGCTGGGCATGCTGACAGAGAGCGACATCGTCCGCGCCGCGCGGGAGTTGTCCGGCGGGTTAGCGGCCCATCGCCGTGTGCAGGACTGGATGACGGTTCCCCCGGTCTGCGTTAGGGAGAGTTCCGATGTGCGCGAGGCCGCACTCCTACTTCGCACTGGCCGATTCAAGCGGCTGCCTGTGGTCTCAGACGCGGGCAAGGTGGTCGGTGTCCTGAATCGAATCGATCTCCTGCAGGCTGTTTTTGAGGGTACTATCGCCGATGTCTTTACAGACGGGTCGTGACCTCGTTCAGGCGTTGAAACGGGGACAGAGGTTCCTGGCCGATGGGGCCATGGGCACGGAACTCTTAAAGTTTGGAGTCGCCCCGGACCGCATCGTCGAGGCCAATCTATCCGACCCGAAGCGCGTTCGAAATCTGCATCGTCGCGCCATCGCGGCCGGAGCCGAAATCATCACGGCCAACACTTTTGGGATGCCGACGAGCGTCGAGTGGGGCGCGGCGATGCAAGCCGGTATAGACCTTGCCGAAGCAGCCGCCACTGAATCGGATGGGGCAACAGCCGTCCTGATATCCGTCTATCCTGGGGAGTTGTTACAGTGTCCAGAGGCGGTCCTGGCGCCGTTTCTCAGGCCAGGTGCCAGTGGCCCTGTGCTTCTCATCGAGACGGCTGTTGACATTCGGGAAGCGTCGGAGGCTGTTGCGCTCGCCAGACGGAGCGGTCCGTTGACGATTGCAGCGACCTGCCATTTTCAGGCAGACGACGTCATGCAGGACGGAACGACGCCCGAAGCCGCAGCATTGGCGTTGCAAGCTGCGGGCGCGTCGATCGTAGGAGCCAACTGCGGGGAGGTTCCGGAAGATCTGGTGACGGTGGCGCAACGTATGCGAGTCGTGACCGATCTCCCCCTGTTGTTTCAACCCGGTGCGGGGCTGCCGGAACTGGTGGACGGATGCTGGACCTATCCGGTCGATCCGATCCGGTTCGCCCAGAACGCGAAACGTCTGTTTCAACTTGGCGCCTCTATAGTCGGTGGATGCTGCGGTACGACACCCGCGCACATCGCCGCCGTTCACAGCCTTCTGTTTCACCCGCAACGTCGCGAGTAGCCGAAATTCCAGGGTCGGCATCGGTCAACGACCGGTTCACTGTTTCGCGTTCCAAAGCACGGATCGTATCGCTTCAAACCAGAGGGAGGATTTTACGCTACCATGACATCGTCTCAAATGTTATCGCGCGCTGCCGTACGGCTGTCGGGAGTGGTCATTGCACTGACCGCGCTGACTCTAGCGGGCTGTAAAGATGACGCGCCCAATGCAGGAGCCCCAGGGACATCGGGTGCTTCGTCGGGCGCAGCGCCGACCACCGGTGACAAGATCGTTGTTGCCGAGTACGGTTCGTTTACCGGTGAGCAGTCCGACTTTGGGAAAGCAACGCACAATGGAATTCAGCTTGCTATCGACGAAACCAATGCCGCAGGCGGCGTCGAGCGGGACGGCAAAAAATATCAGATCGAACTCGATCAAGACGACGATAAGAGCCAGGCTCCGAATGCAGAGACGGTCGTCAAAGGCCTGATCGATAAATACAGTCCGATCGCGGTTCTGGGAGAAGTGGCGAGCAGCGCGAGTATCGCCGGCGGCAAAGTGTGTGAGCAGGCCGGTGTTCCTATGATATCGCCGTCGTCCACACGCGTCGATCTCACACACGGCAAAAACTTCCTCTTCCGTGTCTGCTTCACCGACGCCTATCAGGCGGCAGTCGTAGCCCGGTTCGCCATCGACGGCCTCAAAGCCAAAAATGTCGCGATCCTGACGAACAACTCCCAGGCATACAGCACCGGCTTCCGCGACGAGTTCGAGAAGGCCTTTACACGTTATGGCGGCAAAGTCATCGTAAAGCAGACCTATTCGGCGAACGATCAGGACTACCGCAGTCAGTTGACCGCCATCAAAGCGGCCAACCCCGATGCCATCCTGATCCCGGGATACTACAACGATGCCGGAACTATCGCCAAACAAGCCCGCGAAATGGACATCAAAGTGCCGCTGCTCGGCGGCGATGGATGGAGCTCCCAACAGCTTTTCCCGATTGCCGGCGACGGCTCCGAGAACTGTTATATCTCCGATCATATGTCGGTCCAGAATCCCAGTCCCGCAGTTCAGAGCTTCGTGAAGGCCTATAAGGCAAAATACAACGCCGATCCGACCTCCATGTCGGCGCTCGGATACGACGCAGCGAAACTGCTGATCGTCTCGCTGAAAGCGGCGAAGACTCTGGATCGCACCGCTGTCAAGGATGCTATCGCGGCGACCAAGGATTTCCCCGGCGTCAGCGGCAATATCACCATCAACAAAGATCATGACGCAGAGAAGTCGGCGGTCATTCTGCAGATAAAGAACAAGCAGTTCAACTACTATACCACCGTTCCTGATCCGGAGAAGCCGCTCCCGCCCATCGGCAAGTAGAGCGGGCCGGACGGTTCTGAATCCTCTCCGTGTCTCATACCGGAAATTCGGAGAGGTTCGCATGCCCTGCACTGAACGGAAGCCAGGGCGGTGATTCGCCAACCCTATCATGAAATGAGGGTCACGCTTGACCGAAGCGTTGCAAATTTTTCTCCAACAACTGATCAACGGCATCCAGACCGGCAGCATCTACGCCCTCATCGCCATCGGGTACACCATGGTATACGGCGTCCTGAAGTTTATCAACTTCGCGCATGGCGATGTCTATATGGTCGGCGCGTACATCGGTTTTTTTGCCGTTACCGGGTTTCTTCTTCATGCGTCGCCTCTCCTGCAGAACATCGGCGGCCTGCTGCTCTGTATGAGCGGGTGTGCGCTGCTCGGCGTCTTCATCGAGCGTCTGGCCTACCGTCCCCTGAGGAACGGCCTGAGCGCGACCGACGCCTGGCCCTGGGCGTTGTTCGTAGCGCTCTATTTCGGGCTGTTCGTCGGGCCGAAGGTCGAAGAGCACAGTCGATTGACCGGTACCGCCGCCTTCCTGATCGTCACGGCAGTCGCCTTCGGCGCGTTCTGGCCCCTCTTTCGCCCGGTGTTTCGTGCTCTGGGCAGCCACCTCAAACCCTCTCGTAATCGCCTGACCGCGCTCATCACCGCCATCGGCATCTCGCTGCTACTTGAGAACCAGGGGCAGGCCACCTTCAGTCCGACTCCGCAGCAGTACCCCAGTCAGGGTTTCCCCTCTCTGAAACTTGCCATGGGAGCCATTCACCTGAATATCAGCAGCGGTCGGGTCATTGAACTTGTCGCTGCCATCCTGCTGACGGCGCTGCTGGTCTACATTGTCCGCTTTACGCGTACCGGTCGCGCGATTCGTGCCGTCTCTTTCGATCCGGAAGCTGCGGCGCTCATGGGTATTCCCACCGATCGTATCATCGCTCTGACGTTTATTATAGGATCGTCTCTCGCCGGAGCCGCCGGGTTTCTGAACCACAACCTCGGGCAGATCCCGTTCAAGCCGGATGTGGGTATTCAACTGGGCCTCAAAGCCTTTGTCGCGGCCGTTTTGGGGGGGATCGGAAGCATCGAGGGCGCCGTGTTAGGCGCACTCCTCATGGGCCTGGCGGAGAGCTTTGTCGGCGGATCGGCCCTGAACTCCTTCAAAGGAGCCATCGCCTTCGTCATTCTGATCGCGGTACTTTTGTTCCGACCAGCGGGGCTCCTCGGTCGCTATGTCGCCGAAAAGGTTTAGGAAGGGAATCGTGTGAAGCGTCTGTTATGGCTCGGGATCGCGGTCGTGCTGCTGCTGGCAGGCAGTGCGGTCAACAGTCACCTCAATCACTACCGGCAGGATGTCGTGCAGTTGTGCGGCATCGCCGTCATCCTGGCGGTCAGCCTCAATATCGTCAATGGACTGACCGGACAGTTCGCGATCGGCCATGCCGGCTTCATGGCTGTCGGAGCCTATACCGGCGCCAGCGTCACCTATTTCGCCGCGTTGAAGTTTACGCACCCTGCAACGCCGGGGATGGCCTGGATGCTGCTGGCCATGCTGGTCGGTGGGCTGGTGGCAGCGCTCTTCGGCTATATCGTCGGTGTGCCGAGCCTGCGACTGCGAGGCGACTACCTTGCCATCGTCACGCTCGGATTCGGGGAGATTATACGGGTGTTGCTGGAGAATACGCACGAGATCTCTCCAGCGCTCGACTATATGGGCGGCGCCACCGGCTTTCAGGATATTCCGCCGCTGGCCCGATTTCCCCTCTTATGGGGCACTGCGATTCTCGTCATCGTTCTGACCCGAAATCTCAAGTTCTCCTCGCATGGACTGGCCTTCATGTCCGTGCGGGAGGACGAGATCGCCGCAGATGCGATGGGCGTGAACACCACTCGCGTCAAAGTCTCCGCCTTTGTGTTGAGCGCGTTCTTTGCCGGGGTGGGGGGCGTCCTCTATGCGCATGCGAAGTTCATCAAGCCCGATGTGTTCGGATTCACGCTTTCGATGGCCTATGTCGTGATGATCGTACTGGGCGGAACCGGCAGCATTACGGGGGCGACGCTGGCGGCCATCGTTCTGACGGCTCTGCCGGAAGCCCTCAAACCGGTGCGCGACAGCGTCCATTTCCAAAACGAGTACCTTCAGGTCATCTACGCCCTCATCCTGGTTCTGATGATGATCCTCCGGCCCTCCGGCGTATTCGGAATGGGCGAGCTCAGTTTCGCTGGCCTGCGCCGGTGGTTCTTCCGCAAGCACAGTCCAGACCCCGTGGTGAGCGCAGAGACGACGACTGCGCCTCTGCCGCCTGCCGAACGCCGACCCCTGGAGGCCGGGGAGCCGCTCGTGCTGGATCTCGCGGGGCTGACCCGGCGTTTCGGGGGATTGACAGCCGTTGGAGACGTCAATATCCAGTTGCAGCGCGGAGAGTTGGTCGGACTGATCGGGCCGAATGGGGCGGGGAAGACGACGCTTTTCAACCTGTTGACGGGTGTTTATGAACCGTCCGAAGGCACACTGGCCTTCTGTGGCAGCCAACTGGCGGGGGATCGCCCGACGCCTCCGGCGCGCCGCTGGCTACGGCTCGGCGGAGACGTGCTGATCGCGATGTTCGGTGGATGGATTATCGGGACTATCCTGTCTACCGCCGTCGTGCCGTATGTAGGCAGCCCGGAGGCGCAGCGGTTACAGACGACGATCAAGTGGGTCGTGTTCGGGCTGATCACGGTCTGGGCTGCGGTGCTCACCCCACGCCGTCGCCGGTTCCTGGCGGGCTACAAGCCGTTCCAGTTCGCGCAACGGGGTATCTCCCGGACGTTCCAGAATATTCGACTGTTCGGCGAGTTGACCGTGCTGGAAAACGTGCGGATCGGAACCTATCTGCGCCGCCGCACCAGTCTGTTCGACGCGCTCTTCCAGACCAGGCGGCTCCGGCACGAAGAGGCGGAGAATATTGCCAAAGCGCGGGAACTTCTGACCCGATTCAACCTTCTCCGCGTCGAAAACGAACAGGCCAAGAATCTGCCCTATGGTGACCAACGCCGACTGGAGATCGTTCGCGCTCTGGCGACCGACCCGAAACTGCTCCTGCTCGACGAGCCTGCGGCGGGAATGAATCCGCAAGAGAAGGTCAGCCTGATGGCGCTCATCGGTCAGATACGCGACGACTTCGGGCTCACGATCCTCCTGATCGAGCACGATATGAAACTCGTCATGGGCATCTGCGAACGTATCTACGTGCTAGACTACGGGCGGATCATCGCCGAAGGGTCGCCGTCGGAGATCCGCAACAATCCGAAGGTCATCTCCGCCTATCTGGGCGAAGAAGAGACCGACGCGGGCCCACAATCGTCCCCTGTTTCGCCCTTAACGACACGACTGCAGCCGGAGTAAGACCGAACGATGTTGAGTATCAAAAATCTTTCGGTCTACTATGGCGCGATCCAGGCCCTGGACAGCATCTCCCTCGAAGTGAACGAAGGGGAGATCGTCACCATGATCGGGGCGAATGGCGCGGGCAAAAGCACGACGATCCGGACGATTTCAGGGCTGGTCCGTCCACGCTCCGGCGAAGTGATGTTCGAGGGCAAACCTCTGCACCAACTGCCGCCGCATGAGATCGTCACACTGGGCATAGGGCAGTCGCCGGAAGGGCGGCGTGTCTTCGCGAACATGACGGTGAGGGAGAATCTGGAGCTTGGGGCCTACACCCGGCATCGTCTGAAAGCCCAGGTGCGCGAGGATATGGAGCGCGTGTTCGTACAGTTCCCCCGACTGAAGGAGCGCGAGGCCCAGTCGGCGGGTACGCTTTCGGGCGGTGAACAGCAGATGCTTGCCATCGGGCGAGCGCTGATGGCGCGCCCTCGACTGCTGCTGCTCGACGAGCCTTCCCTGGGCCTCGCGCCGTTCCTGGTGCAGAGCATCTTCAAGATCATCCGGGAGATCAATCAACAGGGCGTCACGGTGCTCCTGGTCGAGCAGAACGCCAATCAGGCTCTAAGGCTCGCCAACCGCGGATACGTCCTGGAAACAGGCCGCGTGGTCCTGGCCGATACCGCTCAGAAATTACTTCAAGACGATTCTGTGCGAAAAGCCTATCTGGGTGAGTAGAGAGGGCGAGGGTAGGGCAGCAGGTGGACGATACACTGAAAATATTGACCGTGGGATTTTTCGCCCTTCTGACCTTTCATGCCAGCCTGGAGCGGCGCTCGGCGCGGGCGGCCGACAGACAGATGCAGGAAGCCTTCCATGGCACCGGTACGGTTCACAGTGCGGTCAAGCCGAGGGGGGTGTTCGGACTGCTCGCCAACGACATCTGGTCGATCGACATCTACAGTGCGCATCAAGAGTCGGATCGACTGCCTTTCTATATCTATCCGAAGGGGGGATGGAAGGGCCGAATCCGCCATCTGCGCCTGCATTTCTCGGAGTTTACCCTGGCGGGCCTGCCCATCGAACGCCTGGAAGCGGACATTCCTTTCGCGACCTACGATCTCGGCCATACCCTCTATAAGAACCGACTTGTGCTGCGAGGAACGGGCGAAGGGCCAGCGCTCGTTGCGGTGGGGGAGCGAGGGCTGCAGACGTTCATCAGTCGCAAATACCCGCGTCTGATGCGGGACGTTCGCGTGGAGATCGCCGAGGGAGGCGTTACGATTTCCGGTAAGTTGTCCCTCTTTACCGGCCTTTCGCCGTTCTCCGCGTCCGGCACGTTGGTCCCGCGTGCCGGACGCTATATCGACCTTGAGAACCCGACTGTCGTGATCGACGGCAAACTGCTTGACCCCGTAGCCGCACAGAACCTGTTGAAGTCCATCAATCCCGTCCTTGACAGCGACCAGGATCTCAAACTCGGCGGCTTCTTTCGTCTGTCGCGGGTGGAAGTCACAGCGGGGCTGCTTTCCATTCAGGGGACGGCGAAGGTTCCCCCGCTTCCCACCGACCCCCTCAACCCACCGTAAGGAATAATGTTATGGAAACCAATTTGCGCCGCACCCCACTTTTCGCCGCACACCAGAAACGAAACGCCCGGATGGTCGATTATGCAGGCTGGGAGATGCCTGTTCTCTACACCGGTATCCTCGAAGAGGCGCGCGCTGTGCGTAACCACGTCGGCATCTTCGACATAAGTCACATGGGGCGTATCCAGGTTGCGGGGGAGGGGGCTACCGCGATGCTGCAGTTGCTCACGTCCAACGATGTCGCCGGGTTGAAGCCTTCCGAAGCCCAATATTCGTTGCTGACGAACCTGAATGGCGGTATCATTGACGACATAATCGTATATAGAGCTGGGGCTGAGGACTATCTGGTCGTCATCAACGCCAGTAACACCGCGAAGGATCTGGCCTGGATTGCGCCCTACACGCCGCCATCGGTTCGCGTAGAGGACGATACGCTGCGTACCGCGATGATCGCCGTGCAGGGGCCCGAGGCTCCTGCACTCGTTGCGCGCCTCGCCAACCAGGCAGCGCTGTTGGAACTGGGACGGTTCCAGTATGCGATAGGGGAGATTGCGGGAGCCCCTGCGACCTTCTGCCGAACCGGTTACACGGGAGAAGACGGCTTCGAGGTGATCGTCCCGGCGGCGAATGCGGAATCCGTCTGGGACGTGCTCAGCAGTGGGGGAGCGACCGCCTGCGGTTTGGGCGCACGGGATGCACTGCGGATCGAGGCGGGCTATCCTCTCTACGGTCACGAGATAGACGAGACGACCAGTCCGGTAGAAGCAGGTTTGATGTGGGCCGTTAAATTGGACAAAGCAAATTTTATCGGACGTGATAGAATCACAATAATTAAATCAGAACCGGCCCGCATACGACTGGTCGGGCTGGTCACTCAGGAGAGGATTCAACCCCGGCAAGGGTATACTATTTACGTAGGAAACGAGCCGGTGGGAGAGGTGACGAGCGGTATTTTCTCGCCTGCGAAGGGCGTCAGCATCGCGATGGGATATGTCGCCGCGCGCTATGCGAAAACGGGAACGATGGTGGAGATCGCCATTCGTGACCGCCGCGCGACCGCCACCGTCGTTCCGAAGAAAAATCTGTTGGCGTAGACGAACCGTACCACATTCACGATAGAGAGATAGAGAAGGAAATTCAGAGATGGCAACTGTTCCTGCGGAACTCAAATACAGCAAATCCCATGAGTGGGTCAAGCTGGAAGGGGACGTCGCGGTGATTGGGATCACCGACCACGCCCAGGCGGAACTCGGTGACATCACCTATCTGGACCTGCCGGAGCCGGGCCGTATGGTGCAGGTAGATGGCCTGTTTGGGGAGGTAGAGTCGGTCAAGGCCGTCTCCGAGCTGTTTTCGCCCGTCAGCGGCGAAGTCGTCGAAACCAATACAGAGATTGCCCATGCGACCGAACTCGTCAATGAAGACCCTTACGGCAAAGGCTGGCTCATCAAGGTGCGTCTCAGTAAAACGGAGGAGCTTGCGGCTCTCCTGGACGCGGCCGATTATGAGAAGTTTGCTGATGAGGGAGGACACTAGAGCATGACGATGTTTACGGTTTCCCCCAACGCCTCCGAAGGTTCGGATAGCGACGGGAGTGGCTTCCTATCACCCTTTTCGCCCTTCGTAGCGCGGCATATCGGCCCGCGCCCCCAGGATGTCAAGGAGATGCTGCACGCGTTGGGGCTCTCCTCTTTGGAGGAGCTTGTCGATAAAACGCTTCCCGCGTCGATTCGACGCGGGGGTAAAGTCTCGCTGCCGTCTGCTGGCGCCGGTCTGTCTGAGACGGAAGTACTGGCCGAACTGCAAACCATCGCTGGCAAGAATCAGATATTCCGCTCCTACCTGGGAATGGGCTATAACGACTGCATCACGCCGCCCGTTCTGCTGCGCAATATCCTCGAAGATCCTCGCTGGTATACGCCGTACACGCCGTATCAGGCGGAGGTCGCCCAGGGCCGTCTGGAAGCCTTCCTGAATTTTCAGACGATGGTCATGGATATGACTGGCTTCGAAATCGCAAACGCCTCTCTCCTGGACGAGGCGACGGCGGCGGCCGAAGCGATGGCGATGTGTGAGGGTATCAAGGGTAGGGTAGGGAGCGTCTTCTTTATCGCACAGGACTGTCATCCACAAACCATCGAGGTCGTAAAGTCCCGCGCGCTGCCCCTTGGCATCGAAGTTGTGGTGGGCGACTACCGCACCTATGCCTTTGATCGCCCTCTCTCCGGGGCCCTTCTCCAGTATCCGGCGACGGATGGCGGCGTCTTCGACTATACCGAGTTTATCACGAAGGTGCATGAGCAGGGCGGCCTGGCTGTCGTAGCTGCGGACATTCTCAGTCTCGCTCTCCTCAAGCCGCCCGCTGAGTTCGGGGCGGACATCGCGGTCGGATCGACCCAGCGCTTCGGTGTCCCGCTCGGCTACGGGGGGCCGCATGCGGCCTATCTCGCGACGACTCTTGCCTATAAGCGAGAGCTGCCGGGGCGACTTGTCGGCGTCTCCAAGGATGCGGCGGGGAATCCGGCCGTCCGGCTCACCCTGCAGACGCGGGAACAGCATATTCGGCGCGACAAGGCCACGAGCAATATCTGCACCGCGCAGGCGCTGCTCGCGATCACGGCGGCGATGTATGCTTCTTATCACGGCCCCGACGGTATCCGAGCCATTGCGGAGCGAATACACGAGCTGGCCGCGCGCCTGGCTGACGGCCTGAAAACACTCGGCTACGCGATAACCCATGAAACCTTCTTCGACACGCTCTGTATTGAGATCGGAGATCAGGCCCTCGAAGGTATCCTCGCCCAGGCTGTCGAGCGCCGTATCAACCTGCGTCGATGGAATGCACATTCTCTGACGGTCTCGCTCGATGAGACGACGACCGAAGCGGATGTTGCAGATCTACTGGCGGTTTTCGGCGCGGAAGAGGGGACCTTACCACCAGGCCGCAGAGGTTCGGCGAGTTATCCGCTGGCGCTGGCCCGTACTTCCGCTTACCTGACGCATCCGGTGTTTAACGCGTACCACTCCGAAACCGAGATGCTGCGGTACCTGAACCGGCTTGTGAGCAAGGACATCTCTCTGGCCTACGGCATGATCCCGCTCGGCTCCTGTACCATGAAGCTCAACGCCACAGCGGAGATGATTCCGATTACCTGGCCGGAGTTCGGGAAACTGCACCCTTTTGCGCCGATTTCGCAGGCAGAGGGCTATCAGGAGCTGCTGCAGAGGCTGGAAACGATGCTGGCGGAGATCACCGGTTTCGCGGCGATCTCGCTGCAGCCGAATGCTGGCTCTCAAGGGGAGTACGCCGGCCTGCTCGTCATCCGCAAATACCATGAGGTACGTGGCGAGGGACAACGTAATATCTGTCTGATCCCGCACTCCGCGCATGGCACCAATCCGGCCTCTGCCGTAATGGCGGGTATGAAGGTCGTCGTGATCCGGACCGATGAGGCCGGAAACATCGATCTGCCCGATCTGCGGGCAAAGGCACAGGAGTATGGACCCAACCTCGCGGCGCTCATGATCACCTATCCCTCGACGCACGGCGTGTTCGAGGAGGCGGTAACCGAGATGTGCGACATTATCCACGCGCAGGGTGGTCAGGTCTATATGGATGGCGCCAACATGAACGCGCAGGTCGGCCTCTGCCGCCCTGGCGACTTCGGGCCGGATGTCTGCCACCTGAACCTGCACAAGACCTTCTGCATTCCTCATGGGGGAGGGGGACCCGGCATGGGACCGATAGGCGTCGCGGCTCATCTGGCGCCGTACCTGCCGACGCACCCCGTGATCCCGACCGGTGGCAACGATCCCATCGGCCCGGTTTCCGCAGCGCCCTGGGGCAGCCCTAGCATACTTCCCATCTCTTACGCCTATATCCGTATGATGGGGGAGTCAGGCCTGACGTATGCCACACAGATCGCCATTCTGAGCGCGAACTATATTGCCCGGCGTCTGGACGAGCACTATCCCGTTCTCTACCGGGGCGGCAACGATCTAGTGGCCCACGAGTGCATTCTCGATCTTCGCTCTTTGAAGGCGAAAGCGGGTGTTGAGGTCGAAGATGTCGCGAAGCGGCTGATGGACTACGGTTTTCACGCGCCAACCGTCTCGTGGCCGGTTTCCGGAACCGTAATGGTCGAGCCGACTGAGAGCGAGTCGAAGGTGGAGATGGACCGCTTCTGTGCCGCCATGATCTCTATTCGCCAGGAGATCACGGAGATCGAGCAGGGCGGCATGGACAGAACTGACAATCTGCTCAAAAACGCCCCTCACACGGCTGCCGAGGTGACGGCCGATGTATGGACCCATCCCTATTCGCGTTCTCAAGCGGCCTATCCCACGCCGGAGTCCCGTCAGTCGAAATACTGGCCGCCCGTCGCGCGCATCGATAATGTGTTCGGTGATCGTAATATCGTCTGCTCCTGTCTGCCGCTGGAGGCGTATCAATAGAGACGCGAGGGCGTCGTTACAACCGTCTGTCAACTGTTCGTCCAAACGGTTGCATTCGAACAATTGACAGACGCGGACAGTTATGATATACTGCAACTGAACTGGATGCTTACAAGGGACGTGCGAACGCTGGGCGTCACGCTCCTGCGCGCCACGAATTCTCATGAGAATAGGGGAGCATAACCGATGGCTAAGAAGATATTGGCTGTAGACGACGAGCGACACATTGTTCGGCTCGTCCAGGTCAATCTGGAGCGTGCAGGGTACGAAGTCGTCACCGCTTTCGATGGTAAGGACGCCCTCGAAAAGGTGGAAGCAGAAAACCCGGATCTGGTCGTTCTGGACGTCATGATGCCCTATATGGACGGTTTTGAGGTTCTGCAGAACCTCCGCAAGAACCCGGCCACCCGTGACCTACCCGTCATTATGCTGACGGCGAAGGCGCAGGATGCCGACGTGTTCCGGGGCTGGCAGAGTGGCGTGGACTGCTATCTGACGAAGCCGTTCAACCCGATGGAACTGATCTCCTTCGTAAAGCGGATCTTCAAATCCCAGGAAGACGGCGATGACGGCGGCGGCGGCGGTCGCATCAACATCGGCTAATCCATTGGAACCCAGGCCCCGTCGAAATGAACGCAGAAATGTCGGTACGCGAAAGGAAACGGTCGTTGGAAGCAGGCAGTAAGAAGAATATTATCGTCTGGTCGAGCGTTGCGGCAGCCACCGCCGCCGTCATCGCCGTCGCGGCAATCTTCACCTGGAAAGCTCGAACTTTGTCTGCTCAGCAGATAAGCACACGCATTCGGGACGTTCAGGACGTTTTGCTGGATTGCGAACGCAAAATTCACGAGAGAAAGGGCCATATCACCGAAATTATCCCCTCGGTTTCCCAAACATCAACGACTTCCTGAACGTCCCGAATGCGTGTGCTTATCGCCTCTATCGTAGTGTGCTAAGCTCCGTTGCTTCCAACGCCTCACGGTGTTTGGAAGCAACGTTTCTAATCCATTCTTTAACGTCCGATAATACAAGGTATGTTGTATTATCGGAGAGGGGACGTCAAGTTTGAGTTGGAACGTCCGGCGTTTCCGTTGCCTCCAACGGAAACTATTTCTTCGCAATACCTTCACTGATCCGGACATCATCCCTATTGAACCCAGGTGCAACACGCAAATGTTGCACCTGGGTTCAATAGGCCATAATTATGCGGTTTCGGCCAGTGTTAATTTTCGCTCTGTTGCACGGCTTCCAGAACGGCTTCCGCCACGTAGATCGGAGCATGGAATCGTAACGCCAGGGCAATGGCATCGCTGGGACGCGAGTCTATCTCCAGGGCCTCTTTGTCGCCATCTCGCAGCAGATAGACCTTCGCGTAGAACGTATCCTGCCACAGATCGTCTATAATGACCCGATCTATCTTCGCGCCTAGCCGTTCCAGCATCACCCGCATCAAATCGTGGGTATAGGGCCTGTCCGGGCTTTCGTCCGAAACTGCCAGAGAAATGGCATAGGCGACATCTCGCACGACAAATATTCGGAGATCCCGGCCACGACTGTCGCGCAGCAACACAAAAGTCGTCGTTTGGGTCGGAATTCCGGTGGTCACACCGCTAACAACCCCCTCGAAAACGTTGACGACCTTGACTTCCTTTTCATGGAGGGCCCGCGGCGCGCGATTCTCCGGCTCTCCGGAACCGTTTTCCGAAGGGAAGCGTCTCTCGTCGTCAGACGGTCTCCAGTCCCTGGGAAATATACCTTCAAAATCGCTGCTCATGTCGTGCCTCCGCCGAATAAGTTATCCTATACTCCCCGACCCGTTTACCCGATCTACGAAGGCCAGCGTTAAGCGTCAGTCGTCGCTCTTCAGTGTCTTGTCAACCATGACAAGGAACTCCTTATTGGTCTTCGTATGCAGCAGTCGCTCTTTGAGCAGTTCGGTCGCTTCCATAGGATCCAGGCCGTGCAGCAACCGACGCAGTTTGCCGATCTGTCGATAGGTCTCTTCATCGTAGAGAAGCTCATCATGGCGCGTACCGGACCTCAAAGAGATGGCAGGGAAGATGCGTTTGTCTGCAAGGCTCCGGTCCAGTTCGACCTCCATGTTGCCTGTACCCTTGTACTCTTCGAAGATCAAATCATCCATACGGCTGCCGGTTTCGACCAGTGCGGTCGCCAGGATCGTCAGACTTCCGCCTTCTTCTATGTTACGTGCCGCTCCAAAAAAACGTTTCGGTCGGTACAGAGCGGCGGGATCGAGCCCTCCGGCGAGTGTACGCCCGCTTGGTGTCACGGTAAGGTTGGAAGCGCGGGTATAGCGGGTCAGGCTGTCCATCAGCACCACCACATCCCGTTTGCTCTCTGCCAGCCGCTTGGCCTGCTCCAGCACCATATCTGCGACCCGCATGTGGTTCTCGGGGGTTTCGTCAAACGTAGAGCTGATGACCTCGCCCTTGACCGAGCGCCGAATATCCGTAACTTCCTCCGGGCGCTCATCGATGAGCAGCACGATCAGAATGCACTCGGGATGGTTCAACACAATGGAGTTGGCGATCGTTTTCAGGATCGTTGTTTTACCCGCCTTCGGCTGGGCGACGATCATGCCGCGCTGGCCCTTGCCGACAGGAGAGATCAGATCCATGATGCGCCCCGTCATCTCAGTGCGCGTCGTTTCGAGCTGCAGCCGCTCGTTGGGATAGATCGGTGTCAGGTCGTCGAAGTGGACGCGATTGCGGGCCACGTCCGGATCGACTCCGTTCACGGCCTCCACGCGCAGCAGGCCATAGTACTTCTCCGACTCTTTCGGAGGTCTGACCTGGCCGGTAACTTCATCTCCCGTTTTCAAGACGAAGCGTTTGATCTGAGTTTGGGAGACATAGATATCTTCCGCATTCGGGGAGAAGTTGCTGCGGCGCAGAAACCCCCACCCGTCCGGCAGGATCTCCAGGATTCCCTTGGCGAAGATGACGCCGTTCCGATCCGACTGCACCTGCAGGATGCGGCCGATTAGCTCATCCTTGCGTGTGTTGGGACCCGTTCCGTTGGATACGCCGAGCTCGCGGGCCAGCTCATGCAGATCGTTCAGACTCTTATTTTCTAGATCAGAAAGGTTGGTACTTCCGATAGTCTCTTCCATACGATTAGTTCACCTTAGACAGGGAGAACACGCTGCGTGCAGTTTCGGGGAATGGAGAACACGATCCCCTACCCTGCGGCGGGTGTCAGATTGTTGATTGATGGGCACACAATATCCAGAATGGTTGTGAAATGGGAATGAAATGGCGTAACACCGACGTGGGAGACCACAGGAAAATCTTCGATGTAGAGCAGGTAACGAACATCCGGACCCGGCACTCCTGAATCCAGGAGAGAATCAAAGAGGACAACAACTCCAAGGAACCGCACCAGAGACGGAAACTTCGCTGGACGGACGTTTCGGAGAGCGGGGAAAGGGAGTGACAGACGGCCCGGTTCGTAGAATGATCGCAAGCGGACGATACAGACCCCTTATTATAGCATAGTTCCCGCGTTCTGTCTACTTTCTCTCTACCTTTCATTTTCTTCTTCGAACGTCAGCACACCGATGTAAGGCAAGCCCCGATAATTCTCGGAATAGTCCATTCCGTACCCGATGACGAACTGATCCGGAATTTCAAAACCACTGTAGTTCACGGGGACATCGACGCGGCGCCTGGAAGGTTTGTCCAGGAGCACACAGACGCCTACACTGCGGGCATGTCTGGCACGCAGGGACTCGATCAGGTAGCTGAAACGCAGCGTCAGACCCGTATCGATAATATCTTCCACGATAAGCACATGCTTGCCCGCGACAGAGGCGTCCAGATCCTTCAGTATCCGGACCTCCCCCGAGGTGTGGGTAGCCGCGCCGTACGACGAGATCGCCACGAAATCGAATTCGACGGGCCGCGCGATGGTGCGTATCAGATCCGCAATAAACAGCGCTGCGCCCTTTAGCACTCCGACCAGCAGCAGCGGCTCGGTGTGATCGGCAAAATCCCGACTGATCGCTTCCCCTAACTCCCGCACCCGCTGCCGGATCCGTTCTTCCGAGATCAGGACATCGATACGATGCGACGGCAGCGCCGAAGATGCGGTTGCGGCTTGAGGAGAAACCTGGCCGGAACTATCCCTCTCCCCTACTCCCATTCGATGGTCGCCGGCGGCTTGGAGCTGATGTCGTAAACCACACGATTGATGCCGTCTACTTCGTTGACGATGCGGCTGCTGACCTTGTCGAGAAAATCGTAGGGCAGCCGTGCCCAACTGGCCGTCATGAAGTCTTCCGTGGTCACCGCGCGCAGGATGACCGGATGCGCATAGGTGCGCAGGTCACCCATGACCCCGACGCTGCGGATGGGAGCCAGAACCGCCAGCGCCTGCGATACGGTTCGGTACAGCCCTGCCGACCGCAATTCGGAGATGAAGATCGCGTCCGCCTCCTGCAGCATCTGCAGGCGCTCCGCAGTCACCTCGCCCAGGATACGAATGGCCAGGCCGGGCCCAGGAAACGGATGCCGCCATACAATCGTCTCCGGCAGCCCGAGTTCGGCCGCCACGGCGCGCGCCTCATCTTTGAACAGCAGGCGCAGAGGCTCGATCACCTTCAACGACATATCTTCCGGCAGCCCGCCGACATTGTGATGTGTCTTGATTGTCACCGAGTTCTTGCTGCCGCCGCTCTCGATGACGTCTGGATAGAGCGTTCCTTGCGCCAGAAACGTCGCGCCGCGCAGATCTGCGGCATACTCCTCGAAAACGCGAACGAACTCTTCACCGATCACCTTGCGCTTGCGCTCCGGATCTTCGATGCCAGCCAGGCGCAGGAGAAACCGCTCGCGGACATCGGCGTAGATGAGCCGAATGCCGAACGCCTTCGCGAAATCGTCGCGGACCTGTTCGGCCTCCCCTTTTCGCAGCAGGCCGTGGTCCACAAAGATGCAGGTCAACTGATCGCCGATGGCCTTGTGCATCAAGGCCGCCACGCAGCAACTGTCGATGCCCCCGGAGACGCCGCATACCACGCCCTCATCCCCTACCTGGGAACGGATCAGCGCGACCGCCTCATCGACGAAATGCGCGGGCGTCCAGGTTCCAGAACATCCACAGGGTCCCATCAGAAAGTTTTGGAGCAGTCGCGTGCCAAACGGCGTGTGCGCGACTTCCGGGTGAAACTGGACGCCATACAGCTTCCGCGCCTCGTCCGTGATCGCTGCAATGGGGGCGCTCTGGGTCGTCGCGACGACGCGAAACCCGGCCGGAGGCGTGAGGACATGGTCGCCATGACTCATCCAGCAGGGAACCGTCTCTTTCCCCTCCCCTACCCCAACGAACAGCGGAGCCGAATCAAGGATCGTCAGGTCGGCGTGGCCGTACTCCGCACGCTCGGCAGGCTGAACCTCTCCGCCCAGTTGATGCGCCATCAACTGAAGGCCATAGCAGATTCCGAGCACCGGAATGCCCAGGTCGTAGACGCGCCTATCGGCATGGGGAGCTCCTGGTGCGTAGACACTGGAGGGGCCACCGGAAAAGATGATCCCCCGCGGGCGCTTCGCCGCGATCTCTTCCACAGGCGTATCGAACGGCAGGATCTCGCAATAGACCTTGCACTCCCGCACTCTGCGGGCGATCAACTGCGTGTACTGCGCCCCAAAGTCCAAAATCACGACGTTCTCATCGGTCGCATCCATTTGCACCTACTCGTCCTCCGTATCCTCTTCAGGCCGTTCACTGCGCTCTTCCAGTATCACGGCGCGCGGCGTCTTTGCGCCGAGTCGCTCCTGCTCGTTTTCGATCCAGAACAGATAGGTATCCAGCAGATGCGAGCGTACCGACTCGTAGTCCATCCCGTCCTGCAGCAGCGAAACACGTTCTGTTTGCCAGAGTTGATTGGCTTCCTGATAGAGCGTCGCTTCTCGCCACCCCATGGCCTCGGCCCAGAACATGCCGTCGCCCAGCTCGCGCGGCAGCCAGAGACAGCGAACGTCCAGCTCATCTTCCAACTCTTCGCACCAGGCACGGTATCCTTGCTGCCACTCCGCTTCCTCATCCGGATTCAGGCTGGCATACTGTTCGCGACGCTTCCTATAGAGGATGCCGTCATCGAGTACGCTCTGCACCCACTCCGGCAGGTCGAGCGCCTGTTCCGACCGCAGATAGATCCCGAAACGACGCAGCGAATCCGGCAGGCGTTCTTCGGTTTCGGTATCGGCGATGGACTGGCGAATATAGTGGCTGAATACGAACCACCGAAGTTCGAATTCGTTCATGTTGCGGATCGACTTCTGGTAGTGATTGGCAAGGTAGTCGAGGAGGCTCTCGGCATTGAAACAGTCCTGCTGTGCGGTTCTGGTATCGAGGCTGGCTTCCGACTCCAGCCACTCTACAAACCCATCCAGCAAGTCGTAAGCCTCGTCCAGCAGCGTTCCGATTTCAGACCCGTTCTCGGCTTCTTCGTCCTGCTGCCAGTCATTTTGTTCGGTCATGCCAACTCCCGTGTCGTCATTTGTCGTCCTTACAACTCTTGGAAAATGAAACCTGAATACGCGGGGAACTACCGTCGATGCAGAGGTGATCGCTTCCAGAGTGCGGCGCGCCCGGTAACGAGCGAACCGCTTCATGGTAATGACGTTCAAGCTGTCGAAACAGTTCCCCATACCGCCGTCAGGGGAGAACATACCGCATAAACGCCGCCGCGATAACCCCCAGGAGCACCAGGAGGAGCGCCGACGCCGGATTCTTCCAGCGCTCCGGAAACAGCCCTCGAAATCCCAACCCAAAGACCAGAGACAGAGGCAGCATCGCCGGAAACATATACCGACCCTGCATCTGAAAATATTTCGAGATGAATACTCCGTAAGCGAGTCCCACGAGCGCCATCGTCAAGAACAGGAGCCATAAACATTCGATCTGCACCCGTGTGAATAGTGTGCGACGCTGAAGATGGAGCCGTCCCAGTCCGATGACTGCACACAGGCAGACCATCCCCAGTAAGAGATAGATCCTCGGTTCAAGAAAAAGGACCTGCTTCCCCTGCTCCAGGGCGCGCAGTTCTTCCGCGTTTCGCGCCGATCCATACACGGCCCAGAAGCTGAAGAATGTCCACAGGCCAGCCTGCAGGTAGTAGGCGCCCCAGCCGCCCAGCCGCTCCACCATCGGGGCGGCCTGGACCGTATGGCCAAAATCCGCCGCGAAGAGGCGTAGCGGAATAAGCTCACCGTAGAGCGCCTGATTACGTGCGAACCACCACCCGCAGAGAAGGAGTACCATTACCAGCGTAATTCCGGAGTTGCGGAGCAGCTCCTTCGTTTTTCCGGAGTTGTGGAGCGGCTCCTTTGGCGCGCTCCCGGAACGCCACATCAGGAGAACCGCAGCGCCGAATACCGGCAACAACAACAGACCGGTGGCCTTTGTCAATATCGCCGCCCCGATGGACAGGCCGAGCCACATCGCGCTGCGTCGGGAAAAGCCGTTCTGCAGCGCCCCGATCAAAAGAACGAGCGAAGCGCTGAAACAGAGTTCGAGCAGAACATCATTATTGATTGTCGAGGTGATGGCGATGTGAGTAGGCGTCAGAGCCGCCATCCCGACCGCCACAAGCGCCACAACGGGATCGGCCGGAAACAGCATCCGTCCCCCACGATAGATCAACAACAGGCCGCCTACGCCACACAGGATGGAAAATAGCCGCACCCCATGCTCACCAAAAACCAGGAATGGTGCCGCCAGGACATAGTAGAGCGGCGGCTGATGCCACTCATAACCGTTCGGGACCGTTTTGTCGGTAAACGGAGTGGGATGATCATGGGTTGGAAGGTGGAAGGTCGCCACGTTCCGTACATACACCGCATGGGCGGCCTCATCGGGGGCGTTCTGATACCCGGTCTTACCGGTCGGGACGCTGAAGGCGTGCAGGCAGGCGAATCCGACGTAGAGCAGGAGCAGCAGCGGCAGCACGAACCTCCAGCCTCCCTGAGACGCGCGGACTGCCGAAGCCTCTCCGGAGGGAGGAGGTTGTACAGTGTCGTCGCTGGGGTTCGCCCTGCCGACATTCGCTCCGCCGGTAGTACGACGTCTCATGGCAGGTTCCTTCCTGCCAGGGAGACACGACCTCCGCCGCTTTCGCCCCCTACGATTTCGAGAACGACCACGCCATGGGTGTGCGCGGTTGTCGCGGTCCATAGGCCGCGCCGCATCGCGTCCGCGAGCAGATAGCGCCACTGCCCCGGCACGGGCGTTTCGACGTACCAGGTGCGCAACTGCTCCAGCTCCTGCCCGGCAACGAGGGGATCTCCCGGACGATTATTCGGCGACCAGTGCAGATTGATCAGGACGTAGCGGTATCCGCGTTCGCGCAGCCACGAGGTCAACTCGATGCCGTCTTTCATCTTGTCGTAGGGAATATAGGAGGAGTGTTCACGATTTCCCCAGATATAGGGTCGGTCCAGGTAGAAACCCCGAGGCTCGTCGTAAAGAACGACCCCTTCCGAAGGAGGAGTGTTGCGATTGATCCAGTCCATCGCCGCATAGACGTCCAGACGTCGATTCAGATAGTCATCGTGAGTGTCGGGTTCCGTTGCATTTTTCAGTACGTCGCCCAAAGAGAGGCCCGTTAACATCAAGCCAGTTTCTGTGGAGACTTTGCTGCTAGTCGGCAGAACGAAGATCGCCCAGATTGTGAAGAGCACCTGCCAGGTCAGAACCAGGGTTGCCAGGGTCGGGAACAGCCTCAGGTTCCGGGCTGTCGTCCCTCCTCGTTTACGATCCAGGCTGCTGACTGCGTAGAGTCCATAGGCAGCGCATACTGCGGCGAGAGGCAAAAGGTACACGAGATACCGAACGACCTGGCCGACGAAGAACCAGACCAGGAGTTGAGCGCCAAGCAGCAGCAGTAGATTCACAATAGGACGGGGGATTTTACGGAAATAGACCAGCGGGAAGATGCCCGCTGCATAGAGGCCGCCGACGAGCGCGATGAAAGTGTAATCGCCGCCATTCGTGAAGAGCCTGGGGACCGATATCAACCGCCAGGGCGCCTGCATGAGATTGGCTAAAGTGACGCCCGGCCCCGCCGGTCCACCGTGGGCATCGACGCCTGGCGTCAGGGCATGTGAAAAGCCGAACCCACTCTGTTCGGACTGGTAGATGGCAGCGCGGTCTGCGCTCCAGTACTTGCTGGAGGGGAAGAGCTTATAAAAATAGGGATAGACAGGGTTGTGAGTCATCACGACGTTCTTGACATACCATGGACAGCCGATCAGGACCGCGATCCCGACGACGGTGAGTATCTGCCGCAACGGAACGCGCCTATACGCCAGAAGGAGCGGCAGCATCGCAAACGGAATCAGGGCGAGATATTTGATGCCGAGCGCGAATCCGGTGGCTGCGCCCGCTAGTAGCCCCCACTCTCGCAGGCGGCGGCTCCGGTCTGCTGCCCCCTCCGCCGACCCGGCGTCCGGTTGGGGTTCTGCAGCCTCGATCAACATCGTGCCCGCAAACGCTGCGAGAGTAACGTAAAGCCCCAGGCCTGCGTCTATGTACGCCACACAACATTCCCACAGGTAGAGAGGCGTCGTCGCCAGCAACAGAACAGCGATCCATCCGACCTGTGCGGGAAATACGCGACGACAAAATCCGAATACCGCCGCCAGAGTGAGCACACCCATGGTCAGGTGAAGGAGATTGGCCAGCGGATAGCCGTCGTACAGGAGGCCGACACAGTACAGCATCTCCATGAGAAACGGAAAGTTGCTGTGATGCTCCGTCGGAAGGACCGTGATGCGGTGCTGAGAAAGAAAGACTTTAGGGTCTGCCAGATGATAGGCCAGGGCATCCCATTCATGGCCGGCGGGCGGCTGAAAACAGGCGCAGACACAGAACAGGACGGTGCCAGTCAGGACGAGTACCGCAAGAGGAGCGATCAAGTTGACATACGTCAGGTCCGTATCCCCGTTAGGAAGCCGGAAGAGCCGAGTAGGTCGGCCCCGGACCAGCCACTGCAGGGCATCTCCCACGTTGCGGATGGTGCCGACCAGACCGATCCCGGCCAGGAGCAGCCACCAGGCGGAGATGGGCCAGAAGGAGAGCAAACCGGCCATCCCAAGCGCAAAAACGCCCAGTGCGCCGATGCCCAGTCCGAGGGCGGTTCCGTACGCGAAACGTTCTATCGGAGCGCTGCTCAGGACGGTACAACGGCGAAGCAAAACCCTGCCGAGGCCGGAACTGATCAGTATGAGGAGCAGCAACAGTAGTAGCGATTTCATAACAGTTCCAGTTTCGCGCGAAATGTCAGGGGGCCCTGAAGTGGGCACTGAACGCGAGACTTCTCGATCTGCACGGTTCCCACGTGACTCCCCCGGCTACCGGCCTGGACGATAAAGGTGTTGGCGACCTGCACTCCCTCCTCCAAAACCGTGTGCGAATGCCCGCCGACGATCAGATCTATACCCGGCACAGTCGCAGCGAGTTCCTGATCGCGGGCGAAGCCGATGTGTGTCAACGCGATCAGGACGTCCGGCTTATACCGCTCCCGCAGAAGTGGGATCAGGCGCTGTGCGCAGCGAATGGGGGCTTCAAACACGTAGGCGGAAACCTTGCGCGACAGCATACGTTCCGTTATCATCGGAACCGTCAGTCCAAGGATCACGACCCTCCACCCATTTTTATCCTGTACGATATAGCGGTGTACCGGCAGCGCGTCCGACGGTTCTCTCGGCAATATCTCCGAGAGAACGTCGTCGGAGGAAGGCATCGGAGCTGGGTAGACGTTTGCACAGAGGACAGGAAACGTGGCCCGGGCCAATTTGCAGCGAAATCCGACGCGCGTCAGATGAAAGTCCCGGTTACCGACCGTCATGGCATCGTAACCGATCTCGCTCATGCGTTCCAGGATGGGCTCTCCCCCGGCCCGAAAGGTGAGGTTTCCGGAGCCGCCGGCGTCCCCTGAATCCAGCAGCAATCCCCTATCACCGAGATCCTGCTTCATGGCGGTCAGGCGGTTCGCCGCCTCTTCCGTGAGTCGATTATGGAAATCGTTGGTGTAAATAATCTGCAACAAGATCGATCCGATACCTTTACCCAAAAAGGGGAGTAGGGGTGGAATAGCCCTTGCAGGAGGTTGTCACTGGCGTCCCAGGCTCGAATCCGTCGTCAGGGACCGCAAATAGTCCGCCAGAACCTGGTCCCACTGTTGGCGGGCCGCAAGCAGCGCGTCACAGACCTCCCGCACAGCGCCGTGGCCGCCCATGGCCACGGTAACGTAGTCGGCGCGGGCGCGCACTTCTCCACGCGCGTCTGCGACCGCGATCTTCACACCGCAGGCATAAAACGCGCCGAGGTCGTTCCAGTCATCCCCGATGTAGGCGATCTCGTGGGCAGTTATGTCGGCGGAATTCGCCAGGCCTTGCAGAGCGTTCTGTTTATCGCGCACTCCTTGCAGCAGGTGCCCCACCCCGAGCTCCCGTGCACGCCGCTCCACGGCCGGGCTGACGCGCCCCGAAATCCAGGCGATCTGTATACCGGTGGCAAGTAACAGAGTCAGTCCTAGCCCATCGTGCACATGGAAGCGTTTCACCTCGCTCCCGTCACTGCTGTAGCCAAGGGTGCCATCAGTCAACACACCGTCCACATCCATGGCGAGCAGGCGTATCCCAGCCAGTGGAGCGGGGGAAAGGTCGGAGGATAGTTCATCGGATCGAGGCTGCATAGTCGTAGATTATAACAGGTTTGACCCTCCAAAGACAAGGCGATAGCCGCATCTGGTAAATGTGGTACTTAACACGTCCGATAATATTAAGTAGTGGAATTGATAACGACGCTTTTTTTGAGGGGGTGCTAGCACCCCCTCAAAAAAAGCGTGCCGCGACGCGGCCCGCTACCGCCTCGGCGTCGGGCTCGATCTCCCACGGACATAAGCCTCCAGTTTTCGTGCGGCCTCTTCATCGTGCAAGGGCCCTAGCCCCCAGTCATCAACGTCCAGGACGGCCGGTACTCGCCCGGCGGCAAGCACTTCGTGGTTCAAAACGAAGACCAGATTCTCGTTGATATGGTTATGCGACCACTGGTAAAAGCGCGAGCGTCCTTCCGCCGTCAGGCCCAGGTGCAGGATCCATGTCTTGCCTCCGACCAGAGTGGACTGCTGCTCCTCCAGAGTGGCGCTGTTGAACTGAGGTCCGGTCAGCGCGATCGGACATACTCTGGCGAGGGTATCCGCCGGAATCGTCATGCCGTGCTCAACTTCATGCGTACTTCCAGTACCGCCGCCGTCCTGCGTCTCCTTAACGCCGCCCTCCATCCCACCGGCGGCAGAATACTTGGCGATCAATGCGCCCAGATTTCCTTTATTGACGGGCGCACCCGGATGAGAGCCCTCCACGACGACAGGCGCATTTTCGTCTACTTTGCCGAGCCAGTCGGTTTGCCCCAATAGATGCGCGATACCCGACCTGAGGTAGGGTTCGAGCATGGCAGAGCCTGTATCGCCGTCCACGTCGCGGGCGTGCTTGATCGCGTTCCCGGTCGCTTCCGTAAACATCGGGCCGTTTTTGGGATCAAAAATCGACCGCCATCCGAAATCTGTCAGTTCGACTCGAAACTCTTTGTTCGCCTGGACCACGCGAAACATATTCCGGTCGTAGTCTCCCCGCGCGTCCAGGGTACCCACTACGGTCAGCCCGGTAAGGTCCGCCGCCAGCGCCTTCCAGTGATGTTCCAGCAGATAGTGATCCCGGATTTTATCGACCCCGATCCAGATCACGATTAGTCCGAGGAAACCGATGACCAGCCGGCGTGTTCCCCCTTCACGGGTCCAGAACATCCTCTGCGAAGCGTCGGGGCCGCTCTTAGTAGGTTTTTGCTCCTGCGGAAATAAAGGCATTCAAAACACTCCACGCGCCGGCATACGCCAGGCAGTTATTCGTCACGGGTCGCCGCCCTCAGTTGAGCAGAATTTTCAGCGCCGCCAGCAGCAGCACGACGTTTCTGCGTGTGGCGGAAGCCCCCATCGTACCGACTCGCCAGACCTTGCCTTTCAGCGCTCCCAGCCCGCCGCCGATCTCCAGACCATACTCCTCCAGGAGTCGCATTCGAATGGCAGCTTCGTCGGTGACGTGGTCCGGGATCCTGAATGCATTCAGAGTGGGCAGGCGATAGCCCTCCTGCGCGAAAGGTGTCACACCGAGTTCCGCCATGCCTTCGGTCAGGAAGGCGCTCTGCCGACGGTGCCGTTCGAAACGTGCCTCCAACCCCTCTTCAACGATCTCCGCGAGCGACTCGCGCAGCGCATAGTAGAGGTTCACAGGTACCGTATGATGATACGCATGCGCCCCGTCGAAGTAAGACTGGAGCAGTTTCCAGTCGAAGAACCAGGATACGGGGCACGTTCTCCGGTTGGAGACTTCCAGCGCCCGGTCGTTTACGGTGATCGGTGAGAGGCCGGGAGGGGCGCCCATACACTTCTGCGTCGCGGAATAACAGACATCCGCGCCTACCCTGTCACTCTCTACGGGTATTCCGCCCAGCGATGTTACCGTGTCCGCCAGAAAAAGGGCTCCGTAGCGATGGGCGATCTCCGCGATAGGCGCTAGCGGCGTGCCGACGCCCGTAGAGGTCTCCGCGTGGACACAGGCCACCAGTTTCACATTTTTCAGCGGCTTCAGCGCCTGTTCGAAAACGTCCGGCTCAAGAACGCGTCCCCACTCGGCATCGACCTGCGTCACTTCCGCGCCCAGCCGTCGGCAGATCTCGACCATGCGCCCGCCGAAAAAACCGTTCACGCCGATGACCACCTGGTCATGAGGCTCCAGCAGGTTCGCCAGGCACGCTTCCATCCCTGCCATCCCTGTGCCTGTGAGGGGTATCGTAAAGCCGTTGGTCGTGCCATAGACCGTCCGCAGGTCGGCTCGAAGCCCGTCCAGCAACGTAAACAGTTCCGGATCGAGGTAGCCTATCGGCGCCTGACCGAGCGCTTGAAGCACACGCGGCGTTACCGAACTGGGCCCGGGGCCCAGCAGGATGCGCGGGGAAGGCAGAGGTGTCGTCATATCGAATACTCCCTTTGAAATCTCATGCCGCCCGGACGCCACAGCGCCCGGCAGCGACGATCTGTTGCCGTTCCGGCTAACCATCGATCTGCTTCATCATTCCCATCACATTGTATCCTCCATCGACATGGAGGATCTCTCCGGTAATACCACGCGCGAGGGAACTGAGCAGGAAGAGGGTCGCGTCCCCCACCTCATCCGCCTCTACGGGCCGCCGAAGCGGCGAGGCCTCGCCGACCTGTTTGCGCATGGCATCGAAATTCGCGATCCCTTTCGCCGACAGCGTCTTGATGGGACCTGCGGAAACGGCGTTGACGCGGATGCTCTCAGGTCCAAGGTCGTAGGCCAGATACCGGACACTCGCTTCCAGGGCCGCTTTGGCCACCCCCATGATATTGTAGTTCGGCACGACCCGTTCAGCTCCCAGGTAGGAGAGCGTGACGATGCTGCCGCCGCCCGCGGCATTGAGCAAGGGCCGCGCCGCTCGGGACAGGCGGAGAAGCGAATAGACGCTCACTTCGTGCGCCAGCGCAAAACCTTCGCTCGATACCGCGCCGAACTCGCCCCGCAGATCAGCCGAGTTCGCGAACGCCATCGCATGCACCATTCCGTCCAGCTTGCCGTGGAAAGCCTCCCCGATCCTACTGAACAGGGCGGTCACCTGGCCTTCATCGCTCGCATCGCACTGCACGACCGGCCCCTCGATACCTGCGTCGCGCATCAGTTTATGGACGTTGCTCTCCTCGCCCTCGCCCAGCACCGAAAAGGCCAGTTCCGCCCCTTCACGATGCAGCGCCAGGGCCGTATGCCAGGCGATGCTCCACTTGTTCCGCGGCCCGGTGACAAGCACACGCTTTCCATTCATCAATCCCGGCATTTGCGTTCTCCTTTAACCGGACGACCCAGTTACGATCCTGATGTCGCCAACTATTTGCGGCGAAATGATAGCCGCCCTGCACCTTCCCGGCGACGGCGGCGTATAATACGATATGAAAACTACTCTCGCACGGGTTTGCACCTGGTCTGGGACACGACGGCGCGTCTCCTCGCCCCGTCGCACCCCGCAATACTATGGTCTACACTATGAGGATGTGCACTTTTCTTCCGATCACTCCGATCAGGTCCGACTTTCCGGTTGGCTGATCCCCGCACACGCCCCGGTCGGCGTCGTGATTCTATGTCATGGCCATACCAGTACGCGGTCGCATCTTCTCGATAAGGCGGTCATGTTGAATGCACACCATTTTACCACGTTGTCATTCGATTTCCGCGCCCGGGGTCTCAGCGCCGGCGATCTCTGCACCCTGGGCGCCAGAGAGACGGAGGACGTTCTGGGCGCCGTAGCCTATCTACAGAAGCGCAGCGATCTACTCGGTCTTCCCATCGCTGCCCTGGGCGAAAGTATGGGCGGCGCGGCCGTGATTCAGGCCGCCGCCCGGACACCGGCATTGCGATGCATCGTTGCAGAAGCCTCTTATGCCTCCCTGGATCGGGTGGTACGCCAACGACTGGCCTTCGCCTTCGGGCCGTTTGCCGACTCGGTCCTGCAAGCCTGCCGGAAGATGAGCATCGAGGAGTTGTCTCTGGACATCGCCGACGTTTCGCCGGAGGCGGCGATCACCCATATCAGCCCACGCCCGGTCTTGCTGATCACCGATGGCCTCGATCTGACCTGCCCTCGCCAGGAATCGGATCGCCTCTATGCCGCAGCGAGGGAGCCGAAAGAGCGCTGGATCGCCGCATCCGCCCCCCACTGTCTGGCCTATCTCACCAACCGCGAGGGTTATACGGAGAGGGTCAGCAAGTTCCTGCAGCAGAATCTACGCAGGGACGGTGTCGAATTGCCGGATCCCGGGATACGAACCTGACCTAACGCTATTACTTTCCGACGAGGGCCCGAAACTCCTGAATGTTGGAGGCACGTCCGAGCGCATCTTCGAAGGTAATCACATTGTTGATGACGAGATTCGCCAACGACTGATCCAGCGAGATCATGCCATGCCGTTGCCCTACCTGAATAAGCGAACCGATCTGATGTGTTTTGCCCTCTCGTACAAGGTTTCGGACAGCGGGTATCGCCACCAGGATCTCAAAGACGGCGATGCGGCCTTGCCCATCTATGCGTTTGACCAGATTCTGCGAGACGACTCCCAACAGGTTGGCGGACATCTGCATCCGTACCTGCTGCTGTTGGTGGGCGGGAAAAACATCGATGACGCGGTCTACCGTCTGAACCGAATCGGTAGTATGCAGGGTACCGAAGACAAGATGGCCGGTTTCCGCCGCCGTGATCGCCAATTTGATCGTCTCCAGGTCGCGCATCTCCCCGATCAGAATGACATCCGGATCTTCGCGCAGCGCGGCCCGCAGGGCATTGGGAAATGTGAGGGTGTCGGTATCCAGTTCGCGCTGATTGATCAGAGCCTGGATGTCCGTGTGGACAAACTCCACAGGGTCCTCGATGGTGATGATGTGAAGGGGATAGTTGCGGTTGATATAGTCGATCATCGCCGCCTGCGTTGTCGACTTGCCGGAGCCTGCCGGCCCCGTCACCAAGACAAGGCCACGCGGCCGCTCGGCAAAACGCTTGCAGATCTCCGGTAACTGGAGGGCCTCGATCGTCTTGATCTCGTAAGGGATGACGCGAAAGGCGCCGCCCACATTCCCACGCTGCACATAGATATTGCCACGAAAACGCGCCAACCCCTCGATCTCATAGGCGAAATCGAGTTCCAGTTCGTCGTGAAAGCGTGTCCTTTGTACGTCGGATATGGGCGCCATACACAACTGTCGTACCTCTTCGGCCGACAGAGGATCGATATCCAGCGGCAGAAGATCGCCGTAGATACGGATCAAGGGAGAACTATCCGCCTTGAGGTGCAGGTCGGATCCCTCGTTATAGACGCACGCTGCCAGCAGATCATCCAGAAGAACCAACGCCCGCCTCCATTTCCCATGGCGCTTTCGATGCCGCCTCAACCACGACGCATGCCGTCTCCAAAGGTGTTCGAATAGGGCTCACTAAGCGAACCTTACAGCAACGCCATGTCGGTAGATATACCTGCCCGCTCAGCCCGGATCTGAAACTCCAGGGGACTGGACGTCTTCGCATACGCATCTTCGTAGCTAACAAGGTCGCGCTTCACCAGATCGAGCAAGCAGTTGTCCAGAGTCTGCATGCCATACTGCTGCCCGGTCTGAATATCCGTATTGATTTGATGCGTTTTGCCCTCGCGAATCAACGTCCGGATCGCGCTCGTACAGACCATGACTTCAAAAGCCGCCACCCGCCCGACTCCCGTTTTCTTCATTAGCAGCGTCTGCGAGATAACCGCTTGCAGCACCGTCGCCAGTTGCATTCGAACCTGCTGCTGCGCATCTGGTTCAAACACGTCGATAATTCGGTCGATCGTCTGGGGTGCGTCGGTCGTGTGCAGTGTCGCGAACACAAGGTGGCCTGTCTCGGCTGCGGTGATCGCCAGTTGAATCGTCTCCAGGTCGCGCATCTCCCCCACGAGGATCACATCGGGATTCTGCCGCATGACGTGTTTTAGCGCTGCCGCAAAACTATGAGTGTCGGTCCCGACTTCCCGCTGATTGATGGCGCACTGTTTGTCGCGATGGACATATTCGATGGGATCTTCAATCGTGACCACATGGCCGGGCCGGGACTCATTGATCAGATCGATCATGGCTGCCAGAGACGTAGATTTGCCCGACCCGGTGGGCCCCGTCACCAACACCAGTCCACGAGGCATTACCGCGATCTCCTTGGATATCGGAGGCATCCCCAGTTCGTCGATCGTCTTGATGTTGAATGGGATGACGCGCATCACCGCGCCGATATGCGACTGCTGGCGAAAAATGTTGACGCGAAACCGGGCCAGACCGGGCACGGAATAGGACGTATCCAACTCCAGCATCTGCTGAAATCGGACTTCCTTGTCCGTGTTCATCACCGGATGAATCAGGTCGTACATATCCCGGTCCAGCAGCGCCGGCATCTTGAGGCGGATCAGACTGCCATGGATCCGCATGACGGGCGGCTCGCCAACCCGCAGGTGCAGGTCGGACGCTTCCCGTTCCACCAGCATACGGAGCAGTTCATCGATATGCATCATCTTCAAAACTCCTCACAGACGGGAAAAAGGCAAAGATGGAAGAGAGCAGTCCCCTCTCCTCTCTCTTCGCCTTTTATAAAGGATTTCCCTGCACCGAGCAGACGGTCGGCAGCCGAAAATTTGCCGGATCTCTAGCGCATGGGTGGCGGCGGCATCGGAGGAGGCATTCCCGGGATCGGGGGCGGAGGTCCACCGGGCGGCGCCTGACGCATCTCGCCCTTGGTCTGCGCCATACGGATCATCTGCCGTAGTTCGGTGTACGGGTTCGCATTCGCCAGCGCATCCGCCTCCGTGATCAAACCCTGCTTGACGAAGCTCAGAAGAGCCTGGTTCATCGTCTGCATGCCCCAGTAGGCTTCGATCCCTGCCTGCCGGATCGCGTTATAGATCTCGTCGGAGGCGCCCTTTTCCAGGAGGTTGATGATCGTCGGAGTCACGTCCATGACTTCAATGGCCGCGATACGTCCCTCACCATCCGCGCGCGGCAGCAGTTTTTGAGAAATCACGCCACGTAGGGTTGTCGAGAGCCGCAGCCACAGCATCGGACGTTCGTGCGGCGCGTACATATTGGAGACCCGGTCCAGCGTCTCGGCCGCGCTCGCGGTATGTACTGTGGCGAAGACAAGGTGGCCCGTCTCCGCAGCCTGTAGCGCGATGTTCATCGTCTCCAGGTCGCGCATCTCTCCGATCAGGATGATGTCCGGCGCTTGGCGCAGAACGTGTCGCAGGGCCACGTTGAAGTTGTCCGTATCGATACCGATTTCGCGCTGGCTGACGATCGCCTGTTTATCTTTATGGACGAACTCGATCGGGTCCTCCAGTGTGATGATGTTGACCTTGCGGTTCTGATTGAGCAGATCGATCATAGCGGCGAGCGTCGTCGTCTTTCCGCAGCCGGTGGGTCCTGTCACCAACACCAGTCCGTTGCGGTGTGTGGTAAAGTCTTTCACCTTCGGCGGGCAGCCCAGCTCTTCCAGCGACCGTATCCGCGTTGGAATCAGACGACAGACGGTCGCAGGCCCGCCCCGCTGTTGATAGATATTCATTCGGATTCGGAGGCCTTCGCCGACCGAAAAGGCCAGGTCCATCTCGTGATGCTGCTCGAAGATCGCCTGCTGCCGGGGAGTCATCTTGCTGTAGACCAGATTATGAACTTCCTCGAAGGAGAGACTGGGATGGTCTAAGGACACGACCTTTCCATGTTGCCGAATCGAAGGAATGGAGTCGGATTTAATGAACAGGTCCGAAGCGCTTAGTTCGCCCGCTGCCAGGATCATCTCGTCTAGATCATAATTCATACGTAGGTCCTTTCATCCGGAAAAGTGGGGAGCACGGCCACTTGTTTACTGCCGGAACGCCTGCTGCTTTCAATATTCCATGTTGGGCAGCGGAAATCCTCTTCTTTCCGCTACGGCAGCCGCCTCGGCTTCACATCGTGTACACGGTGCCGTGCCAGCCACTGGAGGGCGACCCCGCCTGTCAACAGGCCGCCTACAATAATAAACAGCGAGGGCCAGAACCGCGAGGGGCTTACCGGCCGGACCGAACCCACCGAATCAATCGGATCGCGTGCGCCTCTCTGCGTCGAATTGGCCCACCCGGAAGCCTTTGCTGGCGGCTCGGACACATCTCGGATCAAGGGAGGCAGACTCTTGGAGTGCTCGCGGATCGTCGCTACATAGCTGTAGACACCGTCGCTTTTCGCCATCGCCACATCGAGGGAAGGAGTGTGAAAATGGGTGACGCCATTGTACGGCTGAAGGTCCGGGGTAACGAATAAGACCTCAACCCTGTTCCATGCCTGGAACGCTTGCAGGTAGTAGGCCAACACGGGCGCGTTGTCGTGAAATTGTGGGGCATCGATCACACCGAACAGGGCAGCAGTCGTCGGAGGAAAACCCTTCGGATTATCGGCATGAACCGTACCATCGGTTATCGCAAGATCCCCACTCAACTTCCAGCCGGAGACGGCAAGCAGTTTCTGGATCTCATTGCGAACCTGTTGGTGTGGAATACGTTTTCGGTAGGCCAGGCCAATCCTGGCGGATGTAGGACCGTCGGGGCGAACAAACAGAACGACATCCGTCTTTGTCGCTGCGGTCGTTTTTGGAGCAACCTGTTGGGCATTCGCCCCGCCCAGAACAAGCGCAAGGGCACATGTCGAACAGATCAAAGGCAGAAAGCGAGCAAGAGAAATGTAGACGGAGCGGGGGACACAGGAGCGAATGACCTGCCGGGTACGGGGAACCAGAAATTGAGTATATGGAGCTAAGGAGGCTCGAACTCCTGACCTCTTCAATGCCATTGAAGCGCTCTCCCAACTGAGCTACAGCCCCACGATGCCAATAACGGAGTACGCTGGGTACGTCCTCCTTCGGTACGACGCTATTATACTCCAATCCGTCCTGTAATGCAAGGGCAGCGGACGGCGAAAATCACAAATAGAAGCAAGGGAGGAATCGACGTCGGGAACTGCGAACCTGCTGGTCGGTACGAGACACAGAAACGGGAGACTCGAGTCCCAGATGGCAATCCCTTTACAGACATTACCGCCCGATGGCCGCAGCGCTCGAACCGAGTGCCGGTGGGCCTGGATCGTCGCAGGTCTGGTGATGCTCACGACACTTATTCCCTACCTGATTGGCGCCAGTCTGGCCAATGGCCGACGGTTTATGTGGCTCGGTTACAATCTTGATGATAGCTGCGTCTATCTCTCCTGGATGCGACAAGCGGCGGACGGATCCTACCGCGCTCTAAACCTCTTCACCACCGACGCGCAGCACGGCATGGCTCTGAACCCTCTGTTCCTGGTACTGGGCCGCATCGCCGGTTGGACTCACCTGCCTCTCATCGCCGTCTATCATGGGTCGAGGCTGCTCTTCGGTCTCCTGTTGTTGCGTCTGGTCTGGAACTTCATCACACAAACGGTCGCCGATGCAAGGGCGCGCAAGCTGGCCTTCCTCTTCGTTTGCTTGTCGTCCGGGCTCGGCTGGCTGCCCGGATGGTGGAGCGAACTTCCGATTCAGACTCCGATCGATAAATGGCAACCGGAAGCCATCACCTACCTCTCCCTCTATCTCAGCCCTCTCTTTTGCTTTTCAATGGGACTACAGGTGTGCATTATCACACTGCTGTTTTGTGGGGTACGCACTGGCAAAATGCGTTATGCAGTCGGAGCCGGCCTCTGTGGCGCTGTCCTCGGCGTCGTCCACACCTACGACATTCTCTCCCTGGCAGCCGTCTGGCTGGTCTACCTGCTTCTCCACACGATAATGCCGCGCCACGTGGAGCACCGGAAATGCGGAGCCAACTGGCTGCAGGCGCTCGTGGCAGGTTCGATCACCGCCCCATCTGTCCTCTACATCTATCTGCAGTTGACGTCGGAGGCGGTTTTTCGGGCCAGAGCCGAGGTGAAGACCCTGGCTCCCCTCCCCTTCTGGGTGGTTATGGGCTATGGGGTTCCGGCGATTCTCGCGGTCTGCGCCGCCATCGTGCTCCTGAAGCGCAGAAAGACGGCCGCTACCGCAGACGAACCGGTGACCACAAAGGAGTGGACGACCGGCAGGGACGCCAGTCTGTTGCTTCTCGTCTGGGGATTAGTCAACTTCGCGGTGTCCTATATCCCCACCTCGATTCAGAGAAAACTACTGCAGGGTACGCATTTTCCCATCGCGATCCTGGGCGGTATCGGAGCGGCCTGGCTCCTCCTACGGCTCAGTCCGAACGCGAAGCCATGGCAAGTCGCTTTCAAGATGGCGGGCCTTACATTTTTCTTGAGTATCACGAATGTGCGGTTCTTAATCAGGGACATCGACAACGATGAGAACAACCTGGCTCAGACTCGACTGCAGCGCACCTACCTGCAACCTGGTGAGATCGAAGCGCTGGAATGGATACGCGATCATTCGACCGACACAGACGCCCTTCAACCTCTCCCCTGGATCGTGCGCGCAGGCGAGCACTCGATTCGGAGTTCGGACGAGAGTGTCGCCTGTTTTACGCCGGGTCTGATCGGCCGGCGTGTCTACTGCGGCCACTGGGGAGAAACGCCTGATTTCGGGAGCAAACTCACGGAGATGCGCGATCTTGAACTCGGGCGTACCACGGATGATACACGAAAAGCGCTGCTTCGCAAGATGAAGGTTCGATTTTTGCTGTTCTCGCAAAAGCCGGTCCGCGACGAATCCCTGGAGGCGACCATTTTCGCAGATTCTGCCCTGCCGCTGTTCAGAGGCCGCCTGCCGTTGCCGCCCTACCTACAACTCGTGCATAGCAACGATGATGCAGACGTCTACGAGGTGTCGCCAGATCTCTAATCGGCCGTTTGAACACGCACCCACGAGGATTGATCGCGGCCTGCCAGTGCCGTCACCGTAGCCAGTTCCTCCCTGGCAAACAGAAGAGAGCCTGTTGCTTCCGCACGGAGGCAACAGGCTCTACAGACTACGGAAGGACACGACACTTACGGGGAGACGGTCAGTTCGTTGGAAACTTTGTCCGTCGCGTTCAAGTCCTTCAGAGACTTCTGCGCGATCATGCCCGCTTTCTTCTTCATCGCTTCGGTGGCGACGTGCCCAGTTACGTGCACCACCCCATCCGTGGTGTTAATGTTGATACGGTTGCGGGAATCGATGAGTTCTTTGTCCGCCAGGATCGCCAGTTTGACCTTCGGCGTCACTTCCGTCACCGCTGTCACGGTTTTCCCTGCGTCTTTGGCGGCAGCCGTCGTCGCGTCCGCAGCCGTCTTCGCGGCATCCACGGTCGCATCTGCGGCCTTTTTGGTGGCATCCACGGTCTTGTCAGCGGCCATCTTGGTTGCATCCGCTGCGTCGGCCGCCGCTTTTTTCGTCGCGTCTACCGTATTGTCAGCCGCGTTTTTGGCAGCGTTCGCCGCGTCATTCGCAGCAGACGCCGCTTTCTGCCCGTTGGAAGCCGTATCATCGGCAACTCCCTTTTCTGTATTTGGGCAACCGAAAAGGCCCACGCTGAGCAGCAAGTACGCCGCACCCACAACTGCAAATTTTTTCATCGAGTTCTCCCTGTGCGTCGATAGCACCTTGTACGTATTGAGAGGAAAACCGATTTTCCTCGTTCCTGCCGTAGGACGTACCAGCATAAATGATTGTTCCATTTCTTCGCCCGGATAGATCGCTGTTCTCGACTTCCGTTCCGTGACGTGGGGGTGAGAAGGAAACCGTGATCTTCAGGCAGAACTGACCGGCATGAAATACGCTATCTGCAATGAAACTTTCCAGAGCCAGGACTGGGCCGAGACATGCCATGCGGTCGCCGCCTTGGGGTATCAGGGGATCGAGGTCGCGCCGTTCACTCTCGCCGAAGACGTGCGTGACATCAGTGCGTCTGCCAGGCGCGAATACGCGAATACGGCAAAGCGTGAAGGCCTCGACGTTGTCGGGTTGCACTGGCTGCTCGTCTCGCCAAAGGGTCTTTCGGTCACGGATGGTGATACCGCTGTCCGTGAACGCACGGCCCGGTACCTTGCCGACCTGGTCACGTTCTGCGCCGATATCGGCGGAGCCGTCCTGGTCCTAGGCTCCCCCGCGCAACGCCGTCTGCCTACCGACGTGGCGCCGGACGCGGCACGCAGGGTGGCTATAGACCGCCTCCAGTCCTGCCTCGAACCCGTCCTGGAAACGGCATGGCAAAACGCAATTACCCTCTGTCTGGAGCCACTTCCCGCCCCGGAAGCCGACTTTATTCTGACGCTGCAAGAAGCGACCGACATTATGAAGCGCCTGCACCACCCCGCGCTCCAGACCATTTTCGACGTCAAGAGCGCCTGCAGCGAAGGCACACCCTTGCCACAACTGATCCAGGACTTTGCACCCTACATCGCGCATGTACACGCGAACGACGCCAACCGCCGCGGCCCCGGCTTCGGGACAACCGACTATCGGCCTCTCTTCGCGGCCCTGTACGCCGCCACCTACACAGGATATGTTTCGGTCGAGGTGTTCGACTATACGCCGGATCCGTTTACGATTGCGCGAGAGAGTCTGGCCTACATGAAGCGCTGTGAGACGGCAGAGGAGGCAAGTCGTGGGTTCTGAAACGCCGTTCTTGACCGTTCATGCCGGCCCGCATGACAGACACCAGTGCCCTGTCTCCTTCGATCTTCCCGAAAGCCATCGAAAGGACGACTGGGAGTTGATTCAGCCCCATGGCCCGGCACTCGCCGTTCAGATACAGGCAGACGGCTCAGGAGTCTTTATTCTTCCCGAACTGTCCGCAGGCGAGACAATCACATTTCGCCTCCAAAGCACAAGCGAACAAATGCCAGGCCATCTCAATTACGTCGCCCTCGCGGACACCGGGAACGCGCTCTCACTGACGGTTGGCGGAACTCTGCTCACGACGTATCACTATTCGAATGTCCCGGCGCGCCCCTATTTCTATCCCCTGCTCACCGCCAACGGACGGGAAGTCACACGGGCCTACCCGATGCGCCACAACGTCGCCTTCGAATCGCAGGACCATCCGCACCACCGCTCTCTCTGGATCGCCTTTGGAGACGTCAACGGCACAGACAACTGGGGTGAAGAACCAGGGCATGGATCTACGCGACACGATTCGACCGATAGGATTCAGAGTGGAGATGTCTTCGGTCAGTTTGCGACCACCGGCACCTGGACCACACCGATGGGCAGCCCCCTCTTGACGCAGCATCTCCGCGTTACCGCCTGGGCCACGCCGCCCGAGTTCCGGCTGCTGGACTTCGACATCGACCTCACCGCCCTTGAGGACGATGTCCTCTTCGGAGACACCAAAGAAGGCGGCATCCTCGCGGTGCGCGTCGTGGGAACCATGGATGTGCCGCGTGGAGGACGAATCGAAAACAGCTACGGAGCGATCAACGAGGCAGAAACCTGGGGGAGATCCGCGCACTGGTGTGACTATTCCGGGCCTGTAGCGGACCGAACCGAGGGTATCGCCATCATGGATCATCCGCTCAGTTTCCGCTACCCGACCCACTGGCACGTCCGCAATTATGGCCTGATGACCGCAAACCCATTCGGCTATGCCGCCTACACCGCCGGAGCGAAACGAGGGGAGCATCGCCTCGGCAAAGGTGAGACGTTGCGGTTTCGATACCGCCTCCTTATCCACAGCGGTAATGCGCAAGAGGGCCGCGTACAAGCGCGTTACCTCGATTTCGTAAGTCCGCCCGTGGCAAAGCTCACGATACCGGAGTGACGTTACTACCTCCCCGGTACGTGGCCTATGAGCCTTCCGGGCCTATCTTAAACCAGGACGATAATATCATGCAGCCACCGCCCGTCTACTCGATACCACCCAGTTCCTCCCTCGTGCCTCGGTGGGGAAAAATTCTACTCGGATGCGGTACGCTGACGATTCTTCTAATGCTCCTCATAGGCTACGCCATCACCCGCTACGTTGCAGGATCGAAGCGGACGTTCCAAACGCAGTTTTGCTTTCAGAACCTCAGGAATGCCCAGCGAGGCATTGTCCTCTACAGTCAGGATTACGATCAAACATTTCCACAGAGCGCCATTTGGATGGATGCGGCGACACCCTACGTCAAAAACCGGACAGATTTCAAGTGCCCGGTCGTACGTGTGTCCAATCCTCATGACTATGGATATGCCTTCAACCGTAAACTTTCCGGGTCCAAAACCTCGAAGATCGAAGTTCCCCAGGGGACCCCAGAAGTCTACGATTCAACAGATATGCGACGTAATGCCACCGACGCGTTTACCAGTCTTCCGTCGCCCCCGCGGCATCTCTATGGGCGCAACGGATCGACAGAAAAGGGATCGTTTCACGGCAACTCCGTGCTTTACGCCGACGGTCACGTGCGCCTTCTCGCTATAGACGGATCCACGTTCGAGGATCCGGCCGGCGAAATGAGAAAGGGCTGGTTCGGGCGACGACGCAAACAGAAATGAGCCGGGAGTTGAACTCTCCTGCGGAGGGCAAGGCTACCATTCCTCCCCTGCCTAAAGGCAAGGGGCCTCCTGGTATGAATCTGTGAAGATTCTCCCGGCGCGTACTCCGGAACCATTCATGCGAGTTGTTGTGGATCGTCGAACAGTGGGCGGTGTCCGCCTAACGGCTTTTGGCCGCCGTCGGAAGCGCCAGTACATCGTCCGGCAGCCCGCTTGCACGCAGTTCCGCCTTCGTTAACAGTTCCAGGGCCTGTCTCGCAGCCGCCGTGGAGCGCCCTTTTGCGAGGAAGTCGCGCAGATCGTTTGCGGCAGAACGAATGTCCGGCGCCGCTGCAATAGCGATGCCATCTTGATACTCCTTCAACGCCTGCGTCCCCTGGTCGCGAACGGCATAGGCCAGGCCGATGTTGAACCGCACGTAGGCCTGTTTCGGATCGAGCGCCAGCGCCTTGCGGCCGCTCGTTACCGATTCGTCCATCAGTCCTTCTTCATATTGCGACCATCCGAGATTACCCCACAGCGGTGAGCTATTGGGGGCCGCAGCGAGGGCCAATCGGTATTCGCTGATGGCGCTCAGATGTTTCCCCTCGGCATCCAGTATCTGGGCCAGAGTGGAATGGGCATCCACACTCTGAGCGTTTATGACGATCAGGTCGCGCGCGATTTTTTCCGCCTCTCCGAATCGCTTCAGGCCGGAGAGCGCCGAGGCGCGCCCGAGCATACCGCTCAAGTTTTTGGGGTCGATCCGCAGCGCGGCATCGTACTCCTCCAGCGCTTCCATGTGCCGATTCTCCTGCTCGTTCAGATCTCCCAGTCGCGCATGGACATCCGGACTGTCAGGCGCGAAGCCAAGGGCTGCCAACAGCGAGCGACGAGCCGCCGAATACTCTTTTTGCTGCAGATACGTCTCCGCAATCACCAGTCGGAACCGAAGATCCGAGGGAGACAGTTCCACCGCGCGATCAAAACTGGCTCGTGCCGCAGCATACTTCGCCTCGTCCACCTGGGAGGAACCGAGATAGTAGAGAAACTCAGGCTCTTTTGGACTGAGATCGACCACTGCCTGGAAAGTCTGCGTGGCCGCCGGGAACTGCCGCAGCAGGGCGTATGCCCTGCCGAGCAGTACGCGACTCTGGATGCTTTTCGGATCAAGGGCGACAGCCTGTTTGAGCAGCACCACGGCCTCCTGCCCTTTCCCCTGCTCGAGGAGCGCCTGTCCCTTGCGGTCTAGTTCCGCAACAGTCGGCGGCGCGGGAACGGAGGGGGGCGGCGCCTGCCCGGTCGCAGGCGCTTTTGTATCCGCAGCCTTCCCAGGAGCCGTTTTCGCCGGGCCCTTCTTCTCCTGGCCTGCGGCCGTTTGAGTCCACAATGTCAGACCTAGGGCCACACCGATCACGGTTCTGCCAATCCATAAGAGCCTCATCGTTTATGCCTCTCCTCGCGCTTGCACACTCCGACGGGAATCGATAGTCGAGCCTATGGTAGCAGACCGGCACCCCTCTCGTCAAGCCGAACCGGGGCAGGAAAAAAGTGAGCCGTCGAAGAATATACGGAGCATGAAATCACGAACCACCCGTCGATCCCTAGCGGCGGCTACTCTGCTGGCCTTGATGGTGACTGTGCTCCAAACTCCGTCCTCCCGGTGCCGCGCCGACGACGCCGGCACGGGAACCGATCCAGCTCTCGTCGAACGTATAGAGGCGCTCCTGGCCGACAAAACGCTCCAGACAGGCTTTCAGGGCCTCCTCATTCAGTCGCTCAAAGACCATACCACCCTCTATGAGCGCAACGCCGACAAGGTGTTCTTACCGGCATCCAATAATAAACTACTGACGTCCGGAGCAGCCCTTACTCTCCTGGGTCCGAGCTTTTTCTACACGACTCGCGTCGTCGCCGCCGTGCCGCCGGATCGCAAAGGTGTGCTTCACTCCGATCTCACGCTGGTAGGTTCCGGAGATCCAGTCCTCTCGTCGGCCGATCTCACGGACCTCGCTCACTCGCTCAAGGCAGCCGGGATAAAGAGGATCGAAGGCGCCGTCACCGGCGACGACTCCCTGTTCGACCTGCAGCGCCTGGGCGATGGATGGACCTGGGACGACGAACCCTTCTACTACTCGGCGCAGGTGAGCGCCCTCAACCTGAACGAGAATCTCGTGAGTGTCCGTGTCCTGCCTGGGATGAAAGAAGGCGATCCCGTTCGGGTTCTCGTGACACCGACGGAAAAGTACATGACGATTCGTAATCTGGCGAAGACCGCAGTCGCCAAAACAAAGTCTTCCATCCTTGTGGATCGCCTTCGTGGCCAGAATATCCTCATTGTCACCGGAGCGGTGGCCGTGGATACTACGGAACAGGACGCGCCCAAGGTGGCCGTGACCGTCGATGATCCGACGCAGTTCACCCTGACCGTCTTTCGCGAGGCCCTGGCCAGGGAGGGAATTCGGGTCGGCGGCAAGCGCTTCACGACGCCCTCCAGTACGGTGACTCTTGCCCAACATAGCTCCGTACCGCTCTCCGAAATCCTGAAGCTTCTCAACAAACCCAGCGATAATCTGATCGCCGAGTGCCTGCTGAAGACAGTAGGCGCGTTCAAAAAAGGGAAGGGCACAGCGGGAGCCGACGGAACCGGCGCGCAGACGGCGAGAGATCTCTTTAAATCGATAGGTATGGATGTGACGCACCTGAACCAGTCGGACGGCTCCGGCCTCTCGCGGTTCAATTTTGTCTCCCCCCGCGACTTCGTCCAACTGCTCACGTACCTTCACAACCAATCGTCCTTCCCGGTCTTGTACGAATCACTTCCGATCGCGGGAGTCGACGGCTCGCTGCGTAATCGTCTGAAAAACAGTGCGGCGACCGGCAACTGCCATGCCAAAACCGGCTACATTTCGAGGGCGAGCAGTCTCAGCGGCTACATCACAACGAAGGATAACGAAATGCTGGTCTTCTCTATATTAATGAACAATCACCTTTCGTCGAACGCGTTGCCCGTCTCCATTCAGGACAAGATCATGCTGCTGCTCGCGAACTACTCTCGCCCCGGTGTGCCCCATGCGCAGTGAGGGCACCGCGCGCGCAGCCGTCATTCCCGGTCCAGGTCAACCTCCGGAAGTCCGAACCTACCTCATTCCTGAACTGGAACCGGGCGCGGTCCTTCTGCAAACGATTGCTTCCGAAGTCTGCGGCACCGATGTTCATCTCTGGCACGGGCGACTCGCCGGTGTCCCCTATCCTCTGATCCCCGGCCATGTCAGCGTGGGCACGGTCGAGGCCGTCCGAGGAACCGTTGTCGATGTCGAAGGTATCCCGATCTGCAAGGGCGATGTCGTGACGTTCCTGGATGTACACGGAACCTGCGGCAGTTGCTGGTACTGCCTTGTCGCAAAGGCGAGCACCCGCTGCCCGCATCGCCGTGTCTACGGCATTACCTACGGAGCCGACGAAGGGCCCGGCCTCTCCGGGGGCTGGTCGGAACGCATCTATCTCCGGCCCAGCACGAAACTGCTGCGCCTCCTTCCCAACGTGTCGCCGGACGCCTGGATCGGCGCTGGCTGCGGACTGCCGACGGCCGTTCATGCCGTCGAACTCGCCCGCATACGGTTGGGCGACCGGGTGCTGATTCAAGGCAGTGGTCCGGTCGGACTCAGCGCCGCCATGTTGGCTCTTCTCAGTGGGGCCAGTTGGGTGGGTGTCCTCGGCGCTCCGGAGGAGAGACTTGCTACCGCCACCCGTGTCGGGGTAGACTGGACTGGAAATGTCACACAATTGACTCCGTCCGAACGAGCGGCGCAGATACGGGATGCGACAGGCGGGCGCGGACCTGACATCGTCATAGAAGCCAGCGGTAACCCGAATGCGGTTCCGGAAGGATGCGAGTTGGTTCGCGATGCTGGGCGCTATGTCGTCGTGGGACAGTATACGGATAACGGCTCGATCGAACTGAATCCGCACCTGCATATCAATCGCAAGCATCTGGAGATCCTGGGATGCTGGGGCTCTGACTTTTCTCATGTCTACCGTGCCATGGAGATCCTGGCGCGATTCGACCGCCGGATGCAGTGGTCGCAGCTCATTACCCGGCGCTACGGACTGAATGAAGTTGGTCTGGCGCTAGCCGATGTCGAAGCGAGACGGGTGGTCAAAGCCGTCGTTCTGCCCTCCTGAAGAGGCCAACATGCAGCATTCGGATACTATTTCCCAGGTCAACGCGCTGACGCAACGATTTTACACCAAAGACGTCGCATGCGAAACCACGCTCTCCGCGCTGATGGAGTGTGTCCGGCCTGCGATCCGCAAGCGCCTTCAGGACAAGCATATTCTGGGCGATGACCTGGAGGATCTCTACATCGAGACGGCGGAACGCCTGCTGACGGCGACCCGCCGCAGCCGTGAGCAGACGGATCACCATATCGGCAACTATATCAGTTATGCGCTCACCGTGGCCGATACGGTCTTCGAAGATCATATCCGGCGCACCAAACCCAACTGGTGCCGACTGAAGCGCCGCATCCTCTACCTGCTGGATAACAAGACTGGGAACAAGGTCTTCGCCCGATGGCGTCTCAGCCTGCGCTGGCTCGGCGGCCTCTTTACCTGGCAGGGACAAACGTTCCAGCCCACGCGTACCTATAACGTTCTCTGCTCGGAACCGGATTCACTCTGCAGTCTGATATTTGCCCATCGCTCCCCCGAACATGTTCCCCTGCCGGAACTGCTGGCGCGCCTCTTCCGTTGGCTCGAAACTCCCCTCGAACTGGACGAGTTGACCAACCACATCGCCCAACTGCAGGGTATCGCCGATCACCTTCCCCACTCTCTCGAAGGTCTGGCAATGGTCGCCGAACGAGACACCGACTATTTCCTCCCGCCATCGTCGCATGACGTAGCGTCCGAAGTGATGGAGGCGCTCTCCAGTGAAGCGTTCCGCAAACGGATCTGGGACATCCTGTGCGAAGTGCCAATTCGCCAACGCATCGCCCTCCTTTTCGCGATGCCGCGCGATGAGGTTCTGCTGCTCGGCAGGGTCACGGAGATCGCGGCGGCAGTCGAACTGCCCTTACAGCAGTTCGCAGCGATCTGGCAGCAACTCCCGCTCTCCGATAAGGAGATCGCCGAGCGCCTGGAAATCACCCCGAAGCAGGTTTCCAACCTTCGCAAGTGTGCGAGAGAACGCATCTATCGCTGGCTGGCCCGTAAAGAAGTCGAACCGGATCAGCACAGCAATCGCTAACATTCTCGCAGTCCGTCAATTCCACATTCCCGGAAGAAAACTTGAAATGACAACTACATCGAACGCCACGGACGGTAGCCTGGTCCGTGATTCGGCGTCTGTATCAAGCTATCATCATGGTTAACCACCTCTCGGCAGAACAACAGACGCGCTATCGAACCGGCGCCATCGTCAACGACCAGGAGCTGCAGGAGATCGACGCTCATCTGACGATCTGCGCCTCCTGTCGCGACGCGCTCTTCCACGCCCTGCGTGATAATACCGGCACACTGCGCCGGTCGCTTCTGCCTGCCCGTGACGAGCCGCACTGCCTCGACGACCAGACGATCACCGGTTACGTGCGCGGTCAACTCGATGCCACGGATCGGGAAGTGGTCGAGGCGCATCTCGCCCTCTGTCCGCGGTGTGCTGAGGATGTGGCGTCGCTCCAGGCCTTTCATGAACAGATGCTGCGTTTCGACTGGACGACGCTCCCCGCAGAGACGCTGCGCGAGCGCCTGCGCCGCTGGTTCCACTTTCACGAATTCGGCCCCTTGCCGACCTTCCGCCAGGTGCATGAATGGTGGGAACACTACACACTCACCGCGAGAATTGTCACGGCGCTTATTGTCGGTCTCTTGCTAGGCCTACTGCTTGGCGAGAGAGCCACGATCCTCGAACCGGTCCACGTTATCATCCTGCGTCTGCTCGGCGCACTGGCCACACCGTTGATCTTCGTCGCGATCATCCATGCCTTCCTCAAGGCGAATATGAACGCCGCCACAGCACGCAAGCTGGTCGTACTGCTCCTGACCAATACGCTGTTCGCCATTGTCGTCGGACTGATTGTCGTGAACGTTTTCAAACCCGGGAAGCATGTGAGCGTCGAGGGCGCCAATCAGATCGCGGACGTAGCCTCCCTGCATTCGCTGGCGCACAAGATGCCGCCCAGTATCCTCTCCGCCATGGCCGAGAACAACATCGTCTACGTCATTCTTGCGGCCATCGGGATCGGAATCGCCGTCCGTGCCGTCCGGCAGGAACAACAGCGCGAGGGTAGGAACGGCTACAAAGTGATCGAGGACCTGGCCGAAGTGACCTTCCTCACGCTCACGAAGATGATCCGATGGGTCATTGCCCTCGTGCCGTTCGCCGTCTGCGCCATCATCGCCAACCTCGTTGGGCGCAAGGACTTCGAGACGGTGCGATCCCTCGGAGGCTTCGTCGGCACCGTCCTGTTCGCCCTATGCATCCAGGCGTTGTACTATCTGGTGCGGCTGCGTATGGGATCGTGGGTCACCCCTTCTCACTTCCTGCGCGCCGGACGCAGCGCATTTTTGACCGCGTTCTGGACCGCAAGTTCCGCCGCCACCATGCCCGTGACCTATCGCTGCATGCGGGAACGTGTCGGCCTGCGCGACGAGTCGACCAGCCTGGGCATCCTGGTCGGCGGCAGCCTCAATCGTGATGGAACCGCCCTTTACCAGACGATGGCCTCTATTTTCGTAGCCCAACTCAGCGGCGTTCCCATTGCCCTGCCTCGACAACTCACGGTGATCCTGACCTCCGTCATGGCTTCGGTCGGCGCGCCGGGCATCCCGGAAGCGGGAATGGTCACCATGCTGATGATCTTCCGCTCACTGGGCCTGCGCGAAGAGTATATCGGCCTCCTGTTGGCCGTCGACTGGCTCCTCGACCGCTGCCGAACCATGGTCAATGTCATGGGTCATACCAGCGTCACGTGCATCCTCGATGGCAAAGAGCGGCCTCTCGAAGCTGTCCGGAGCGCCCCAGCCGTTCTCTAAACAGGAGGCCATCACCGGTGTCTTCTACTCTTTCGGCGTATAGTTCAAGTTGGGTGAGAGCCAGCGCTCCACCTCCGACACTTCCATTCCTTTGCGGGCAGCGTATTCGGTGACCTGATCGGTTTCGATCTTTCCGACGGGGAAGTACCGTGACGCCGGGTGCGCGAAATAGAAGCCGCTGACAGAACTGGCAGGATACATCGCGTAGCTCTCCGTCAGATGAATGTCCGCTTTTTCCTTGACGCCCAGCAGTTCCCAGAGAAGCGCTTTCTCGGTGTGGTCCGGGCAGGCCGGATAGCCCGGCGCGGGCCGGATTCCCCGGTACTTTTCGCGGATATAGTCGTCGGTGCTGAGCGCTTCCTCCGTGCCATATCCCCACGCATCGCGGGCGATCTTGTGCAGCTTTTCGGCAAAAGCTTCTGCCAGTCGATCCGCGAGAGCCTCGACCATGATCGCGTTGTAGTCGTCGAGCTCTGACTGGAACTTCTTGACCACGACGTCCATGCCGTGCCCCGACGTGACGGCGAACGCCCCGACATAGTCGGGCAGACCGGTCGATTTGGGCGCGATGAAGTCCGCGATGGCATAGTTGACCGTTTCCGGCCCCTTGTCCATCTGCTGCCGCAGGGTATGCAGCGTCATCAAGACCTCGCCTCGTCCCTCGTCTGTATAGAGCTCGATGTCGTCGCCCACGCTGTTGGCGGGGAAAAGACCGTAGACCCCATTCGCGGTCAGGCTCTTGTCCTTGACGAGTTGCGCCAGCAGCTTCTGCGCGTCGTCGAAGACCTTCTTCGCTTCTTCGCCGACGATCTCATCCTCGAAGATCGCCGGATAACGTCCGGTCAGCTCCCAGGTATGGAAGAACGGCGTCCAGTCGATGAAAGGCACGAGATCCTTGAGCGGGAAGTTTTTCAGCTCCCGTATCCCCAGCGCTTCCGGTATCGCGATGTCTTCTTTGTTCCAGACGATAGACGTCCGGCGTTTCCGCGCTTCCATCAGGGAGACCATCGCGCGCTCTCTGGTTCGGTTGGCATACTCCTCCCGAAGACGCTCCTGCTCGCATCGGTTCTGCTCGACGAAGGCCGACTTCGTCTCCGCACCGAGCAGGTTGCTGACAACGCCGACAGCACGTGACGCGTCGGTCACATGAACGATCGGTTGCTTGTAGTGCTGCGCGATCTTGATGGCCGTGTGCGGCTTGCTTGTCGTCGCCCCCCCAATCAGCAATGGCACCGTAAATCCCTGCCGCTCCATCTCTTTCGCGACATAGATCATCTCGTCGAGGGACGGCGTGATCAGGCCGCTCAAGCCGATGATGTCGGCACCGATCTCCTTCGCGGTCTGCAGGATCTTGTCGCAGGCGACCATGACGCCCATGTCGATAATCTCGTAGTTGTTACAGCCGAGGACGACGCCGACGATATTCTTGCCGATGTCGTGTACATCGCCTTTAACGGTGGCCATCAGAATCTTGCCCTGCGCCTTGGTTTCGCCGCCTGCCGCCCGAACCGCCGCCTTCTCGGCCTCCATGAAGGGCAGCAGCACAGCGACCGCTCGCTTCATGACACGCGCCGACTTCACCACCTGCGGCAGAAACATCTTGCCCGCCCCGAACAGATCGCCGACGACGTTCATGCCGGCCATCAAGGGGCCTTCAATCACGCTGAGCGGCTTGTCGTACTGCTGCCGCGCCTCTTCGACGTCCGCTTCGATGAAGTCCGTGATACCCTTGATAAGCGCATGAGAGAGCCGCGAATCGACGCTCTCCTGCCGCCAGGCGTCGTCTTTGACCTGAACTTTGCCCTTTTCGCCCTTGACGGTCTCGGCAAACGTCAGAAGCCGCTCGGTCGAGTCCGGGCGTCGATTGAGCAGCACATCCTCCACCAGACCCAGCAGCTCCTTCGGGATCTCTTCATAGACCGCCAACTGCCCCGCATTGACGATGCCCATGTCCAGACCGGCCTGTATCGCATGATACAGGAACACGGAGTGCATCGCCTCCCGAACCACGTTGTTACCCCGGAAGGAGAACGAGATGTTGCTGACGCCGCCGCTCACTTTGCACCCCGGCAGATTCTGCTTGATCCACCGAGTAGCCTCGATGAACGCGACTGCATAGCCGTTATGCTCCTCGATACCGGTTGCCACGGTCAGAATGTTGGGGTCGAAGATGATGTCCTGTGGCGGAAAGCCGACCTCCTCCGTCAGGATGCGGTAGGCGCGTTGGCAGATCGCGATCTTTCGCTCGAAGCTGTCGGCCTGCCCCTGCTCGTCGAAGGCCATGACGACCACAGCCGCGCCGTAACGCCGGACGAGTCGCCCCTGCTCCCGAAATTTCGCTTCTCCCTCTTTCATCGAGATCGAGTTGACGATGCCCTTGCCCTGAATGCATTTCAGGCCCGCTTCGATCACTTCCCATTTCGAGCTGTCCACCATGATCGGAACACGAGAGATCGAGTCATCCGGGCCGACAAGGTTGAGGAACGTCGTCATCGCATTCGCGCCATCGAGCATGCCTTCATCCATGTTGATATCGATGATGTTCGCGCCGCTCTCGACCTGTTGCCGCGCCACGGTAAGCGCCGCATCGTAGTCGCCGCCGAGGATCAGCTTCGAGAACTTCGGAGAGCCTGTAACGTTTGTGCGCTCGCCAACATTGATGAAGTTCGTCTCCGGGCGCAGTGTGAGCGCCTCCAACCCACTCAGACGCGTAAACTCCGCCACCTGCGGCACGATTCGCGGGGCATACCCCTTCACCGCCTGGGCAATGGCCCGGATATGATTGGGGGTCGTTCCGCAGCATCCACCGACGATATTAAGCCAGCCGTTCGCAGCCCACTCCCCCAACAGTGGCGCCAGCGACTCGGGTGTCTCTGGGAACCCTGTGGGTGACAGCGGATCGGGAAGTCCGGCATTCGGGTAGGCGCTCACGTAGATCGGAGCCATGCCCGACAGCTCCTCGATATAGGGCCTCATCAGATCCGGGCCGAAGGCACAGTTGAGGCCTACACTGAGCAGAGGGGCGTGCGAAATGGAGTTCCAGAAGCCTTCGAGCGTCTGACCGGACATGGTGCGTCCGCCCTGGTCCAAAAAGAGGCTCGCCATGACGGGAACCCGTCGCCCACCCTCGTCGAAAAATTTCTGGATGGCGAACAGCGCCGCCTTCAAGTTCATTGTGTCGAAAGTCGTTTCGGCCAGCAAGAGATCGGACCCACCGTCGATCAGTCCGCGAACCTGTTCGAGATACGATTCCATCACCTGATCGAACGTGACAAAGCGCTTCCCAGGGTCGTTGACATCGGTCGCGATTGACAAGGTGCGATTCATTGGGCCAAGCGACCCCGCCACAAACCGCAGCCGCGATCCGTCTGCCGCCTGAATCCTGTCAACCGCTCGGCGCGCTATTTTCGTCGCCTCGACGTTCATCTCGTACGCCAGATCGGACAGGCCATACTCCGCCAGTCCGATTCGCGTTGCGCCGAACGTATTGGTTTCGATAATGTCCGCGCCAGCCTCCAGGTAAGCGGTATGTATCTCCTCGATCACGTCCGGCCGGGCAAAGTTCAGCACCTCGTTATTGTTCTTCAGGTCGATGGCATGGTCGCGGAACCGTTCGCCGCGATAGTCGGCCTCTTCCAGTTTATACTGCTGGACCACGGTCCCCATCGCGCCATCGATGATGAGGATCCGCTCTTTCAGCAGAGAAACGATGGGATGATTATTTTCCATGCTCCCTAACTTCCTTTCGTGTAGCCATTTCTTGCAGTCCCAACTCTCTCCAGACGATGTCTTTCGACTCGACTTCGGTTTCTCCACTCATACGCTTCATACGCTTCCGCCGTACCAGGTCTGACAGTTTCGACCGTATTTCGTGTGCAGTTATAAGCCAGCATCCCTCCGGTTCGCTCATTGAGTCCCTTTGTAAAATCTTGATCGAAGAGACCTCCATTATACCCGACATGGCTACATCGCTTTCGGGCAGCAGGCCGCCCCTAAAGGAGCGGCCTGAGATTCAAAGACCGCTGAAGCGGCCTGTCTGTGCGGATGGCATGACTGCATTGCCAGAGGAAAATTTGACCGTCTGTAGCCTTACCTGGTGAACCGCCGAGCAGTCTCTCGTCTACACAGGGCCGTTTACGGTCCTTACGAAAGACAGACCGCTCCTTTAGGGGCGGGCTCCCGGCTGTTAGCCCATTTGCGTAATGCGGCCCCCGGTGACGGGCAGATACGCCCCGGTGATGTAACTTGCCAGGTCGCTGAGGAAGAAGACACAGGCGTTCCCGATCTCGTCCGCGCTGCCGTGTCGGCGCAGCGGTAGGGTCTTCGCGAAGTTCTTCGAGCTGTCCGAGTTCGTGTCTACCTTCTCGTCCGCCATCCAGCCAGGGGCGACCATGTTGACCGTGATGTTCTCCGGCCCTAGTTCGCAGGCGAGCGACCGCGACATCCCGACCATCGCGCCCTTACCGGCCATGTAGACGGACCACTCCGAGGGGGCCATATCCCACAGTTCGGTGACGATATTGACGATGCGCCCGCCGCCCTGGGCGACCATCACCGGGCGGGCGGCGTTGATCGTGTTCAGTACTGCAGTGCATCCGAAGGCGAAGGCGTTTTGATAGTCCGAGGGTGTCGCAACCTGGAGCGAACCGTTCTGACGGCCGCCGATGGCGTTGTTTACGACGCCATCGATACGCCCAAACTGCCCGACAACGGCCTCCATCATGGCGGTAACCGCCTCGGCGTCCCGCACATCGGCCTGAAACGCCGCCGCCTTGCCGCCTGCCTCTTCGATCTCCGCGACGACAGCCTCCGCCTTTGCGGCGCTCTGGCCGTAGTTCACGGCGACCGTCGCGCCCTGGCGCCCTGCCACGCGGCAGATCGCCGCTCCCAGCCCGCGCCCGCCGCCGGTCACGAGTATCACACGATCCTTCAATAACATCTCAGCCTCTCCTCTACGGGTATAATTCTGTTCAGAACCGATGGCGGTTCCCACCTATCCATTCCAACCATGACAAGGAGACACGGCACATGCTCCCCGAAACGCAGTCTTACATGAATCTGCTTTGTGGACATCTTGAATATTTCACGCATCGCCTGCGTCAGTTGCCGCCGGAGGTGTGGGACTGGACACCGGATGTCGCCGCCCCTACCCCGCGCACGCTCGCCGCGCATACCTGGCAGTGGCTCCAGTGCGACCGGCAGCATATCAGCGAACCCAACGCCTCAAAACACCACCGTATTCCGGACGCTCCTGCGGACCCGACAGAGATGTGTGACGCCATGGACGCTGAAAACGCGAAGTGGCGGGAGATGCTGACTGCGCTTACGGCGGAACAACTGGACGCAGTGCGATCTCAGTTCAACCAGCATGAGATGACCGTGCGCCAGTTCATCGGCCACATGATACAGAATACCATCTATAAGCACGGCCAGTTCGCCACGATCTTTTTCGCAAAGGGACTCGACGGCACGGCTCCCTATACCGCGCCGTTTCCGAACCCCATCTATGAGGAGATTTTCGGCCCATTCCCGGCGGACGGCACCCGATAACTTGAGGTGTGGTCAGGCGCGTTTAAACTGTTTATCCAGTTCGTGGAATGGCAGCATGACGACTATCGGACGACCGTGAGGGCAGAGGTAGGGGTTCTCGGTGTCAGCCAACTGTTCCAGAAGCCCCTGCATCTCCTCGATGGTCAACGGGTCGCCCGCCTTTACGGCCATCTTGCAGGCGTTCGTGATCGTCACATGATCCTGC
>JBBQPO010000009.1:0-51714 GCA_038217285.1 Chthonomonadales bacterium
GGCGTTGGCTTGCTCGGCCAAAACGCCCTGCTGTTGAACCACGAGGGTGGCGAGTTCGTCATAAGTTGGAGTAGCAGACTTGCTCATAGGCATCATTACGAACCAACGGCCATAAAATACTCATCAGTCTGAACTGTATCAGCGCCCTCCGCGAACAGCGAGGCAATTCGGACGACCGCGCACACGCTCTTTCTGATGTATATTCGGTGTCCATGGCTTTCTACAGCACCATTTTCTTGACAGCATTCGAGCGATCGAGTATAATGAAAAGCGAGCGATGGAACTATTCCCATAACATCTTAACTCCAGATTGCCCGAGGGTTTGACGACATTCACCATGCCTGTTATTCCTAAGGACGCAACCAGGAACTTTCTGCACCTAGAGCGTTCCCTGTCAACATGCGTACATCGACTTCTTTCACTCTCGTACCGCCCAAACGGTGCACAGCGCCACTTACGCGCTCCCACAATTTCCGCTAAGCCATTTGCGACACTCCGACACCGTCTCTTGAAAGGAGGAAAGAGACCTACTCTTCGGCTGATCGAAAATGCTTGTCAGCAGTTTCGGCAATTTAACGCTTTGTACACGCAGAAAGGAAGCCTAAAATGGCATGTAACTTAACCAGACCTCAGGTATTGGACATTATCGTCATGGTCATTAAAAGAGCCGAGCACATCCCGAATGCCGTTGTGATAACCGGTGACACATCGACAGCTTCACTGGGTTTTGATGACGCCTCGATCAGGCTGATATTCGATGCCGTCCGGCTGGTGCTACAGCAAAGAGGGTGCTGCCTGACAATTGCGGCAGAAGATCTCGACGGTTCTGCCGCCGTCGAAGACGTCGTCGGCACCTTTTTTGACGGCCTGACAGATTGTCCGGCGTAAGCAGCTGTGTTAAATGCAACGAAGGAAAAAAGGACACAAGGATGAAAATCTATCGATGCCTGACATTGGCGATCCTGACTCTCTGTGGATTAGCGGCTCAACCGGCGCTCCAAGCCCAAGCCGCTCCCCCTAAAAAGCACGCGCAGGATTTCTGGAAATATATTCATCTCCAACAGGCTTTTGACGGCACGGGTTCAACAGATCCGGCAACCTTCTCTTTCCTGAATACTACAGGCGGCAATAACGTCGGTTCTGCAGACTTCGCCCTTATCTATAAGCCGAGTTTGCCTTCCGGTCACGATACGTTCAGCGTCTCTGGGGAAGGCAAGATCGCAAGCGACAAGGGCGCCGCAGAAGATGCGGTCCGGCTTCGCCTGACTTACAACATGTATCGGCCTTTGGGCGAAGATCCTACCAACCTTGATCCCCGGTTTCACGGGCTACAGGATACGTACACTACCTTCTCCCTGAAACACGAAGCCAACAAAGGCTATACGACGCAAAAGCTGCTGATGGAAACCGTGTTTACGCTCACGGACTCAGACCTCGCTATGGGAGGCCGACATCCTGTAGCGGATAAGAACAACCATTTACATCTTTCCAGTCCGATTATCTGGAGGCCATACTTCGGTGTCGACGCCGGCGACACACTGCGCACAGGAGACTCTACGGAGACCAGCAGGACTGTCCTGCGTCTGCTGTTTCGTCTGCACGTTCAACTCGATTTCGGCAATCCGGACGGTATCTACCTCTATGTCGACAATAAGGCGTATGCACTTCCCCTCGAACACTCCGGAACGGGCAAGAACTTTCTAGTTGCGGGTCTGGTGATACCCATCAAAAAGGACATCAGCTTCGAACTGAAGTACAAAGTCGGCAAGGACTCACCGGACTTTCAAGGCATCGAAACATTTGGAGGAGGAATCGGCATTAAGTTCTAAGGTAAGCATATGGCCGCAAATCTACGCGGGTGTCGAAAAACAGCGTCAGTAGGGGGAAAGCATTGCGCGTACAAAATCCCAAAATGGTAGGCCCATTCGCATTCTCCAACGTCCTCTATTCGGCACCCAGCCTTGTCTACGGCGGAAACCCGGCGCTGGCGCAGTATGCCGTTTACGAACAATCCACGCCGGGATTTTCTACCCGTTCGCCGATTTCGATTTCAGAGTCATAATTGCCTCGTTGAACGCCGATATCAAGACGCTCCAGAGTATGCCCACCCCATTTAGGGTAAACTGGTTACTATGGCAGGAAGCACTTTTGGAACTCTCTTTCGACTCACGACGTTTGGTGAGTCGCATGGCCCCGCCGTCGGGTGTATTCTCGACGGCTGCCCTCCCGGCATCCCCTTGAGTCTCGCACAGATCCAGGCCGACCTGGATCGGCGTCGCCCCGGACAGAGCCGCATCACCACGCAGCGGCGCGAGGGCGACGAGGTGGAGATCCTCTCCGGCCTCTTCGAGGATCAGACCACTGGTACCCCCCTGGGCATGCTGGTCCGCAACACCGACGCGCGCTCCAAAGACTACGGTGAGATGCGCGACCTCTACCGCCCGAGCCACGCCGACTATACCTATCAAGCCAAGTTCGGGGTGCGCGACTATCGGGGAGGCGGGCGGGCGTCGTATCGTGAGGCCATAGGTCGCGTAGCCGGGGGCGCGGTGGCGCGTCAGTTGCTCCACCATCGCTGCGGCACGGAGATCGTCGGCTATGTGCTGCAGATCGCCGACATTCGCAGTGAAGCGGACACCGACACCGTCACACGCGAGGATGTGGACGCCAACATCGTGCGCTGCCCCGACACGGAGATGGCGGACAGGATGATTGCGGCGATAGACGCGGCCCGACGCGACGGCGACTCGCTGGGCGGCATCGTCGAACTGGTGGTCCGCAACGTGCCCGTCGGACTGGGCGAGCCGGTCTTCGATAAGCTGACCGCCGACCTGGCCCACGCCCTGATGTCGCTGCCCGCCGCGCGCGGCTTCGAGATCGGGGAAGGCTTCGGCAGCGCGCTCATGCGCGGCTCCACGCACAACGACGCTTTTACGATGCGCGCCGGGCAGGTACGCACCCGCACCAACCACTCCGGCGGAATCCAGGGCGGCATCTCCAACGGCGAGAACATCGTCGTGCGCGTCGCGTTCAAGCCCGTCGCCACCATCATGCAGGAGCAGGAGACGGTCAACATGCAGGGCGAGGCGGTCACCTTCCGGGCGAAAGGCCGCCACGATCCCTGTGTTCTGCCCCGCGCCATCGCGGCCGTCGAAGCGATGGCCGCCCTCGTCCTCGCCGATCACCTTCTCCGCCAGACCGCCTACGGTCACGATGCCCCTGTTTCGGACGCATCGTGAACCTTTTGGGTGCTTTCGGTATCCAATCGAGACAACAGGGACGTGCAGGCATCCTTGCCTGCGACAGCCGGGTGAGGGACCCAATTTCGTGCGAGACGATCTGAAACTGACGCGCCGAATTCAGGCGGGCGACCCGCGAGCTTTCGAGGAGTTTCTGGACTCCTACGGGGCGCGGGTGCAGTATCTTGTCCGCCGCACGGTCGAAAATCGCACGGATGCCGAGGACTTGACGCAGGAGATTTTCGTGCATCTGTATCGCAATATCGGCAGTTATCGGGGCGAAGCGGCGCTGGCGACCTGGGTCTATCGCGTGGCGCTGAACCAGTGCGCCAAATATGCCCAGAAACGACATCCGCAGAACGTGGCGCTGGAGGAGCAGAACGAGCAGGCCTCTCCCGACTGGCGTTCCGACCCGGAGAAGGCGGCTGTCAAGGGCGAGCTCTCGGAGCGAGTACACGATGCGCTCGAACAGCTCTCGCCGCTGCATAAAGAGGTGGTCGTGCTGCACGAGTTGTATGGCCTCACCTATCAGGAGTGCGCGCAGACGCTGGAGGTGCCCATCGGCACCGTGAAGTCACGCCTCTTCAACGCGATCCGCCGTCTGCGCGGCAGCCTGAGCGACTATGTTCTTGGCGAGACGGCCGGAGGTGTGCTTCGGGTGGAAGTGGCCGGGGAGAAAGCGCCATGACACCGGCAGAACACAACGCGGCGCGCCAGCCGATGCTGAAAGCCTTTCTGGATCACGAGATCCCTCCGTGGAGGAGTCTCGCGGTGCGGCTGCATCTGGCGCGGTGTACGTCCTGTCGGGAGGAGATACGAGCCATGCAGCAGATCGGGGAAGAGCTGCGCGGACAGCCGCCGCTCGATCCGCTCGATCCGGGCCTGCGGTCGCGCATACTGGCGACCGTGCGCGACATGACGCCGGGGCCAGCTCGGCCTGTGCAGGCCCGACGTCCCGTACTGATCTGGGGTGCAACCGCCGCCGTGCTGCTTCTGGTCGCCGTTTTCGCCCCACGCCTCCTGCAAGAAAACAGTCTCAAATTATCGCGCGAGTCCGACGAGTCGAGCGCAAAAGTCGCCTCTGGGGCGCAAGAGCCTCTTGCCGGGTCTGCAGCAAACGAGTCCACCTCCCTTTCCCAATCTCGGACGAACGACCGAAGCTCCGTAACAACGCCGCCTTCCACCGCTTCGGAGCCGCAGAAACAGAGCGCAAAGAAGGACTATTCAAGCGTTGAGGCCCCCAACGCCATGCAGTCCAGTACGTCAAACAGTGCCTTCAGCAACCTTCCATCGGCTGGCGGCCTTCCTGAGCATACGGCAGGCGCGAGGGGAGATGCCAGCGTCAATTCTTCTAAACGCATGCCCGCGTCGGAGGCATCCGGAGTACGCTCTTCGGCTGCACACCATAAGGCGTTTGATGGGGACAGCACCTTGTCCGGACCGGGGTTCGGCGGCAGTTTCGGTGGTGGCCGCCAATCAAAGCTGCATGCGAAAATGCGGGTGGGGCGGACGGCTCTGCCGGCGAAACAGTCGGTCGTCCTCGACCGCGCCGGGTTCGATCTCAATGGCTACCGCTTCTTGGCGCAGGATGGGCAGCGAGTGGACGTACCGTTCAACAAGAACCTGAATGCGGTTCGGTTCGCCCGCGCCGCCGACGGTAAGATGGCGCTGATCAGGAACGGTGCGTCTCCCATCCTCTATCTCGCGCCCGCCGACGTACTCCATAACGACGTCGTGGTGGGCTCCCTCTGGCAGCCACTGCCACCAGGAAGCGTCGCGACCCAACCGCTCTACGTGCGCCCCGCGCCAGACTGGGAGCAGTTCCTCGCCATGCGCTGGTATCCGAACATGACGGTTGTCGGCGGGTTGACACGTTCCGAAGCGGCTCAGGACGCCTTCACCTGGCTGCCCGGCTCCCATATTCAGATCGGAGGCGTCCTCTACTCCGACTATGCCGCCTACCGCGCCTACGCCGACTCCCACCCTGACGCTCTTCGCCTGCGCGCCGTCTACGACAATCCTCCTCCGACTGCGCCCGCCGTAGTCTCCCCCACATCACGGAATCCCACACAGCGCGCCGTCGAAAAACGTCGTCCCTAGCCGAAGCAGGATAGACAACGCGCACACGACCGGGCAGGGCGATGCAAGCGGGACACCCCAAACGGTCACTTTTTTTCCTGCCTCCCTTGCTGGAGCGGGTATAATCGTAGAAACTGGCGTCCATGCAATTTCCTATATCCGTGAAACAGGGAGCCTTTGTGCTGCGTAGACCAGAAAAGAGGGTAATGCAATGACAGTAACCTCCTATCTGGGTTTCGGGTCCAGCCTGGGCGACCGTTGGGCGCATCTGCGTGACGCGCTCCGAAGGATGGAGACATTTGGGCCGGGCCTGCAGGTGACGGCCGTCTCGCCCGTCTATCAGACGCCGCATCTCGGCCTGAAGCCTGGCGATGATACGCGGTATCCGCCGCATCTGAATCTGGTAGCGCGAATCGAAACCGATCTGACGCCGGACGATCTGCTGCAGCGGATTCAGGCCGTTGAGACGGCGGGAGGTCGGCAGCGCGCCGAGCGCTGGGGGCCCCGTACGATCGATATCGATATTCTGCTGTACGGCGATACGGAATTTCGGACGCAGGCGCTGATCCTGCCACATCCCGGTCTTGCGGAGCGGGCATTCGTCGTGGTTCCGTTGGCCGATCTCGCGCCCGACCTGCGCCTGCCCGACGGGCGCTCTGTGGCCGAGTTACGGGTAAGCGCGCCGATCCGTTCCCAGAGCATCGAAAGGGTGGAAGATGGACTATCTGTATGAAGCCGTAGACGCCTCCGGCCGCACGGTCATGGGCAAAATCGAGGCCAACGACGAAGTCGAAGTGCGGCGAAAGCTGACCCTGATGGGCTATCGTCCGCAGACCATCGCGGCTACGCAGGCCCTGCAAGGCGCCTCACGGACCGGCGCGGGTTCCGTCGCCGTCGCGGCAAACTCCGCCCGGAGCGTGATGCAGAACGGCGCCCAGACGGCCGCACGCTCCAGCGGTATCACCATGGCAGGCAATGCGGCGAAGGTGAGCACACGAACCGCAACGCAGTCGCAAAGCCGAACTGCTTCCACAACCCGCTCTAACTTCCTTCTCAACCCGGTCAACCCGAACGCTTCGAAACTGGGCGGAGTCTCCACGCGCGATCTGGCGTTCTATTTTCAACAGTTGGCGCCCCTGGTGAAGAGCGGTATGACGATCTACGCTGCCCTCGACAATCTGGCGGGGCGCACTCCCAACAAGAATCTGGCCCAGACCGCGCACGAAATGGCCGAGACCGCGCGCAAAGGGAACCGTATCTCCGATGTGATGGAGCACTATCCGCGCATCTATCCCGATCATATCGTCGGCATGGTGCGCGCCGGGGAGACCGGCGGCTTTCTGGAGATCGCCCTCGCGGAGATCGCCCTCAACTTCGAGCAGAACATCGCCCTCTACAAAGGGATGTGGCTGCCGAAACTGATGGCGTCGCAGGCGTTGTATGTGCTGCCGATCGCCATTCCGTTTATGCCCTGCCTCCTGGCCAGTTTCGATCTGGCAGCCAACGCGATGCTCTATCTTAAATGGGAGCTTGTGCTGCTTCCAGCTACGGCTCTCCTCCATTTTCTGATCCTGCACAGCGCCAGACAGGCCCGTCTTCCGCAGTATCGGCGGTTCCGCGACAGCATGAGTCTGCGCCTTCCCGCGTTCGGCAATCTGCAGCGCGTGGCCGCGCTCTCGGCGTTCGTGCGGATGCTGCGCCGCCTGCATCAGGCCGGTGTCGCGCCGATCCAGGCCTGGGAGTGCGCTATGAACACGACAGACAACGTGGTCATTCGCGAGCGACTGGCCTCCTCTTATGAGATGATGAACCACGGCGCCTCCTTCTCCGACGCCTTTGCGGCCACCGAACTGTTCGACAATCAGATCGAAAACCTGGTCATTACCGGGCAGCACTCGGGCGAGATCGTCGAGTCGCTCGACAAAGCGGCGGACCACTACCAGGAAGCCGTCTACGATGCGACGACCCGCGCCAAGCGGGTCATGCTCAGCATGGGCCTGACAACGATGCTGGTGCTCGGCGGCGGAGCGCTCCTCTGGGTCGTGCATAGCTACTTCCACGGGATCTTCGACTTCGTGGACAAACAGTTCGCTACCCCAGACTTTCTGCAGATGCTTTAGGAAGGGACACGCGCCATGCCGCAGTTCGTATTTCGGGCCTTCGACCGTATGGGCAATACGGTCGAAGGCAACGTCGCCGCAGACAGCCAAACCGCAGCGCTCGCGCAGGTGCGAGGCATGGGCTACACGCCGCTGCAGGTTCAACCCAAAAGCGCCGCCGCCTCCCCGATAGCGCCCGGCCTGACGGCGACGCAGCCGCTGGCGCCCTCCGCCCTCACAGCGACCCAGCCGCGAAACGGTACGTCCCCCCTTGCCGCGACCCAACCCCTGAACGGCGCACCTCCCCTCGCCGTGACACAACCCATTCCCGCTCCCACCCGTCCTCGTCGGATCGACCTCTCCTCGCCGATGGAGGAGATCGCCGCGACGACCGCAACCCTCTACGGCCTGCCAGAGGCCGAGGCAGGCGCGGAGAGCACGGGGGGGGGGCATCTCGAACCCTGGGAGCGCAGCGTCGGGTTGAATGATCCGGCGGCTGCCGAACAGACCACCGAAATGGCCGCGAACGGCGTTCAGCCGACCCAGGCGTTGCCTCCGGGTGGCCCCCAGCCTTTCACCGCTCCGCAGGCGAGAGGCGGCGTGGAGCGCCCCTTCTACGACTCCGAACATGAGCGCGCCAAGGCGTTCCCGCAGCTCTTCCGGGAGCGGGTAATCAATCCGATCTTTGCCGGCGTCGTGCTCAAGGATCTCGCGCCGTTCTACCGGCAGTTCGCCACGCTCATCAATGCGGGTATTCCACTGTTTCAGGCGCTCTCCGCACTCGAGGCCAGCACCAAGAACCCAAAACTGAAAGAGATCGCGCGGGAAGGTCAGCGGCAGGTGCAGGCCGGAGGCCGGTTCTCCGAGGTCATGGCGGCCTATCCCTGGATATGCTCCCCGATGCAGGTCGAGATTATCCGCGCCGCCGAAGAGGGCGGCATGCTGGACACCTCCCTGCGCCAACTGGCCGATTATGTCGAGAACGACCTCGCCATCCGCCGCCTCGTCAGCCGCGAGACGATCTATCCAAAGATCGTCCTGTTCGTCGCTCTGATGCTGCTCGGCCGTCCTGGCTTCATGTTCCAGCAGATGTCGATCGTGCGGCTGGTACTCGGCGGTATGGGCAAGTCCGAGTACACCGGGCTGAACTATCTTTTTGACACCGTTGGATTCGGAATGCTGATCCTGCTGCCGGTCGTCGTTGGGATGATCGCGTTCCGGCTCTTCTTCTTCAACTCCGTCGCCTTCCGCGAAGGCTACGACACCTTCAAAACCAGTATTCCCGTGCTCGGCCATCTGATCCGTATGTTCGCCACGGCCAAATTCTGCCGCACCTTCGCCGCACTCTACCGGGGCGGTTTCCCGATGGGCAACGCCCTGCAAGTCGCCGGCAACGCCAGCGGCAACTTCGTCCTGCGCAGAGCGGCGCATCGCGCGGCACTCTCCGCCAACCGGGGCGAAATGGTGGCCGATTCGATGCGCAGTTCCGGCTTCTTCAATGCCCTGACGGTCGATATGTTCCGAACCGGCGAAACGTCCGGCAGTCTCGATATGATGGTGGACAAGATCGCGGAGTATTATGAGGCGGAAGCCAAGCTGAAGACGCATCAGGCGGCCATGATCTTCGGGACGTGTGTCTTCCTTATCGTGGCGATTTTCGTGGCGATCCAGGTGATCTCCCAGTACACCGGCCTGGCCCAGAGCGAAATGAGCGCCGGCAACGACCCCTCTTAGCGGATGGTTCAATGCCGGTATGCCCAAAGCGCCGGCAACGACCCCTCTTAGGCCGCCCCTAAAGGGGCGGCCTGATGCGCAAACCCCGCTGAAGCGGGCTGTTTTCCACTCAGTAACAGTTGCTGTTCGGCGCAAATGGACGCTGGACGGCCTTATGGCGCTCACGCCTTGCCCAGGCCCGTTTACGGGCCTTATGAAAGACAGACCGCTCCTTTAGGGGCGGGCCTCTCTTGACTTTCCAGCGGTTATCAACTACAATAGCGGACAGACTGGCAGGAAGGGAGTCGCAGGGTATGAAGCGTGTCGTGAGTATCAGTCTGGGGTCGTCCACGCGCAACAAGAAGGTCCACGCCACCTTTTTTGGGGAAGAGTTCGAGATCGAGCGCATCGGAACCGACGGCGATATGCAGAAGTATCGCGATATGGTGACGGAACTTGATGGCAAGGTGGACGCTTTCGGCGTCGGCGGCACGGACATCTACCTCTATGCGGGCAGCACACGCTACGTTTTCAAAGAGATCCTGCATCTGCTCGACGGCGCGAAGCAGACGCCGTTCGTCGATGGCAGCGGCCTGAAACATACGCTGGAGCGCAAGACGGTCGCCTACCTTCAGGAGCAGGGCATCGTCGATTTCCGCGCGAAACGTGTGCTTCTCGTCAGCGCCGTCGACCGCTTCGGCATGGCGGAGGCGCTGTCGGGGTTGGCGAAATCTATCGTCTTCGGCGACCTTTTGTTCGGGCTGGGGGTTCCTATCGCCATACGGTCGTGGGGCACGGTGCAGACCCTGGCGAAGCTGATGCTGCCCGCCATCGTCCGAATGCCGTTCAAATGGTTCTATCCGACCGGGGAGAAGCAGGAGCAGAACACCCCGACGCACGGAAAGTATTTCGCCGAGGCCGATGTGGTAGCCGGTGATTTTATGCTCATCAAGCGTTTCATGCCGGAAGATATGCGCGGTAAGATCGTCTTCACCAACACAACGACGGCGGAGGACGTGACGGAACTGATGCGGCGCGGCGTGAACCTGCTCATCACGACGACTCCGGTCTTCGACGGGCGATCGTTCGGCACGAACGTCATGGAGGCGGTGCTGGTGACGCTGCTCGGAAAGCGCCCGGACGCGCTGACACCCGAGGACTATTTCCGTAAACTAGAAGAGTTGGGCTGGACGCCGCGTGTGCAGGAGCTTAATCCCGCCCTCGTCCCGCAGCAGGCCGCTCTTGCCGCAGAACAGGCTTAGACAGACGTTAGAGGAGTTCCGATGGAACAGTTTGCTTTTATCATTCACCCTATCGACGCCAAGCGGGATGTGAGCCGCAAGTACCCCATTGCGAAGTATATGCCCACGAGCCTGATCGAGTGGATCATCAAAGGCCGGGACCCGGTCGTTATGGCGGAGATGGTCGGTATCCGCTCGAAGACAGGCCGCGAGGCGAAGGGCTATATGATCGCCTGCCCTTTGACGCCCCGGCAGATGCTGTCGCTACCGATCGATTTCGTCTGGGACAAACTCCAGAAGTGCGGGGAGCTGGCGCAGGAGAAGGGCGCGAAGATCCTGGGCCTCGGCGCGTTTACGTCGGTGGTCGGCGACGGCGGCATCACCCTGGCGAAGCGACTCCCCACCCTGCCGATCACGACAGGCAACTCCTACACGGTGGCGACCGCAATCGAGGGCGCGAAGACGGCGGGCGAGTTGATGGGGATGTTGCTGCCGGAGAGCCGGGTCGCTATCGTCGGTGCGACCGGCTCTATCGGCGCAACCTGCGCGGAGATCATGGCGCGTGAGGCGGCGGAGGTGGCGCTGGTCGGACGCAATGTGGAGCGGCTCGACACGCTGGCGCAGCGGCTGAACGCGCAGCACGGCGCTGTCGTCTCGACCTACAACGATGTGGCGGAGGGGCTGCGGGACGCCGACATCATCATCACGGTGACGAGCGCGGTGGAGGCGGTGATCCTGCCAGAGCATATCAAGTCCGGGGCGGTCGTGTGCGATGTGGCGCGGCCGCGGGATGTGTCGGTGCGCGTGGCGAAAGAGCGCGATGACGTGCTGGTGATCGAGGGCGGCATGGTCCAGGTGCCGGGCGAGATGCATCTGCCCCGACCGGACAGCCCCGGCAACGAGTTCTCCTTCGGTTTTCCGCCTGGGACCTCCTACGCCTGCATGGCGGAGACGATGATGCTAGCGCTCGACCAGCGCTACGAATGTTTTACGCTCGGCAAAGATGTGTCGGTGGCGCAGGTCGATGCCATCAATGAGATCGCCACGCGCCACGGTTTCGGCCTCGCCGGCTTTCGCTCCTTCGAGCGCGCGGTCGACCAGGAGTACATCGCCGCCGTGCGCCGCAACGTCCGCAAGAAATAAGCGCGATCCTAGATTTCGAGGGCTGAGGTTCTGGACAGAAAACGGACATCGAGTGACCGCCAGGTACTGGTGGTCGGCGGCGGCGCGGCCGGGCTGATCGCAGCCAAACGCGCGGCGGAGTGCGGCGCGCAGGTGACGCTGCTGGAAAAGAACGACCGTCTGGGCATGAAGATCCTGATCTCCGGCGGCGGCAAGTGCAACCTCACCCACGCGGGCACGATGGAAGAGATCCGTGCCACCTTCCGTCTCCCGGAAGCCCGCTTCCTCAAACCCTCCTTCTACCGTTTCACCAACGACGATTTTCTCGCCATTCTCCACAGGTCGGGTATGCAGACCTACGTGCGCCCCGATGGCCGTATCTTCCCTGTCGAGCCTTCCAACGCGAAGGACGTCGTGGAGGCGCTGGAGCAGGCGGTGCAGCAGGCGGGAGTGCGCATCGTGACCGGAGCGGCGGTGAGCGGTTTGGTCGTCGAGGAGGGCCACATCGCAGGCGTGCGGATAGGAGAGAAGGTACGGCGGGCGGAGCGTGTCATTGTGGCGGTGGGCGGCTCCTCGTATCCCGCGACCGGCACGACCGGCGATGGCTGGCGGTGGGCGGCGGAGGTCGGGCACACGATGGTCCCTCTGCGAGCGGCGCTGGCGCCGCTCTATCTGGACCGTGTCGAGCCGGACTGGTCGGGCGTGGCGCTGCGGGAGGTGACGCTGCGGGCGCGGACGCAGGCGGGCGGCAAAGAGTACGTCCGCTGGCGGGGCGACCTGCTCTTCACGCACAAGGGTCTCTCGGGGCCGTGTGCGCTGGGCGTGTCGCGGGAGATCGGCGAGCGGATGGCCGTCGGGCTCGCGCAGGGCGGCGTCCTGGAGGTCGATCTAATCCCGGACACATCGTTCGAGGCGCTGCAGGCGCAGATACGGACGGAGCTGCGCGACAGCCCGCGCAAGACCGTGGGCAGCCTCGTGGACCGTTATCTGCCGGATCGCCTGACGACACCGTTTATGGCGACGGCGGGCGTGGAGGCGCAGACGCGCGGCGCGCACCTGTCGGCGAAGGCGCTGAACCAGTTGGTCAACACCCTCAAAGGCTGGCCCCTCGGCGGCGTTCGCAGCGTCCCTCTCGAACGCGGGGAGGTCGTCGCGGGCGGCGTTAGCCTGGAAGAGGTCGATCCGCAGACGATGGCCTCTCGCCGCATACCGGGCCTCTACCTCTGCGGCGAGATCCTCGACATCGCCGGCCCCGTCGGCGGCTACAACCTGCAAGCCGCCTGGAGCACCGGCTACGTCGCCGGAGAAGCCGCAACAGGAAACTAACAATTGTTCAAGTGTCCTTTCTGTACGGCGTGTCACGAATCGACCGCTCGCACGTAAGGGATGAGAATGGGAATGTCGCAGAGGCGACGTCTCTTCCCCAGGTCGTGCCCGACACGTGAGGGATTTTTCCGGAGTTCCGGCACGTATAGGAGCATACCGACCTTGATGTCGTAAGTGCGGCCCGTCTGTTGTCAGCGCCCCGACAAGAACCGGACCATGGAGAACAAACTGTGTTAACCAGAAGCTGCAAACCATTTCGATGGTCGCTGCTCCTGGGCGGTATGCTGGCGGCGGGACTGATGCCTGCCGCTCACGTACAGGCTCAGGACGCCGACCAGGGCGACACCGTGTCGGGCTACCGAACGGGCGAGCACACACCCCGCAATGATCAACCCTTCAGCAACGACGACTCTCAGGCGACTGCCAAGCCGACCGACCCGAAGACGCAAGGACCGGTCCGACTGGCGCGGTTCGCCTATGTACACGGCAACGTCACCTGGCGACCGGACAGCACGGCGAGTTGGTCGAAGGCCACGAACAACATGCCGCTGCGCCAGGGCGCGGAGATATGGGTCACCGAGGGCGGACGCGCCGATCTTCAGTTCGACGACGGCAGCGCGCTGCGCCTGGGCAACAGGGCGCTCGCCGTCCTGAAAGTCCTCTACAGCGACGCGCAGGGCGAGTTCACCGAGATCGCCCTGAACGACGGTCTCGCGACCCTGCACTCGCGCCATGCCGACGCGGTCTATCAGGTCGATACGCCCATGGCTTCCGTGAAGTCGAGCGGCGTCTCGCAGGTACGGTTCGGCGTGGACGGCGGCTCCGAGATCGCGGTCCAGACCGGCAGCGCGACGGTGGAGGGCGCCGCCGGGAAGACTACGGTCGAGGCGGGCCACTATCTCTACCTTCGCGATGCGAATTCGGCCTATACGCCGCACAAAATCCCCGGCGCGGACAGTTGGGACCAGTGGAACAGTGATCGGAACCGTCTGATCGAGGGCAAGTCGGAGACGTATCGGCATGTGCCGTCCAATATCGGACTGGTCGCCGAAGACCTCGACTCCTCCGGTTCCTGGCACGAGGATTCAAAATACGGCTGGGTCTGGGCTCCCCGCGTCACCGAGCGCGACTGGCGGCCCTACTACTACGGTCACTGGACCTGGGTCGATCCGTTCGGCTGGACCTGGGTTTCCGACGAGTCGTGGGGTTGGGCGCCATACCACTACGGCACCTGGGTCGAGCTTTCGTACGGCTGGTCGTGGTGCCCAGGTTCGCAGTGGCAGTACTGGTCGCCGGGCGTGGTCAGCTTTTGCTCATACGGAGATCGTATTGGCTGGGCGCCGCTCTGCCCGTGGGAAGTGCGCTATCCCTCGGCGTTCTCGCTCGGCTACTGGGGCGGAAACTGGGGCCTCTCCTTCTCTATCGGCTGGGCCGGCTGTTACTATCCGAGTTACGGCGGTTTCTGCGAAGGCCGCTCTTTCGACAACTACTATGTCAACCGGTGGAACGGCGACGACCGTTTTAACAACGGCAATGGCTACCGCTACCGTCCCGGCACCACCGCATCGGACCGTTTGAACGCCTCGGCGGAGGGTCACGTGGCGGTGAACAGCCGTTTCGTGCCCTACAATGCCAGCCACTCCGCAGGCACGACCTACGCCGCCAACGCCGCGTTCAACGGGAGAGGCACGTATCAGGCGGCTGCCAAAGGAGACACGTCGTTCTTCAACAGGGGCCAGGCCATCGGCGCGCCCGCCGGAAAAGCGGCGATCTCCGGGCCGACCTCGATTCAGCCGACAAGCCTGTCCCGTACCTCCACACGCGCGTTCACGGCGGATGCCCGGCCTTCGCAGAGCGCACTGCAGCGCAGTCTCTACCAGGCACAGTTGCCAAGCAACGTTCAGCGTAGCCTGCCCGCCACGCAGACCCGCCGTGTCGATGTGATGTCCCGAACCAGCGCGACGGCGGGAGGCGCACCAGGAAGCCCGATTGGACGCACGAGTCCGGTGGAGTCCGGCCTCTCGTCGGGAAGATCCCGGCCCGGTTTCTCACCGGCCTCCCCCGATCATAGCACGGTGACCACGGCCAACAGTTCGAGCCGCAGTCCGGCAGAAGCGGCGCGCCAGGCGCGCGCCTCACTTGGTATGGATGGTACGCGCTCCAGTTCCGAGTTCTCTCGCGGCGGTGACCGTTCGGGCGTCACTAGCGGATCGGCGGGCAGCAACGGAGATCGTACTTCGGGCAGTTACCGGAACGGCAGCGGCGGCGACCGGAGTTACCCCGGTTCCGGACGTAACTCTCCGGGCGCAGGTTCGCCTCCCTCTGCGGGACACAGCTACGGCGGCAGTTCACGCGGGTCCGATCCTGGCAGTGCGCCTCGCTCCTACCGCGTAGGCCCCAGTGATGGCGGCGGTTCCGGCGGTCGGAGTTCCGGCAGCAGCGGTGGTTCGGGCGGAGGAAGGTCGAGTGGAAGCTCCGATGGCGGTGCCCCGAGCGGCGGCAGTTCCGGCGGCGGGCGTTCGAGCGGAGGAGGTTCCCCCTTCAATCGGGGCCGCTAATACCAACCGGCTCTTGCACGATGTTGCGAGATGAGCAACTCGAATGTTCTGTCAGCCTACAGCGTTGCGGGTAAAGAGCAGGGATCTCATCGCGGAAGCGGCACGTCTCTACCTGCGAAGCTGTGGGGCCGAAACTGGGCTTCGTGGAGGCGCTGGTAGACGCCGCCGGCGTTCATCAGTTCGTGATGGAGCCCTTGCTCGGCGATGCCTGTTTCGTCTACGACGACGATACGGTCTGCGTTTTGGATCGTCGCCAGTCGGTGCGCGATGACGAGGGTCGTGCGTCCGACGGCCAGTTCTGCCAGTGACGCCTGGATCGCCCGCTCGGTTTCGGTGTCCAGCGCCGAGGTCGCCTCGTCCAGAATGAGGATGGGCGGGTTTTTCAGGAACATTCGCGCAATCGCCATGCGCTGTTTCTGCCCGCCGGAGAGCTTCACGCCTCGCTCCCCAATGATCGTCTCCAGCCCGTCGGGCAGTTGGCTGATCATATCGTCCAGGCGTGCGCGGCGGGCCGCTTCCAGGATTTCGGCTTCGGTCGCATCGAGGCGGCCGTAGGCGATGTTCTCGCGAATGGTGCCTGCGAAGAGGAAGACATCCTGCTGCACAAGGCCAATGTTGCGCCGCAGAGACGCCAGTTTCATCTGCCGGATGTCGATACCGTCCACGGTGATGCGCCCGGCGTTGGGCTCGTAGAAGCGAGGCACCAGGGAGCAGATCGTCGTCTTACCCGCCCCGCTCGGCCCGACGAACGCCACCGTCTCCCCCGCATGGACCACCAGATCGACACCCTCCAGAACATTCTTGTGGGCTTCGTAGCCGAACGTGACGTTCTCGAAGCGTATCTCTCCCCGCAGATGGCCGATCTCGAGGGCGTCGGGCGCATCGGCTATGTCGGGCACAGTAGCGAGTAGTTCCGTGTAACGCTTGAAGCCTGCGATGCCCTTGGGATAGGTCTCCAGCACGGCGTTGATCTTTTCGACGGGGCGGAAGAACACATTGACCAGGAGCAGAAAGCCCATGAATCCTCCGACCGTCAACTGGTGGTGCAGCACATAGTAGGCGCCCGCGATCATCACGAAGAGCTGCACGATACGCATCGTCATGTAGCTGAGCGACATGCTTTTGGACATCAGGCGATAGGCGTCGAGTTTGTTCTGGCGGTACTTCTCATTGTCCCCGGCGAAGAGCGCGCGCTCGTGGTCTTCGTTGGCGAAGGCCTGCACCACACGGATACCGCCCACATTCTCCTCGATGCGCGCATTGAAATCCCCCACCCGCCCAAACAACGTCCGCATCGTCTGGGTCATGGCTTTGCCATAGCGGGTCGAGATCCAGGCCATGGGCGGCACGACGAGGCCGGTGATCAGCGCGAGCCTGGCATTGAGGGTGTACATCAGAAGGAAGGAGGCGAAAAAGGTCATGATCGCGATGAAGGCGTCTTCGGGCCCGTGGTGCGCGACCTCCCCCACATCCTCCAGGTCTTTGGTCACACGGGCGACGAGTCGGCCCGTCTTCTGATTGTCGAAGAACCGGAAGGAGAGCTTCTGGAGATGATCGAAGGTCTTGCGGCGCATCTCGGTCTCGATGGAGATGCCGAGCACGTGGCCCCAGTAGTTGACAATATAGGACAGACCCGTATTGAGCATATAGATGGCGAGCAGCCCTATCGTCGCTCCGAGGATCAGCCCCCAGTTCTGACTGGGCAGGAGACGGTCGACGAATGTGCGAACCGCGAGGGGAAAGGCGAGTTCCAGGAGTCCAGAGAGGACCGCGCACGAGAAGTCGAGCACGAACAGCCCGCGATGGGGCCGATAGTAGGCGAAGAATTGGCGAAGCATAGGTTGTTTAAGGTACTCCAAGCGTAGGCGTCGAGATAGTGAGAAAAGAGAGCCCTCGTTTTACTACGAACGGACTGGCATTGGTTTCGTCTCCTGTCAGTATCGTTCCATGATATACTTCTGCAAAACGCTTCGGCCTTGATCTCCACGATGTTGATGCCGCTCCAACTCGGTATCCTGTCCAGAGCGTCGCAGGCCGTTCGCGCCCAAACCAGCGGAGGGAGGGTTTCCCGGTTCCGCTTTCCCATGCGTCCCGGCCAATAATGCGAAAGAGGAGGAAGCGGGGCTTGACATACCTAGCTGAACATGATATAATACCCATGATAACCCCAAGAGACATAATAAGGAGCCTGACGATGGCTGATGATCGCGATCTATTACGCGGCAATATTCCTACCCTCATACTCGCTGTCGTGAGCGAGGGGCCTTTGCACGGCCTCGCGATTGCGCGGGAGATCAATCAGCGCAGCAACAAGGCCCTGGAGCTGAAGCAGGGCACACTCTATCCGGCGCTGCATGCTCTGGAGCGGGATGGATGGATCTGCGGCGAGTGGGAGATCCTCGAGGGGGAGCGACCGCGCAAAATCTATACGCTGACCCCCGACGGAACGGCGGAACTGGAGCGTAGGATGCGGGCGTGGGACCAGTTTACAGCGGCGATGGAGAGGGTGACGAGGAGCAAGCGTCATGAGCAAACAGCCTGAGCTGAAACTGATTGCAACCGGCCTGCAGGCGCAGCAGCTCTCCTGTGACGAGCGCCTGGAGGACTATCTGGAACATCTGGGCGCGCCGCTGGTCGGCATCGTGCCCTATCCGGAGCGCAAAGCGTTTCGTCAGGAGGCTCATGCGCATATCGAGGGGCTGATCCGCGAATATGTGTGGCAGGGGCAGGACCTGAAAAAGGCGACCGAGACAGCTTTGCGGGAGTTCGGTGAGCCCTGGAAGGTGGGACGAGCCTTCTTAGAGGAGTGGCTGCAGGGAACGCCGCGCCTGCGTCCGCCGATCCTGATCCGCAGGGCGACAAGCACGGCCTTCGCCTGGTTCGGCATCGCCTCCATGCTGATCCTGCTGCTGCTCGAACAGGTTCTGAGCGCTCCCACGCATGAGGCTCTGCTTCCCGGTATCGGGCTGCTAGCTTTTCTGGCTCCGTTTGTGGCGGGCGGCCTGACAGGGGTGATGTGCCCCTCCCAGACAGAGCGCGGGGTGCGCAACGCGGTGGGCTTCCTGACCTTGCATTCCGTTGTCATCGGCCTACTCTTGCTGCCCAGGGTAGAAGGCTTGGCCTTTGCCGCGTGGCAGTTGCTCTTCTGGCTGCCCGCGGGCCGGATTACCGCCGGGATGAGCGCCGCCTGCCTGCGACAGGCGCGGCGTCAACGTTTTTGGCAGATCGCTCGTTAGGTGGAGGGCGGCGCGCTGTGGCGCCTGCTCCGGAAAGGTACGCACATGTCACTCCGTCTCTCTCGTCCCCTCGGATTTACCCTCGTCGAGTTACTGGTAGTAATCGCTATCATCGGCCTCTTAGCGGCGCTGCTGTTTCCGATCTTCGCCAGAGCGCGCGAGAAGGCGCGGCAGACCACCTGCGTCAGCAATCTGCGCCAGCTCGGGCAGGCGTTCACGCTGTATGCCCAGGACTACGACCAGCGCCTGCCGGAGCAGTGGTTGGGCAGGTCGAAGGACTCTCCGAACAGCGCGGCTCTCACGACCGCCTGGGAGACTTACATCAACCCCTACACGAAGAGTAAGGAGATCAACCGCTGTCCGAGCGACATCCTATCGGCTCCGCTCAACGTGCCCGGTACGAACACGACGCTGTTCAGCTCGTACGCCACAGCCTGGAACGTGCAGGGACAGACGTTGGCGGCGATCCCTTCGTCCTCGATGACCGTTCTGCTCGTCGAAAACTGGCAGAACGCGGATACCGATCTGAACTGGCTCGTGCAGCAGCTTGGGAAGAAGAGCTTTACGATGGAGTGGCCAGCTGTCTTTGAGCAGCCGGAGTTTCGCCATAACGAGACGGGCAACTATCTGTTTGTAGACGACCACGTCAAAACGTTGCCGGGCCCAAACCCGAAGTTTCCTGGCTACCTGACGGGGCCGAACGGCGCGGCCCGCTGCGCAGGCGGCGATCCTTTGCCACAGTGACCTAGCTGCGTCGGGTGAGAGTCCGTGAATCTCGGGCGGAATCTGGATCGTCAGGGACAGGTCTGCGGTTTTATCGGGGGTCTTCAGGGAGACCCCCAGTCAGGCCGAGCCGGACTGCCTGCTGGGGAGAGGGCCAGGGCGCGCCATTGGGACGATGACGGTGGTATGCGGTAAGCGTTGAGTCATTCGTCCGGTTGGTAGTGCCACTACTGAAAGCGAACGACAGAAAGCCGACGCCATCGTTGCGGATCAACCATAGATTCGCGCGTAGGATTGCAACCGTCGCAGGTCCTTGTCAAACTTTTCCGGATCGAACAGTTCCGGGTCATATTTGCGTCCTACCCATTGCTTCATATCCTTGTGTTCAGGGTGGCGTGGATTCGCCAACACTTTCAGCAAAGAGACATATCCCGGCACGCTGCCGCAGTCTTCCGGCGGACAGGCGCGTTTGCCGGCCATACACAGAGGATATCTGGTGTTTGGGAACGGAGGAAGCACCTTTTCAAGAGTCACGACATGCTCCCAGTCGTCCCCAAAGTCGTAAGTATAGAGGAACGTATCCTTCGAAGCGCTTATCAGGTCGTTCAAGCGCAACTTCCGCTCGTCCTCCATCTGCAACTCTTCGAGAGCGCCCTCTTCATAGGGCATCGTAAATCGACGGTCTCCGAACATAAAACAGTGCAGATGCGAGTTTGTCCAACCCATCGCCGCTTGAAGGACAAGATGCAGATCATCCAACCTGATGTCCCACGGAATCTGGACCCGCCGCCAGATTTGCGGGCGAATATCGCTCAGCACGATCTTCAACTGATACACGTTGCCTATAGGTTGACGCATCTCTTCGTCCTTTCGACACTTCCAGATCATTAATAGTGCAAGACGCCTTCCCGCGTGCACCTACGCGTTCATTTTGGCCAGGAGGAAGTTCTCCCTCTATTCGAACCGTCGAAAACGTTCAGGCGTCGCGGTACTGGGCGAAGAGGGCGAGAGCGGCTTCGAGGGACATCGCGCCGAGGTCGCCTTCGGTGCGGCGGCGGACGCTGACGGTGCTGTTCTCGATGTCTTTGTCGCCGAGGATGAGCATGACGGGGATCTTCTGCATCTCCGACTCACGGATGCGTTTGCCCATCTTCTCATTGCGGTCGTCCATCTTGACGCGGAAACCGGCGGCTTTGAGCTGCTCGCCGACCTCGTTGGCGTAGGCGTAGTGTCGCTCCGCGATGGGGATGAGGACGATCTGCTCCGGGGCGAGCCAGAAGGGGAACGCGCCCGCATACTGCTCGATCAGCACGCCGAGGAACCGCTCCGTCGTGCCCGTGACCGCGCGGTGCAGCACGACCAGTTAGTCGAATCGAATCCCGAAAAGCCCCCCATCTTCCGTTGCATCAGTAAGACGAACCACATTTACGAAATCCATCGGCGCAAAATCATCACCAGACTTCTCGCTCAACAACGTATCAGAATTTAGGGCGACAATATGCTGAAATCGGTATACATTGGACATCTCATGGCCAACTTGTAGTGCTGTCAACACCTGACGAGGGTCTACGCCATCGAAAAGATGACTGTCATGAATCAGGTATCCTGGGTTAATTGCGCGTTCAACGGTTATCCGTATGAGTGCGATATCAAAACAGAAAACCTGCATTGACGAAACTCCTTTGCTCTTCTGCCCCTGGATGCGGACTTCGAATTTGGGTCCATCCTGAGTATCATTAACAACGAGGCTACCCGCCTTTTCATACAGACGCGAAGACACATCTTCAAATGTGACAATTGCCTCATCAACGCGCTGCTTTTGCTCCTTTAGATCTTGTTGCAATCGAAGCATCAAGCGTTGGCGTTCTATTCCAAGTTCTGCTTGCTGACCTTGGAGATATTCCGCTGTTTCTAGTTGTTTCCGCAAAGCCTCAGTTTCTTGCTCCAAACGAGTTAACTCGGCTTGCAAACCCACATAACTTTCCAGAGCACCACCTGATCTGATGATGCTCATGATCTCTTGTCGTCGGCGATCAAGCGCTTCCTTTTGGCTCTCTCGATCCCTAATTCTTCGCAAAGCATCTTCCATCGCACCAGCAAGATAACTGCGTCGGTTATCGACAACAGAACGGTGAAATGCGGATAACTCCTCGAAACGTTTCAAGGCAACATCAGGCAGTTCAACTCCAGCCTCTTGATAAAGTGCTTGGAGGTCGCTATAAGATGGAAGTCTTTCTATATCGAGCGCTGCCTGTAACTCGCTTGCCAAAGATCGATCTATCGTATTCCCATCCGCTAATTCCCCAAGTTGCTTTGTAAGGAACGTAGCCTCGATTTCTAGTTCTCGGTACTCAGGCACGACCTGGAAGTTTCCCACACTAGTGCGCATACGCACAACTCTTTGCTCACGAACAGCGAGACGTGTCCGTAGTTCGGCGGGATCTCCCACAATTTGTCCCAAGTCAGCAGTGCTGGATGCTTTTTTTATTTCTCGGAGCATCCGCTCACGGTCGCGGACAAGTTGCCATTGTTGTGCAATCGTCCAATCAAGTCCCAAAAGAAATGAAATAGCCACCTGACTGTCCCCTTCAGCTTGTTGAGTCGCTTGCTTGAACGGAGAAGAAAAGCCACCGCTATTCTGTTTTCGGATAAAATACGCAATCAGTTGGCGAAACTTTGGTGCCCAGGCACCCCATGTTTCCTCCTCAACAGGAATTCCAAAGACGAGATGTCCAAGAACTGATTTCCATTTCTCGTTCGAGATAATCCCCTCTTCATTTGGCTGATGCGGCCACGTCGCTGTATCGCCATCGACAAGATGAACCTCCGAAGGTTTAGCACCCATTCGCTTGACTGTAACCTTTGAACCTCCCAGGTCGAATGTCATACAGAACCAATGTCTAATGAGAGCAGAGTTCCTGAAGATCGAGTCCTTCTCGCAGTTGCCTCCCAATAGAAAATGGATTGTTTCTATGAAGCTCGTTTTTCCCGCTCGATTACGAGTTTGACGTTGTGTGGAATCTTCCGTTTTGTCCGACAGGAGGATATTTAGCCCTGGACCGAACTCCATGGATTTGAACGATGTAAGGGTAGAAAATACGCGGTAGATCATCGCTTTACCTTCTTTAGGCGGCCTTCGTGATACTCCACGGTGCCGATGAGAAACAGCAGATCCAACGACAAAATAAACCAGTCGTACGACACGCTCGCCCCGCTATCACGCTGGATCGTTTCCCATAATCGTGAAACTGTCTGCGGGTGATTAAGTTGACGAAGAACACGTGCGCCCAATCCAAGAAGGGCTTTATCTGCGGAGATTCGTTTTGTGGGCAATATCACGATTCCCCTCCCTTTAGTTCGCTTGCATCATGTCGCTCGAAGATATCGCATTCTTCGAAGAAGTGAGCTAGAATTGCCAGTGCAGCGGCTTGCTCACGGTCAGATGTAGCATCATTTGCTCCAGCGTAACCCCTTAATTCCCAAAAGATGCTATCGGGATCCAAGCCCTTTTCCTTCAGTTCAATATACTTCTCGTTAAATTGAAACGCAAGAGCATCGCCATAACGGGGATCTCGATAGTTATCAAAGTAGTGAGCAACCAGAGAAGACTTTATCATCCCAAGCGTCAGAAAGGCAGCAACGTCACCGGAAAGTGCATTCATTTGCAATTTGTCCGCCGGTACCGGGCGCAAATCGACTCCCAACGGCGGATCAACAGTCTGGATATGCTGAAGGACTTTCTCGACATCGGAAAATCTTACCTTCTGCATCGCTAAGGTAGATGGCGCCGGTCCAAGAACAAATTGAATATCTACAGGCTCCAACTCGAACAACTTCGCTCTTAATTCGGCGAATCCCCATGGCGTAAAGCCGATCATAGGATTGGCTTCTCCGAAAGCTTGTGTCTTCTGAAGAACAAACGGCGGTACCCCCTCACGAGAGTTATGGACGAAATTCCAATGTTCAAACTTCCCACTCCAATGGATACACGCTCCCTGAAAATCTTCGTCCATCTTTCTTTCTGTCTCTGCTCTGGTAAGTTCATCAGGGGCATAGACTTGAAATAGCCGCTTCTCGCTGGCAAGCCATCCATCACACTTTTGGTCACCGATATTTCCCCACGGACGCACCTGCGTGAAGTCGATGGGATATCGCAACTCCATAATTCTCGTAAAAAGCGTCTGGAACGCCGAGGATCGAAATACCACAAAGTCCCTTTCGAACGTCCTTTCCCAATACATTCTCGTGATTTGTTCCATTATGTGGTAGTCACCTCATCATCTAACGCGAAAATATCGTTTTATCGTTTTATTGTCTTACCGGACAAAGGGCGCACGACCAAAATTGGCCCGCAAACATCGTTTGGTCGTATCACGTTGATCGTTACCACGTTCGACACTTGGGGCCGTTATTCCTATCAAGGCGAGGGCGATACCAAGATATTTGAACCATGTCGAGTTTGCAAACGCAAGCTGAACGCGAGGAACACGCATCCGAGTCAAAAGAGCCGGACATTTTCAGAATGTCCGGCCTATCAGACTGTTGCAATATTCGAACCGTCGAAAACGTTCAGGCGTCGCGGTACTGGGCGAAGAGGGCGAGGGCGGCTTCGAGGGACATCGCGCCGAGGTCGCCTTCGGTGCGACGGCGGACGCTGACCGTCTGGTTCTCGATATCCTTGTCGCCGAGGATGGGCATGACGGGGATCTTCTGCATCTCCGAATCACGGATGCGTTTGCCCATCTTCTCATTGCGGTCGTCCATCTTGACGCGGAAACCGGCCGCTTTGAGCTGCTCGCCGACCTCGTTGGCATAGGCATAGTGTCGCTCCGCGATGCGGATAATGGCGATCTGCTCCGGGGCGAGCCAGAAGCGGAATGCACCCGCATACTGCTCGATCAGGATGGTGCCAACGATGGGCTGACGGCCATCGGCTTTCTGATCGCGGAGGGGCTATGCCATGTCTACGGCAACGCGTAACGCCTGCTCCACCTGTGTCAGCGTTATTAGGGATACTTCGCCCATCCGCCGGATGAGCCGCGCGTTGTCAATGGCGCGGGCCTGATGGCACAGGGCAACACTGTCAACGGACAGTCCGGCTTCGCCCGCAGGAACCTGTACACAGAAGGGGAATCGCGCCCAGTTGGCATTCGAGGTAAGAGGGACAATGACAGCGGTACGCAGGAAAGCGTTGAGCGGATCCGCCTGCAATATGAGCACGGGACGCGTTCCGGCCTGCTCGGAGCCGCGGATCGGATCAAGGGAGGCCATCCACAGTTCGCCGCGTCTCACGCTTTGTCCGCCTCGGCCAACTGGCGGGCGTAGTCGTCCATGCCTGCCTCGGCAAGGGCCACGTCTTCGTCGGCAAGCCTGCTGTACAGGGTGATGAGAGTCGGATCAAGGAGCAACTGCCTGCGCTGCTCGGCGTGCACATATTGGCGCAAGGCGTCGGCGACTACGTCGGCCTTGGAACGCCCCTTGCGGGTTGACACACGTTCGAGTTCCGCGTCTAAGGCTTCATCAATCGTGAGGGTGACCATTGCCTGATGTCTCCTTGCCGAAGTTCAAGATGCGGATATTATAGCAGACGGTGGCGCAGACGGCAAGGGACGGCATGGCTGCAGAGGCGGACACGTGGGCGCGCAGTCTTTCTGTTGTGCGCCCACGTGTGCTTTTTGGACTGGAAGAAGTTCTCCCTCTATTCGGACCGTCGAAAACGGTCAGGCGTCGCGGTAATGGGCGAAGAGGGCGAGGGCGGCTTCAAGGGACATCGCGCCGAGGTCACCTTCGGTGCGGCGGCGGACGCTGACGGTGCTGTTCTCGATGTCTTTGTCGCCGAGGATGAGCATGACGGGGATCTTCTGCATCTCCGACTCACGGATGCGTTTGCCCATCTTCTCGTTGCGATCGTCCATCTTGACGCGGAAACCGGCGGCTTTGAGCTGCTCGCCGACCTCGTTGGCGTAGGCGTAGTGTCGCTCCGCGATGGGGATGAGGACGATCTGCTCCGGGGCGAGCCAGAACGGGAATGCGCCCGCATACTGCTCGATCAGCACGCCGAGGAACCGCTCCGTCGTGCCCGTGACCGCGCGGTGCAGCACGACCGGCGTCTGCTCGTTGCTCTCCGCATCGATGTACTTGCAGCCGAGGCGGGCAGGCTGGATGAAGTCGACCTGGATGGTGGAGATCTGCCACTCGCGGCCCAGCGCATCCTTCGTCAGGAAGTCGGCTTTGGGGCCGTAGAAGGCCGCCTCGCCGGGCGCTTCGAAATATTCGACCGCGTTGGCGTCGAGGGCGCTGCGGAGGGCGTCGGTCGCCTTCCTCCACTTCTCGTCGTCGGCGACATACTTGCCGCCCGGCTCCTCGCCGCGCAGGGAGAGACGAACCCGGTAGTCCGTAAAGCCGTAACGCGTCAGAACCTCCCGGATCAGCTTGAGGGCCAGCGCAAACTCGCTCTCGATCTGGTCTTCCGTGCAGAAGATATGGCAGTCGTCCTGCGTCAGGGCGCGCACCCGCGTCAAGCCGTTCAACTCGCCCGTCTTCTCGTAGCGGTAGAGCGTGGCGAACTCGGCGTAGCGCAGCGGCAGGTCGCGGTAGGAGTGGTACTGGGCATTGAACAGTGTCATGTGCGAAGGGCAGTTCATCGGCTTGAGGCGATAGTTGATACCCGCCTCCTCATCCCGCATCGGCGGGAACATCACGTCTGCATAGTTCTCGTAGTGGCCGCTCTTCTTATAGAGATCTTCGCGCACCAGATGGCCCGTCCAGACGTGCTGATAGCCGTAGCGCGTCTGCACCTCGCGCACATAGCTCTCCATCGTGTGGCGCAGCATCTCGCCTTTCGGCAGGAACAGCGGGATACCGGAGCCGATCGCCTCCGGCGCGAAGACGAACAGTCCCAACTCCTTGCCCAACTTGCGGTGATCCCGCAGTTTGGCCTCTTCCAGCCGCTGCAGGTAGTCGTAGAGCTCCTGCTTCGTCGGCCAGACCGTGCCGTAGATACGCGTCAGCATCTTGTTCTTCTCGCTGCCCCTCCAGTAGGCCCCCGCGATATGGAGCAGCTTGAAATGCTTCATAGAACCCGTGCTCGGCAGGTGCGGCCCCCGGCAGAGGTCGATCCAGTCGCCCTGGCGATAGAACGAGATCACCTCGCCCTCCGGCAGATCATCGATCAGTGCGACCTTGTAAGGCTGGTCCAGCGCCTCCTCGAACGCGCGAGCCTCGGCGCGCTCCTTCTCCTCGCGCACGATCGGCAGGTTTCGGCCCGCGATCTCGCGCATCTTCTCTTCGATTCGCGCCAGCTCCTCCTCTTTCAGCGGCTCCTTAAACTCGAGGTCGTAGTAGAAACCATCCTCGATAGGCGGGCCGATGGCGTACTTCACGCCGGGAAAGAGCTCTCCGACGGCCTGGGCCATCAGGTGCGCCGTGCTGTGGCGCAGATCGTAAAGCGCATCATGCGCGACTTCATTCATGGACTATTTTCTCCTGGATGATTACCAATGAATCGATTTTGAGTGATAAGGCGACAAAAAAGCCGCCTGCCCTGTTCTGTAAGGGTAGCGGCGTGGGTTGCAAGGGTCCGGGTCGAGGAGAGCGAGTGGGCTAGGGAGAGCCGGGAGCGCAGACAGGACGACGCAACATCACGCCAGTGTGGGCGGTATCAACCGACACGGGCGAAGCCTCCTGATTGCGGTGAGATGATGCGTTTCGTGCGGACAAAGACGGGCTCGTTTCCTCGGGTATGCGCTGCAACACTCCTTATTATAGGCGGAATAGATACGAATGTCAAGAGGAGCCACAGACTTATCCTCGGCGGTTTCCATTGACAGAGACGGTTAGGCATGATATAATAGGGACTGGATTGTGCAGGCGCGCATCGCACCTGGTGCGACTGTTCGTTGGATGCTTCTCTCACTCGGCAACGATCATTCCCCTTGTGTCGGGCCTGCGCTTTCTTTTGTGTGGAGTGATGTCCGAGTTGGTCTAAGGAGCACGATTGGAAATCGTGTAAAGGTTTACCCCTTTCGAGGGTTCGAATCCCTCTCGCTCCGTTGTTCGTCGAAGCCTATAGTTGTCTGAAGGGGCGAGTTCGGCAGGAAGCCGGACTGCGCCCCTTTCCCGCACCTGCGGGGCGTGTTCGTGGTTCAGGAGGAGTCCTTGCCCCGTCGTCGTTTGCCTGCGCGTGTCATCTCCCGCTGGGTCGTGGCGGGCCTGCTGCTGCCCTGCGTCTACTTCGCCGGAGAGGGCGGGGCGTTCTTCTACCGACAGCGCGCCGTCTACGCGGCGACCGGCTCCGTACGCCTGCCGGAGATGCCGGCGCCCACCCACGCCGAACGGCTCCTGGTCTTCGCGCCGCACTGCGACGATGAGACGCTGGGCTGCGGCGGGCTGATTCAGCAGACGCTCGCGGCGGGCGGCGCGGTGCAGGCCGTGATGCTGACCAACGGCGACGGCTTTCGCACCGCGGTTGCGCGACAGGCGCGCACACTGCGTATCGGGCCGCAGGACTATATTCGGTTCGCGGCGCTGCGGCAGGACGAGTCGCATACCGCGCTCGGGGCGCTGGGCGTCACGCCGAACCATGTGCTGTTTCTCGGTTATCCGGATCGCGGCCTGATGGCCCTGTGGGAAGATCACTGGTCTGCGGAAACCCCCTACGCTTCGGTCTTCACCCACCAGACGCGCTCGCCCTACGCCGACACCTTCGATCATAACGCGCGTTACTGCGGACACGATCTGCTGGTCGACATCAAGACGACCCTGCGCACCTTCCGCCCTACCCTCGTCACGGTGACTCATCCGGCAGACGATCACTCCGACCATGCCGCTGCCGCCGCCTTCGTGGCCCGCGCTGTGCAGGAGCTGCAGGCGGACCCGCATGAGCGCGCCTGGGCAAAGCGTATCCGCCTGCGCTACTATCTGGTGCATCGAGGCGACTGGCCTCTGCCGCAGGGGGCGCATCCGGAATCGCCGCTGCTGCCCCCCGTCGAGATGCGCAATGTCGATACACGCTGGGAATCGCGGCCTCTGACCCCGGCGCAGACACGAGGCAAGGCACGCAGCATCCGCCTCTATCCCTCGCAGTGCGAGATCGCGCAGGAGTTTCTGACCGCCTTTGCGCGCCGCACCGAGATTTTCGGAACCTTACCGGAGATGCAGTTGCCGCGCCTCCCCGTCGGTGGCCCGCGCCTTGCTTCCGACGCCCAGGCATGGGAGCATCTGCCGCCGGTGCTGCTCGATCCGGCCCGCGATACGGTGCTGCGCGACCTGCAGGGTGGCGGCGACATTCGTACGCTCTATGCCTGCCGTGACGGGAACACCCTGCGCCTGCGCCTGGACACCCGCCAGCCGATCAGCCGACGTTTCGTCTATACTATCCGACTGCGCGCCTTCGGGGCGAACGGAGAGACGCCTGCGGCAGACTGTGTCCTGCGCCTCGGCCCGAACCTGGCGGAATCGAATACAGGCGATAAGGTGCGAACCGGCGTGCAGGACCGAACCCTGACAGCGGCCCTGCCCTGGGAAGCCCTGACGCGGCCTCTGAACGGTGCGGCCCTCCGCACCCTCGCCGTCAGCGTCACGACGACTCTGGGCGATGTCGAGGTGGATAAGACCGGAATGCGATTTCTGCAATGTCCGTGAGAGATCCGGGCCTGTCGTTGGAGCAGACGGCGGAGATGCGGCTTGGCATCATGGGCGGCACGTTCGACCCGATCCATTATGGGCATCTGTTCGTCGCAGAGGAGGCGCGGGCGCGGTTCGCTCTCGATCATGTGCTGTTCGTGCCCAACGGTGCGCCGCCGCACAAGAAAGAGTACCTGCTGACCGCCGCGCGCGACCGTTATGAGATGACCCTACTGGCGACCGCCGACAACCCGGCCTTCACCTGTACGGCGTTGGAGTTGGAGCGGCCCGGCCCCTCGTATACGGTTGAGACGCTGACGACACTGCGCGCACAGTATGCAAGCGCGGAGCTGTTCTATATCACGGGGATCGACGCCATCGCCGATATACTCACCTGGCGACGCCATGACGAGATCATTCGTATGGCGACGTTCATCGCCGCAGCCCGCCCCGGCTTCGACCTGAAGACGCTGCAAGACCGCCTGCCGGCGGCCTATATGGAACGGATCCTGCTGCTCGGAACGACCGCGCAAGGCATCTCTTCCACCGAAATCCGTGAGCGCACACGCGCCAAACTGCCGACCCGCTACCTCACCCCGGATAGGGTGCTGGACTATATAAGAGAACACAAGCTGTATGAGAACAAGGCCGTCCCTGTCGGGGACGCCGCCTCCCAGGCTGGAGAGAGAACATCGTGACGAAATCGACTGAGCAGACAACGCCGCCCCGGCGCGACGATAGTGAACTGGAAGCGCTCGAAGAACTCGAGAATCTGAAAGAGCTGGAAGAGTTGCAAGAGTTGGAAGACCTGCAAGAACTGGAAGCGATGGAAGCAGAGGAACTTGAGGAAGAGGAGTTCGAAGAAGCCGAGCCGGTCGCGACCCTGGAAGAGCTCGATACCGAAGAGCGCCTGAAGATCGTGGTCCGCGCGGCCGATGCGATTAAGGCGACCGACATTATCGCGCTCGACCTGCGCGGTTTGACCATCATCGCCGACTTTTTCGTCATCTGCACGGGCAAATCTTCCATTCAGATACGCGGCATCGCCGACCGTATGGAAGAGAAGATGCGTGAAAGCGGCTATCGCAAGCTGCGCATGGAAGGCTACCAGGAAGCGACCTGGATCCTGATCGACTTCGGCGATGTCGTCGCCCATGTCATGGCGGAGGAGCAGCGGGCCTTCTTCGGACTGGAAGAGTTCTGGTCCGAGGCGCCGCATGTGGAACTGGACATCGTGCCCGAACCCACGACGCTCAACGCCTCCTCGTTTGCGCCGTGACGCTGTTTTGATCGATTCGAAGAGGGAGCCACGCCGTCAACTACCGCCCTCTGAAGAGGGCGGCTTGTCCCTAGTTGGAAGCGAGTGCTTCTAACCGGAACATTAGGGCGGCTGACAGTTCGCCCCGTGCCTTCAGATTCAGCGCCGCATTCAAGTCAGCGTTGAGTCTCAGGCCACAACATAGACATTCAAAACTCTCCTGGCTCTTGCGGTTGCCCCGCGCACAGTGACCACAACCCGAACAAGTCTGGCTGCTGTAGCGAGGATCGACCTCAAGGAGAGGCACTCCCGCTCGCTGGCACTTGTAAGCGAGGAAGCGTTTGAGTTGATCGAATGCCCAACTGTTGAGTTCGGTTCGCATCGCCCGACTAAAACTGTTTCCTCGCTGACGAATGCCCATCAGAGCTTCGCAGGCGAGTGCCTTCTGTCGGTCTAGCGCGAGTTGAACCATTTTCTTACTGATGCAGTGGTTGACGTTCTTGACGAAGCGGCTTTCCCGCTGGCTTGCTTTTTGAAGATGCTTGCGGGCAGATCGGGTCCTCTTGGGCTGAAGGAGTTTGCGAAGCCTACGGCACTTCTTTCTGACCTTCTTGAGCGCCTCGCCGGAATACTGATTTCCTTCGCTGTCTGTGGCGACGTTGACGATGCCGAGGTCGATACCGATCACGCCTGTGGGCACAAAGGGCGTCTCTTTCGCTACGCTGACAGCGACACAGAGATAGAACTGCCCGTTTCGCAGGAGCAGGTCCGCCTGCCCACGCTTGCCGCTCAGGAGTGCCTTGTCTCTCCCTGAGCAAAGGAAGCGCAGTTTGAGGCGACCGCGCACGGTGTTGACGGAAACGGTCTGTTCCAAGACTTTCCAGGCGAGGGTGTCTTTGTTGAACTCGATAGCGCCGGTCGGGTCAAAGGTACGGAGGCTCTGGGTACTCTGTTTGTAGGCGTTGGCGACCTTTGCAATCGCACAAATAACGTGCCCCGCCGCCAGGTCGGTTGCGGCGCGAGTGTTGTGGTAGGTGCGGTGGTGCAGGTCGAACTTGCGGAAGGTCTTTTGGTCGAAGGCGATGCGGCTGATACGGTCGCACGCAGCGTTACACATCCGCAGAGTTTGGAGCAGAGCGGCGTGTTCCTCTTCGGAGGGTTGGAGTTTGACGCGCGTGGTGAGTTGCATGACACTTCTTCACTACGCGAAAACCGGCCGAACCGGAAAGCCGTTCAAAAGTATTTTCAACAAAAACCGAAAGGAGCGTACGAGGGGATGATTGCAAAGCCCGGTGCTGAGACACCGGTTTCGCAACAGGATGACAATTCCTCTGCCACCTAAAGGAGGCAGTCCCCTTGTCATATTTTTTATGGATGAGACCCCCGAACGTTCCGTGCCCGACCTGACGCAGGCTTTTCTGCCGTCTGCTCGGCCCGCCTCCGAGCAGACGCAGGCGATTCCGCCTGCGTCTGCTCTCTCCCCCCCGGTCGCAGAGGTCACCGATGCTGAAAAGCGGCGGCGTATCGAGGCGGAGATGACCAAACTCGGCCTCTCTCCCGACGAGGTGCGCCGCCTGATGAATGCGAACTCCCATACGGCGGATGTCGCCCCGGCTCCCCTCTCCAAACCTGCCATGGTTCCGCCCAGTCTTCGCCCCACCCTGTCGCCCCAAAAGGGATCCGACCGCGTCACCGCCGACTCTTTGCAGGCGTTCGCGGCCCAGTTGAAGGCGGAGAAGGACGCCGTGCGCCAGGTGGCGATCACGACGGCCGGAAAGAGCCTGCCGGAGTTCCGGGAGTCGTCCGTCGCGGAGGTTCGTGCCGCAGAGACGCTGATGCGGGATGCAAACATGCTGCGCCGGCGAGAGAAATTCATCGAGGCAGAGGCGAAGTGCCGTGAGGCCCTGGAACTCGTTCCCAAAGACGCCGCCACACTGGAGATGCTCGGCGACATCCTGCAGGGCGTGGCGCGTATCGACGAGGCGCTCGCCGCCTACAAACGCGCGCGGGACGCCGATCCAAGACGGGCCGCCGCCGAAAAGAAGTACGCCGACCTTCTGATGCGTCAGGAGAACTGGGCCAACTACGACCCGGAGACGTCTACGCCTCCGAATGCGCGGTTGGCCGTGCTGGTTTCGCTCTTGCTGCCCGGCGCCGGGCAGTTCTTCTATGGAAGTTATGTGAAGGGCGGCATCCTTCTGCTGCTGGATGCGATCTGCGTCTACCTGCTGGCCGGCTCTCCCTGGGGACTCTCCGGAAGCCACGTACACAAGGGCGTCAGCCCCGGCCTGATCGCTATGTTCGCCTTTACTATTGTGCTCTACGTCGGAGCTGTCGCCGATACGATCTCTGAGAGCAAACGCGCCGATTAGCTCCGCGATGACCTACGAGAGGCGACGCTCACAGCATCAGACGCGGGAAGGTGCGGTGGGCGTTGCCGGTCGTGAGTCGGGCGATCTCTTCCAGGGTCATGCCGCGCAGCTCTGCCAGTCGCTCGGCGATGAGGCGGACATAAGCAGGCTCGTTGCGTTTGCCCCGATGCGGCATGGGTGCGAGGTAGGGCGCGTCGGTTTCGATCAACAGCGACTCCAGCGGCATGGTCTGCGCCGCCAGTCGGACCTCGTCCGCGTTTTTGAACGTCAGCGTACCGCCGAAGCCAAGCGCCAGCCCCATCGCGGCCGTCTGCTGCGCCTCCTCCACGGTTCCCGCCCAGCAGTGCATCACACCACCGGTTTGGTCCGCGCCCTCTTCCCCTAAGACCTGCAGGGTGTCGGCATACGCCTCTCGGCAGTGAATGACCACGGGCAGGCCCGCCGCACGCGCCAGCCGCATCTGCGCCCGAAACGCCTCGAACTGCGCCTCCCGTAGGGAGAAGTCGTAGTGATAGTCGAGTCCGATTTCACCGATAGCGACGACCTTCGGATGATCGGCAAGCGTACGGAAGCGCGCTTCGGTAGCCGCATCCCAGTGATTCGCGTCGTGCGGGTGGACGCCGATAGTCGCGAAGACGCCGTCTCCGACCTCCTCCGCGATGGCGACCGCCTGCTCGCTGCCTTCACGGTCCGCCCCGACGACGATCATCTGTGACACGCCCGCATCACGCGCCCGCGCGATGCACTCCAGCATATCTTCTGCGAACCGGGCATCATTGAAATGGCAATGCGTATCGATCAGCATACGGCTCTCTTTCCTCGATCCAGTGAGAAGTTTTGCAAGCGAAAAACCCCTCTCCCAGCGGTGGGAGAGGGGAAGCAGGAGCGCTCCTAACGGAAGGGAGACTAGTGTCCGCCCCCACCGGCGGGAGCATCACCACCGCGTTTTTCGGAGATGAGACACTCGGTCGTCAGGATGAGGCCTGCGATAGAGGCCGCATTCTGCAGCGCCGTGCGAACGACCTTGGCCGGATCGACGACGCCCGCCGCCACCAGGTCTTCGTACACGCCGGTCGCAGCGTTGTAGCCGTGGCCCTTGGGCAGCGACTTCACACCGTTCACGACCACACTGCCTTCGGCGCCCGCGTTCTCAGCGATCTGACGAATCGGCTCTTCCAGAGCGCGACGCACGATGTTGAGGCCGATCACCTCGTCATCGTGCCCTGTCAGACCTTCCAGAGCGGAAAGAGCGTTCAGCAGCGCAACGCCGCCGCCCGGAACGATGCCCTCTTCGACGGCAGCGCGCGTAGCATGCATGGCGTCTTCGATGCGGGCTTTCTTCTCTTTCAGTTCCGTCTCGGTCGCAGCGCCGACCTGCACGACCGCGACGCCGCCGGAGAGTTTCGCCAACCGCTCCTGCAGCTTCTCTTTGTCGTAGTCGCTTTCGCTGTCTTCGATCTGCTCTTTGATGACGGCGATACGGCCGGCGATGGCTGTCGGGTCGCCCGCACCATCGACGATGGTCGTCTCATCCTTCGTGATGATGACGCGCTTGGCGGTGCCCAGCGCCTCGATACCGAGGTTCTCCAGTTTGAGACCCAGGTCTTCCGTCACGAACTGTCCGCCGGTCAAGACTGCGATGTCCTCAAGCATGGCCTTGCGGCGATCTCCGAAGCCCGGAGCCTTCACCGCCACGCTGGAGATGTTGCCGCGAATGCGGTTCACGACCAGCATCGCCAGAGCCTCGCCCTCGACGTCTTCGGCCACGAACAGAATCGGGCGTCCGGTCTTGGCGATCTTCTCCAGTAGCGGGATCATGTCGGCCACCGCGCTCAGCTTCTTCTCATAGAGAAGGATGAACGGATCTTCGAGGATGGCTTCCATACGGTCGGGATCGGTGACGAAGTAGGGCGAGATATAGCCCTTGTCGAACTGCATTCCGTCCACGATTTCGAGCTGGGTGCTGGTGCCCTTGCTCTCTTCGACGGTGATGACACCGTCCGCCGTAACGCGCTCCATGGCTTCGGCCAGCAGCTCGCCGATGGTGGCATCGTTGGCAGAGATGGTCGCAACCTGCGTGATCGCGGCTTTGCCTTCGACTTTGATCGCGTTGGCTTTGATCTGCTCGACGACCGCAGCCACGGCCCGGTCGATCCCTTTGCGTACCATCATGGGCTTCGCGCCAGCAGCGACGGCCTTCAGGCCCTCTTTGACCATGGCCTGTGCCAGCACGGTCGCGGTGGTGGTGCCGTCGCCCGCGATGTCGTTGGTCTTGCTGGCGACTTCGCGCACGAGTTGGGCGCCCATGTTCTCGAAGGGATCTTCGATCTCGATCTCTTTGGCGATGGTCACGCCGTCATTGATGATACTGGGACTGCCGTACTTCTTTTCCAGCACCACATTGCGGCCGCGCGGGCCGAGGGTCACCTTGACGGCGTCTGCCAGTTGATTGACGCCACGCTCCAGCGCACGACGCGCCTCTTCATCGAACAGCATCTCTTTCGCTGCCATGGGTGCCTACTCCTTGATCGCCAGAACGTCTTCTTGACGCAGAATCGTATATTCCTGATTGCCGAGTTTGATCTCGGTGCCGCCGTACTTCGCGTAGATGATGATGTCGCCGGGTTTCACTTCCACGGGGACCAGCTTGCCGTTCTCCAGCAGTTTGCCGGGGCCTACCGCCACGACTTCGGCCTCCTGCGGTTTTTCTTGCGCGGAATCGGGCAGGAAGATACCACCGGCGGTTTTCTCCTGCGGGGTCACCGCCTTGACGACGATGCGGTCATTCAGCGGTTTCAACGTTGCCATTGCACAACCTCCTCGATGCGATTTTGCGATGTCGAACCGCTCGCCACAACGGGCGCGGTCGAACCTGGGAAAAAGCGTGTCGAACTGCCTTCCGCCCCCTGCGGCGCGGAAACGCAGAACACAATTAGCACTCGCACTGGTTGAGTGCTAAAGCCGTTGAGATTGTACTTCATTCGCAGGGGTAAATTCAAGAGGAACGCAGAAAAAAACCGGCGCACTGCCTTGTACGCAGGGAAAAGGCCACGAAATTGCCAATAGACCTGTAGCCTAATTGACAGGAGACCCTCCATGATCCTCGCTCCATTTCACCGCCGAAACCGCGCCGTAGTCGGCCTGCCTCTCACATTATGTCTGCTATCCGGTCTTGCCCTGCCCTGCGCGGTAAAAGCCGAAGGAACCAGACGCACAGCACCGCAAGCCACAAAGCAAGCAGAGTCCATTGCCGTCTGGCCCGACAAGGTGCCGGGCGAGAAGGGCGACATCGGCCCCGAGGCAGACACGACCAAGCCGGGCCAGGACGGCGACAAGCCGGAGCGGTATGTCATTCGACAGGGCAACGTCTCGCATCCGACGCTCACGGTCTACCATCCGCCCAAAGACAGAGATACCGGTGCCGCCGTCCTCGTCTGCCCCGGCGGCGGCTACACTATACTTGCCCTGAACCTGGAGGGCACGGAAGTCTGTCAGTGGCTCAACTCTGTCGGCGTCACCGCCATCCTGCTGAAATACCGTGTTCCGGCGCGCGCGGGACTGGAGAAGCATACGGCGGCGCTTCAGGATGCCCAACGGGCATTGAGCGTGATCCGGCACCGAGCGAAGGAGTGGGGAGTCGATGCGAAACGTCTGGGCATTCTTGGTTTCTCAGCGGGAGGGCATCTGGCCGTCATGGCCTCGACAGCCTACGACGCGCGCACCTATCCCGAGATCGATGCCGCCGATAAGGAAAATTGCCGACCGGACTTCACCATCTTGATCTATCCGGCCTATCTGACCGACCAGGCCGATATGAGCAAGCTCGCGCCGGAGATCAAGGTGACCGCCCACACGCCACCCGCCTTTATCGCGATGACGCAGGACGACCCTGTTCATGTCGAGAACGCGTTTACCTATGCGAAGGCGCTCCAGAACGCGAAAGTCTCGGTAGAACTGCACGTCTATCCCACCGGCGGACACGGCTACGGCCTGCGCCCAAGCCCGAACATGGTCTCACACTGGCCCGAACGCGCCGCCGAATGGCTGAACGCGCAGGGCTGGCTGAAAAAGACCGCCACCCCTGAAGGAGCGGCCTGTGGGGAAGGTCAAGGCCCATAAATGGGCCTGTGCTGGTCGGAAGCGAGATCGATCTGTCCAACAAGTCGTGCCTGACCAATCAGACGGACAGTCGCTCCGTATGGGGACTGAACTGCATTATCAACCATCACAGCCCCCTTCAGGGGGCTTACCGCATCAGGCCGCTCGTTTACGGGCGACTGTCAGGTAAGATCTTCGCCGGAGGAGGTGGGGACGAATTTGCCGTGGAGGACGCCGCGGGCGCTGGTGAGGTGGTCGGCCATGTGAATAACGTCGGCGCGGCGACCCCGGAGGACGATCACTTCCAGACAGTTCTCCGCCGACAGATGGATATGCAGGGCTGTCTGCGCCGTCTTATGGTCGTGGTGTTGGATTTCGATGAGATGGTCGCTGAGCTGCCGGGTGCTATGCTGATAGACCAGGCTGACGATACCGACCATCTCCCCATCCGGATCCGCATCCTGTTTCCACTTCGCCTCTACCAGCGCATCGCGCACAAGGTCACGGACGGCCTCCGAACGGCTGGTATAGCCCAGCGATTTCCGCCAGTTGTCCAGGTCACGCACCAGGGCGGCAGGCATAGAGACCCCAAACCGCACCAGACTATCCCCTTCTTCCAGGGCGGGAGCGATCGTTTCGGATGCCTCCTCTTTGCGGTTCGTTTCCGTTTCGTGCATAAGTTTTCCCGCCGATGGGCTTTCCTTTCAAGAGTGCCAGCCCCGCAGACGATCCGGGGACTGCCACGGCATCCTTCCGGTTTCCTGCGCGGGACCTTCCACTGCAATACGTGCCTTCACAGTTCAGAGTTGCGCCTCACGCGCGCTCCTGTTCGTAGGCACGAAAGCCGCGCAGCATGAGTCCGCGCTGGTTCTCCTTTTTCGCATCGGCCACGCGTTTCTCGTTCTCCGCGCGATTCTCCGCAGTCGTTCCTGTGATGACCACATAGTCGTCGGCGGCGCGATAGCGGTTGATGATGACCGGACGCGGTTTCTCGGAGTGATTCTCCTGCGAGCCGTGCACCGTCTCGACATGAAAGAAGATCGAGTCGCCGGCCTTTCCGACAATGGGCAATGCGCGCTCCCACGGCCATTCGTGTGCATCCAGACCGAGGTGCGAAAAGGTATCGACGTGCTTCAGCATCCCCAGTCGGTGCGAGCCGGGTGCTACATAGAGCGCACCGTTGACCAGATCGGTATCCACGACGTAACTCAGCATCCCGACCGGCCCCTCGAACTTGTGCTCGAAGTAGGCTGCGTCCTGGTGCAGATGTTTCGGATGCCCGCCGACCGGCTCCTTATAGAGGCACTGCCCGTTCATATAGAGCTCGACGTTCGGGCCGAGGATCGCTTCCATCAGGTCGAGGGTCTTGGTGTCGAGCGCGGAGCGAAAGAAAGCGGCGCTGGTATAGTAGCTGACCGCCAGTACCATGATCTGTTTGTCGCGCGCGAAGTGCGGCGGCGCGGGAAGGAACAGGGTGCCGTTCGGCGTCACCCACCCTTCCGGCACCTTGCGGGCCTGATCCAGCAGCGCGATAGACTGGGTGGCCGCTGCCTCTATGTCGCGCGTCACTTCCGCAACATAGTCTCGCATCAGCCCACGCACCACGAGGCAGCCATGCTCTTTGTAGATCGCAGCGGCGCGGTCAACGTCTAAATCTTCCGCGAACAGCTCGATATCCTCGATACAAACCGCACTCGTCTTGGTCGTAGCGGCACTCATATTCTCCTCCTCTCTGAGATCGACCACGTGAACCCAGGTGGCCGTTAACGACAAGGCCGGAAAGCATTTCGCTCTCCGGTCACGATAGAAAGGGTATGATGAGGATGTGGAAGGGGCAAACCAGCACAAGAAAGTCCCCGGTCACGGCGCTCAAGCTGTGCTTTCGAGATGCAAACGGAGGTTGATGCGCCCGGAGGGATTCGGACCCCCGACCCTCAGTTCCGAAGACTGATGCTCTATCCACTGAGCTACAGGCGCGTTGCGGACTTCATTGTATCGGTTTTTCGGATCGTTGTCAAGAGTGGCCGTCGTTGCGGAGCAGCAATAGATCGTCCGCTATCCGAGGCTCTTTCCGAAGAATTCGAAGAACAAAATGCCTTGCTCGCCCGTCCTCTCTCCACGATAACTTTGCTTGTAAGAAAGACTGTACGCCATGACGGAACGCGGGATCGTATTGGGGTTTTACCAGGATAGGGAGAGTGCCACAGCGGTACTGGTCGATCTCCGCAAACGCAGCTACCGGAGCGCCGCAGTAATCCATCGCGCAGAAGATGGCATGGTTTCCGTGGAGAGCCAACGAGGGATGCCGACTGGAGTGCAGCGGGCTCTTCTCCTGCGCTACCAACAGTGGATTGTGCGGAAGGAGACGTTGGTGATTGTGCGGGCGCCCGCCCGCGATATGGGCAGCGTCCTCGACATCTTACGTCAAAATGCTGGCAGTCTTCCGATCACCTTTGCTTTCCATCCGGTCCACAAGTTCGCCTCCGAGGCCGAGGAAGCGCTCAGATACCGCACCCTGCTGGCCCCCGCAGGCCGTCCCGTCGCGAGACGCACCTCGGTCGTGCATCCCGCCGCCGCGCGGGTTGGGCGTGCCGATCCTTTGATGGGTCGCCTGCTGAACAGCGAGAACGCCCTCAAATATGTCCAGACGATGCTGGCGGATAGCGCGCGGGCCGGTCAGCCCGTCTCCATGGCCTCGGACTGGTTGCTGGACAACGTCTACCTTCTGCAGGGCCATATCGACGACTTCCGGCGCAATCTGCCCAGGCGCTACGCTTCCGAGCTTCCGATCCTGGCCGACGGACCGCAGGCGGGACTGCCACGGGTCTACGGGCTTGCCACCGAGCTGATCGGGAATACCGACACCCTGCTCGACCGCGAGCGGATCGTCGATTTCTTCCAGGCTTACCAGGCGCAGTCTGCGCTGACGATGGGCGAGATCTGGTCTCTGCCGCTGATGCTGCGCCTGCGCATGATCGAATGTGTGCGCCGCCTTGCCATTCAGGTCGAGCGCCGCGAGCGCGAGCGCGAGCAGGCCGACTTCTGGGCCAACCGCCTGCTCACGGCTGCCCGGCAGGAACCGGAACGCCTGCAGCCGTTCGTCACGGAGCTTGCACACGAGCAGCCCACTCCCTCGACTCACTTCGTCGACCAGCTCATCGGCTATCTCTACGACGAAGAGACCGCGCTGGCGGCGGTACGCGGTTGGCTCGAAAAGAGTCTGGACGTGCCGACCGCGACCGCCATCCAGCAGGAGCATATCGACCAGACCGCCGAGCAGGTCGCGCTCGCCAATGCCATAACCAGCCTGCGCCGCTTGTCACAGATGGACTGGCGCGACATTTTTGAAATCCTGAGTAAGGTCGAGGCACGTCTGCGAACCGACCCGGCGGGTATCTATGCGCAGATGGATTTCGCGACCCGCGATCACTACCGTCACGCCATCGAAGAGATCGCCCGTTGTACCAAATCGGATGAAAACGAGGTGACCGAACGGGTACTGGAAATGGCGGCAGCCGAGACGCCGCCGCTTCACCGGCACATCGGCTACTTTCTCCTGGATGAGGGCCGCGCCGCGCTGGAGAAGCAGTGCCTCTGCCGACCGAAACTCGGAGTAAGAGCCAGACGGTGGGCACGCGCCCACGCCACCGGACTCTATACCGGAAGTATCGCAGGCGTGACGGCGCTGGTTCTCAGCCTGCTCCTGCTCGCCGTAGCCCACGCCGGAGCCCGACCGGTGCTGCTGGCGCTCTTAGGCATTCTGGCGCTCCTGCCTGCCAGTGAAGTCGCGGTCCAGAGCGTCAACTATCTGGTCACCCGACTGATGCCGCCGCAGTTCCTCCCCAAGATGTCTTTCCAGGCCGCGATTCCCGACGAGTGCCGCACCCTGGTGGTCGTCCCCATGATGCTGCTGACCCCACAAAGCATACGCGAACAGGTGGAACTGCTCGAGATACGCTATCTTGCCAATCCGGACGCGAACCTCTGCTTCGGCCTTCTGAGCGATTTTTCCGACGCTCCGCAAAAAGAGATGCCCGACGATGTCGAACGCCTCGACGTCGCGGTGGGCGGCATCGAAGCGTTGAACGCTCGCTATGGAGAAGGCCGCTTTTTTCTGTTCCACCGGGAGCGCCAGTGGAGCGCAAGCGAGAATCGCTGGATCGGATGGGAGCGCAAACGCGGCAAACTCGAGCATCTGAACCGCTTCCTCATGGGAGAAACCGGCCCTGATGTGGACAACCTGCTGCATGTCGGGGAGGCCGACGCCTTGCGGGGTATCGGCTTCGTCATCACCCTCGATGCCGATACACAGCTCCCGCGTGAAACGGCCCGCCACATGGTGGAGACGCTGGCGCATCCGCTCAACCGACCGCAGCTCTCGGCGGACGGCAGCCGAGTCGAACGCGGTTTTACGATCATTCAGCCGATGGTCAGCACCAGTCTGCCGAGCGCGACGGCGACACTGTTCTCCCGTATTTTCACGGACGCCGCCGGAATAGATCCCTACACCCACGCGATCTCGGACGTCTACCAAGATCTGGCGGGCGAGGGCAGCTACCACGGCAAAGGCATCTACGACCTGAAGGCTTTTCACAGCATCCTCTCCGGGCGCTTTCCCGAAGCTCATCTGCTCAGTCACGATCTGATCGAAGGCGTCCATGTCCGGGTCGGACTGGCGAGCGACATCGAACTGCTCGACTTCTTTCCGCGCGACTATCTGGTCTACTCCGGGCGACAACATCGCTGGACGCGCGGCGACTGGCAGATCATCGACTGGCTCTTACCGCAGGTTCCGATGGGTCAGGGCGAGCGGGTCGCCAACCCTCTCTCGCTGCTCAGCCGCTGGAAGATCGCCGACAATCTGCGCCGCAGCCTCTTCCCGGTCGCCTTCGTGGCGATGCTGTTGGTCGCCTGGTTCTTTTCGCCTGCGGGTGCGGCGGCGGCCGTAAGCCTGTTCGCGGGCTTCGTCATGTTCCTGCCGCCGCTGACGACGGTCGTCACGCACCTGACCAGCCTCTCGCCTCTCAACAGGCGGGTCTGGGTGGATTTCGCCACCAACCTTGTACGCTGCGCGCTTTTGGTCGCGCTTCTGCCGCATCAGGCGGCTTCCGCGCTGGACGCCATCGGGCGCGTCTGGTATCGCCGCCTGGTGTCTCATCGGCTGCTCCTGGAGTGGGAGACAGCCCACGAAGCGCACCGCAACTCGAAGAATCGGCAGCGGCAGTTCCTTATCGGCATGCTCTGGGTAACGACGATTGCGATCTTCATGGCACTTGCTCTCTCCCTGCGACCGTTGACCGTAGAGCGCGCGGCCCAACCATTCCTGGCCCTCTGGATCATCTCGCCGCTCCTGGTCGGGTGGCTCAATACTCCGCTGTGGGATCGGTCGGTGTCGTCGCTCTCCTCCGAGGATCGGCGCCTGCTGCGGCAGGTCGCGCGGCAGACGTGGCGTTTCTTTCAGGAGTTCGTCGGGGCCGAGAGCAACTGGCTTCCGCCCGACAACTACCAGGAGTTTATACGGCACGAAGTGGCCCAGCGGACCTCGCCCACCAATATCGGACTGAGTCTTCTCGCGCCGTTGATCGCTCACGATTTCGGTTATGTCACCGTCGATGAGCCGCTGGAGCGGACACTGGCGACCGTGCAGACCCTAGACAAAATGGAGCGTTACGAGGGGCATCTGCTCAACTGGTACGACATTCAGAATCTGCAGCCGCTGATACCGCGCTATGTCTCGATGGTGGACAGCGGCAATCTGCTCGGCAACCTCTGGGCAATGGAGCAGGGACTGGAGGAGCTGCTCTCCGGCCCTGTGTTGACCAAACGGGCGTTCCGGGGGCTGGAAGACACGCTGTCGCTTCTCCGTTGCCTGCCGGCGACGGAGAAGCTGCGGGGCACGACGCAGGAGAAGTCCCTGATCGCGCTGGAGGCTCTGGCCGCCTCCTCCCCGCAGAGTTTGGAGCAGTTGGTCGCCAATATCCGTCTGGCGACTCCCCTGACCCGCCTGATGGTCCGAGCCGTCAACGAACACTGCGCGGAGGACCAGGCGTGCCGCCACTGGGCACAGCAGGTCGAAAAGCAGGTGCGGGCTTGGAACGAGCTGGTGGATCGCTATCTGCACTGGGTGGAGCTGCTGGCCGCCCCGCCGGAAGGCGGGCTGCTGCGCTTTAGCCCGGATGCACATGAATGGCGCCGCTTGGCGCTGAGCACGGCTCCGTCTCTGCGCACCCTCGCGGCCGGAGATGTGCCCGGACTGCGCATCCTTGTCGCCCTGCAGCATCGGGCTGAAGAGCTGACACTGACCGATGCCGCCCGTGACTGGCTGAAGGCGTTGGCGGAGACAGCCGCGCGTTCGCAGTGGCTGGCCGGGGAGCGCATCTCTCAGGCCAACGACTCGATCACCCGCCTCCGTGCCCTCGCGGATGGCATGAATATGAAGTTCCTCTACGACGCCGACCGCGACCTCTTCTTCACCGGCTACCACGTCAACGATCAGCGCATGGATACGGGGCACTACGATCTGATGGCCAGTGAAGCGCGCCTGGGCAGTTTTATCGCGGTGGCCCGGGGCGAAGTGCCGCTGGAACACTGGTGGGCGCTCGGACGGCCTTACGGCTCCGCCTTCGGCAAGCGTGCTTTGCTCTCCTGGAGCGGCACGATGTTCGAGTATATGATGCCCCTGTTGATGACATACAGCTTCGACAACTCGATGCTCGATCAGGCCTGCAGGACGGCAGTGGACTGCCAGATCGCCTATGGCAAGCAGCGGCATCTTCCCTGGGGCATTTCGGAAGCGGCTTACAGCGCTCTGGACGCGCATCAGATCTATCAGTATCAGGCGTTTGGCGTCCCCGGCCTCGGAATGAAGCGCGGTCTGGAGGACGACCTTGTCGTCGCGCCGTACGCCTCCGCGCTGGCTCTGGCGATGGACCCGGTGAGTGCAGTCAAAAACCTGCGTCGCCTCGATAAGATGGGCATGCGGAGCGAATACGGCTTCTACGAGTCCATCGACTACTCGCGCCAGGAAGGGCCTGCAGGCGAGCGCGGGGTCATCGTCTACTCCTACATGTCGCACCACCAGGGCATGATCCTCGCTGCCATCGACAACGTGCTGAACGACGGTATTCTGCAGGAGCGCTTCCATCGCGCCCCGAGCGTACGCGCCACAGAGTCGCTCCTGTACGAGCGCATTCCGCCGGCGCCGGTCTTGATCAAGGGCTCCGTACGGCGCGAACACCTGCCGCGCCTGACGCCGCTCCTGACGGCGACGGCCTCCGGGCGAATCGAGACGCCGAACACGACCGTACCGCGCACCAATCTGCTCTCGAACGGCGCCTACAGCGTGATGGTGACGAACTCAGGCGGCGGCTACAGCCAGTGGAAAGACCGCGAGATCACGCGATGGCGGGCCGATACGACGCGCGACGCCTACGGCAGCTTCTGCTATATCAAGGACTGCGACACCGACATCGTCTGGTCCACGGCCTATCAGCCGGTTCGGACCCTGCCGCAGCGCTATTCGGTCACCTTCGCCGCCGACAAAGCCGAATTCCGGCGGCGGGACAACGGCATCGAAACCATCACCGAGATCGTCGTCTCCCCGGAGGACAGTGTCGAGGTGAGGCGGATCACGCTCTCCAATCGGTCGCTGCGCAGACGGTCGCTGGAACTCACGAGCTATATGGAAGTCGCGATGGCGGGCCACAATGCTGACCGGGCGCATCCGGCCTTCAGCAAGCTCTTCCTGGCGACAGAAGCGTTGGAGGAACAGCACGCTCTGCTCGCCGGTCGCCGCCCGCGCGCCGCCGAAGACGCGCCTCTCTGGGCGATGCACTGCGTAGCGGACGACGGCGCGTTCGATCCGCTGCTGCAGTACGAAACCGACCGGGCGCGTTTCCTGGGGCGAGGTCGCGGCCCGAACAAGCCGGCAGCCCTGGACGGCGACCTGAGCCAGACGGTCGGAGATGTACTGGACCCTGTTTTCAGTCTGCGACGGCGCGTGACGCTCGAACCGGGGGCGCGTGTCCAGATCGCGTTCATCACCGGAGCCGCTGGAAGTCGGGAAGAGGCGGCAGCGCTGGCGGAGAAGTACCACGATCTTCGCGCCTCCCACCGGGCCATCGAGATGGCGTGGACGCATGCGCAACTGGAACTGCGGCATCTGCGCATTCATCAGGAGGAAGCCCAGTTATTCCAGCAGTTGGCGGCGCATGTCCTCTACCCCAACGCTCTGCTGCGCCCTGCCTCGGAACGCCTCTCGCGGCGCGAACTCGGTCAGTCCCGGCTCTGGGCCTATGGGATCTCCGGTGATCTGCCTATCGTCGTCGTTTCGATCGGGGAGGAGCAGGACAGCGATCTGGTGCGGCAGACATTGATGGCACACACCTACTGGCAGGCCCACGGCCTGAAGGCCGACCTCGTCATCCTGAACGAGGAGGCCGTCACGTACGATCAGCCACTGCAAAACCAACTGCGGCGCATGGTGGACGCCTATTCGCAGTTGACGGGCACGGATCGGCCCGGCGGCGTCTTTCTGCGTCCGGCGGGGCAGATACCGCCGGAGGATCGCGCTCTGCTTCTGACGACCGCCCGCGTGGTGTTGATCGCCGCGCGCGGGTCGCTGGTGCAGCAGCTCGGGACGCCCACGCAGTCCGTAACGGTTCCGCCGCCACTCACGAAAGGCCCGCCTATCGGTGAAGAGCCGTCGGCTCCCCTGCCCTTCCTGGAGCTGGCTTACTTCAACGGCCTGGGCGGATTCACGCCGGACGGCCGGGAGTACGTCATCTATCTCGGGCCAGGCGACGAGACCCCTATGCCCTGGATCAACGTCATGGCCAATCCCTCCTTTGGGACGCTGGTGTCGGAGTTGGGGCAGGGCTACTCCTGGTACGGCAACAGTCAGAGCAATCGCCTCACGCCCTGGACCAACGACCCGGTCTCCGATCCGGGCGGGGAGGCGCTCTATATTCGCGACGAGGAGTTGGGCGTCGTCTGGACGCCGACGCCCCTGCCGGTTCGCGAGGAGGATGCCTATCGTATCCGGCACGGGCAGGGCTATACGCATTTCGAGCATAACAGCCACTCCATCGACCAGTGGCTGACGACCTGCGTTCCCGTAGACGACGCGGGCGGCGCGCCAGTGCGCCTGCAGCGCCTGCGGCTCACCAACCGCTCCTCACGCAGGCGGCGTCTGACCGTCACCCTTTACGGCGAGTGGACGCTCGGCACAGAGCGCGAAGAGACTCAGAACCATATCTTTACCCAGTGGGACGGGCAGCGCCAGATCCTGACGGCGGGGAACCCGTATCATCCCGATTTCGGGGACCGAATCGCGTTCGCCGCCTCCAACCTGCCCATCGTCTCCTACACCGGAGATCGGGCGGAGTTTCTGGGCCGCAACGGTCTCTCCTCCGCTCCAGCGGGCCTGACGCGTACACGCCTCTCCGGGCGCGTGGGAGCAGGGCTGGATCCCTGCTACGCCCTGCAGGTCACGGTCGAGATAGAGCCGCAGCAGGAGACCGAAGTCGTCTTTCTGCTGGGTCAGGCGGCGGATATGGCCGAAGTCGGCGCGCTCGTCGAGCGATTCCGCTCGGCCCAGGTCTTTGAGCAGACTCTCACGACGACCTGCGCCTGGTGGGACCGTCTGCTCGACACGGTTCAGGTCGAAACCCCCGATCTGGCGGTGAACTTCCTGCTGAACCGCTGGCTGCTCTATCAGGATGTCAGTTGCAGGCTCTGGGGGCGGTCGGCCTTCTATCAGTCGGGCGGCGCTTACGGCTTCCGCGACCAACTTCAGGATGTCATGGCGCTGGTCTACGCCGCGCCGCAGTTGGCGCGAGAGCAGATCGTGCGGACGGCGGCGCGGCAGTTCGTGCAGGGCGACGTGCAGCACTGGTGGCATCCGCCGTCGGGCGCGGGCGTCCGCACCCGTATCTCCGACGACCTGCTGTTCCTGCCGTTCACGACCGCGCACTACGTGCGCGTGACCGGCGATACGACGATCCTGGACGAAGTGATGCCTTTCCTCGACGGCAAGGTGCTCGAAGAGCACGAACACGAGGCTTTCTATCTGCCGACGGTCTCGGAGCAGAAGGCGACTCTGCTGGAGCACTGTCGGCGCGCCCTCGCGAAAGGGGCGACCGCCGGGCCGCATGGCCTGCCGCTGATCGGGGGCGGAGACTGGAACGACGGTCTGAACCGGGTTGGGATCGAGGGAAAGGGCGAGAGCGTCTGGCTGGCCTGGTTCCTGATCCACACGCTGCACGACTTCGCCGAGCTGCTCCGCCTGCGGAACCAGGAGGCCGAGGCCATCGAGTGCGAGCAGCGCGCCCATCTGCTGGCCGGGGTGATCGAGGCGCAGGCGTGGGACGGCGCGTGGTACCTCCGCGCCTATTTCGACGACGGCACGCCGCTCGGATCTCACGAGAACGACGAGGCGCAGATCGACTCGCTGGGTCAGTCGTGGGCGGTCATCTCGGGCGCGGGCGACCCGAAGCGCGCCGAGATGGCGATGCAGGCCGTTCAGGAGCGCCTGGTCCGGCCGAACGACCGCCTGCTGCTGCTCTTCACGCCGCCCTTCGACAAGACCACCCACGATCCCGGCTATATCAAAGGCTATCCGCCCGGTGTGCGCGAGAACGGCGGACAGTATACCCACGGCTCGCTCTGGGTGCCGCTGGCGCTCGCGCGCCAGGGCAAAGGCGACGAGGCGGTCAAGATCCGGCGCATGATGAACCCGGTCGAACACACCCGCGAACCCGCCGACGTGCAGCGCTATAAGGTCGAGCCTTACGTCGTCGCCGCCGACATCTATGCGCTCAAAGACCGTGTCGGGCAGGGCGGCTGGACCTGGTACACAGGCTCGGCCGCCTGGATGTACCGCGTCTGGCTGGAGGAGATCCTCGGCTTCCACCTGCGCGGCGACCGCCTCTCCCTCGATCCGACCCTGCCCACGGACTGGGACGGCTTCACCCTGCGTTACCGCTACCGCAGCACACCCTATGAGATCGTCGTGGAGAACCCCGACCACGTCAGCCACGGCATACAATCTATGGAACTGGACGGCCAGCCGATCCACGAAGCTTCGATCTGCCTGGAAGACGACGGCACACCGCACACCCTGCGCATCCGCCTGGGCCAGGTGGCGCTGCCTATCGTGCTGAAGTAAGACGGACAGACATTGGACCTCCCGCATTGGTTTTGACAATGGCAGGAGGACACACTGGCACCCAGTCTGATGCAGGCTCTCTATTTTAGCGGCGTGAAGGTGTTGCCGGGGACGAGGCGGAGGCCGCGGGCCCAGGCGTCGGCGGGCATGCGTTTGCCGCTGTCGGGCTGGGTTTCGGTGAGGAGGAGAGCGGTGCCCTGTCCGGCAGCGACGAGGACTCCGGCGGGATGTTTGGAGAACGAGAGAATCGTGCCGGGGGGGGTCGGGTCGGCGGAATCCGGGACGAGATGCGAGGCCCAGATCTTGACACGGCGACCGGCGATCTCGGCGAAAGCGCCCGGTTTCGGACTGACGCCGCGAATGCGGTGGTGCAGGGCGCGGGCCGAATCGTTCCAGTCCAGCAGGCCGTCTTCCGGAGTCAGCACCGGGGCGAAGGTCGCGAGGGCGGGGTCTTGCGGACGACGGGAGAGGGTGCCTGTCGCGAGACCATCCAGGGTCTCTACGAGCAGTTCCGCGCCCAGCGCGGCGAGTTTCGGGAAGAGCGTGCCCGCCGTATCGTCGGATTCGATAGGCAGGGAGCGGGCCAGCAGCATATCACCGGTGTCGAGGGTGGCGTCCATCCACATGGTCGTGACGCCGGTTTCGGCTTCGCCCGCCATGACAGCACGCTGAATAGGGGCCGCGCCGCGATATTTCGGCAGCAGCGAGCCATGCACGTTGATTGGGCCGAGAGGCGGCAGGTCGAGCAGCTCCTGCGGCACGATCTGGCCGAAAGCGGCGAGCGTCAGCACCTCGGGGGCCAGTTCGCGCATCTTCGCAAGGAAGGAGGCGGAACGAACCCGACGCGGCTGCAATACGGGCAGACCGTGCCGCTCCGCCGCCTTTTTCACCGGGGAGGCGGTCACCTGCATGCCCCGCCCCTGCGGCTTGTCGGGCTGCGTCACCACCGCGAGCACCTCGTGCCCCGCCTCCAGCAGCGCCATCAGCACCGGAACCGCGAAATCAGCCGTGCCGAAGAAAACGGTTTTTAGTTTGCGCGATGTCATCGTTCGGCGGCCTCTTTACCCGGTGCCTTCTTTGGCTCCGGCAACGCGTCCTCTTCGTCCCCATCGTCCCCATCGTCCTCTTCGTCGTCATCGTCGCCGCCGATCGACCATTCGAGCGTGTCGGGGTCCGCGCGATCGATGAACAGCACGCCGTCGAGATGGTCTATCTCATGCTGGAGGACACGCGCCTCCAGGCCGGTGGCCCGGATCGAGACGGGACGCAGCCGACCGTCGAAGCCCTTGACGCGCAGCTCCTGCCCACGGACGACCTGCCCGGTCAGGCCCGGTATCGAGAGGCAGCCCTCCGGTGGGTCCAACTGCTGACCCTTCATCCCCATGATCTTCGGATTGATCAGCACGCGCAGGCCGTCCCCGGCATCGTAGATCAGAATGCGTGTCGAGACGCCGACCTGGGGCGCCGCCAGCCCGAGGCCGCGCGCCTGCCGCATGGTGACAGTCATGTGCTCGATCAAGCGGCGCGTCTCTGTGGTGACGCGCGTGACGGCCAGCGCCTGCTGCCGCAGCACCGGATGACCCAGTTTGACAATGGCGGGAACGCGGTTCCAGGCCTCCTGCAGCTCCACCGGTGGCATGAACTGCGCATCGAATTCCGAACGGTCCGACATCAGGTTGATTCCTTACGGCCCACTCTCTGAAAGAGGCGCAGGCGAGATGCGAACATTATACACCAAAAGTCTCGTCGCGGGAAGTTGGCCGTCCGTAAAATTTTGCGACAACGGCGCAAAATTATGTAGCGAAATCGAACCGCGTGACGTCTAAACAGTGGAGTGTGATTGGTTGCAACAACAGTGCGTGGCAGAGCAGCAGGAGCCGTCTCGACCGCAGCCGCGATTCGCGACCACAACTGGGGAGCGATTCACCGCCGAGTCATCGGAGAGTGCGAAAGAGGCGATGCCGCCGAAGAGAGGTGAAAGGCAGTGGCCGAATGTTTCGGCGCGGCCCGACCACGCAGTGCCTTGGGAAAAGGAGTTTCCGCTATGCCTGCAGTCGATTCCGAGGCGACCCGAGCCGTTCGGGCGCAGATCACCCGTCGCTACCTGGACTCCTCGCAACTGGAAGTCCGCGTCATGCACGGGGTCGCTTACCTGCGCGGGGTGATCTCTCACCTGCGCTCCCACCCGGACATCAACCTGGAACATGAGAAGGAGGTCATCTCCCACTCTCTCCGCGGACGCAACGGCATTCGCGAAGTGATCTGGGAAGTCACCATTCGTGCCTGATCTCTCTGCGTTCGGTCCTGATCGTTTTTCCGATGGGCGCACAAAGCGCTTCTCGGCCCGACCGAACCGTCCTGTCCGCCAGGACCGCCGTCACGACGGCGCTGCCCTGCCGCCTGTCCCCTGGTCTGCCCGTCGTCCGCCCTCTGGGGGCCGAACGACTCATCATCGAAGAGGGTACGCAATCATGTGGATCAAATCCGGCTCACGCTATTTCAACACCGATACCATCGCCTACATTCAGGTCTCTATGGACGAGTCTGCCCACGAACCGAAGACCCTCTACCTGCATTTCATGAACGAAAGTCACACGTTCACGCTGCACGGTCAGGAGGCCATTGCGGTCTTTCGCGCGATGCAGATCTGCCTCGCGCAGAACGAGGCCCACCACGTCCAGGCCCTAGTCGCCGCCGCCGTCTGACCGGGCCGTCTCTACAAAAGCTCGCCCCGCGAAAACGGTGTTTTCGCGGGGCGAGCTTTTGTCGCATTCGCCTGTCGGAACTTACCGCGCTTTCGCGCTGGCCACGGCTAGATTTTCGATAAGAACGGCGATTCGATGCCGATCGTTCGTCCCTCCGGTGGAGGGGTAGACAAGCGGAGCCTCTCCCTCCCACATCAGACCCGCTTCGGCGGTCTCGTGCGCCAGGTAGCGCATCATCAGACAGTAGCGATGCCGGACACGCGGCAGCCACATCACGCCGTCGCGCAGCAGAGGCGTCGGCAACAGCTTCGGCGAAACCAGTTTGATGCGTTCCACGCCCAGCCGACGCGCCACCGTGCGCCACTCCAGGGGAGTCTCCGGCATCCTGCCTCCGGCGCGCTCGATGATCACCTCCAGCAACCGCGCCGCCACCTCATGTCGAGCCTGCATGGTACTACTCCTACTCGTCTTCCTACAAGGCCTTGTGGCCGTGGGTCGTCCGCTGGCGATCCGACTCTTCGAAAAGCGCCTTCAGAGTCGCGCGCGCCGCCACCCGCAACTCCGGGGAGGTTCCGTTATAAAATTCCATGGCCTCTTCGTCCAGCCACGAGTCTTCGGACTTTTCCCCGAGCAGGTAGGCTGCCGGTATCATCAGGATCTTCGCAATCGCCGACAGAGCCGAAGACGGTATGTCCGCCCGCCCGGTTTCCCAGTGCGAATAGGCCGCGCGCGTCATCTCGATGCCGGCCGTCTCAAGCCTGGTGATTACGTCTTGCTGCGACCACTTGTGCTCGTCACGGCGGGCCTGCATACGGCGGCCCATCTCCACCAATTGAGGTCTGATTATACGCGACACGGCAACACTCCTCACACCCATATACGGGAACCAGGTTTGCACGATGCAAACCTTTCTATCATTATAACCTGGGTTTCCGGATTTGTCAACCGTTCGCAGACGGATCGAGAACAAAACAACCGCCATTCATCACGAAATTCCGACAGGTGGCAGGAGACAGAGGTAGAACCGCATCAAACGGTGAAAATGTGAAAAGTGGGGCATGTCCTTCGTAAGTTTGATTACCACATCCAACTTAGGAGGTTTCCATGCACCCACAACCTACATTTTGCCCTAATCTCGACTGTCCGTCAAGAGG
>JBBQPO010000010.1:0-49994 GCA_038217285.1 Chthonomonadales bacterium
GTCTGCGTACCGAATGGGTTCAGGTTGAAGCTGAAGAGGTCGTATCCGAATTGCGTCGCCCCGCGCGTGGCGGTGGGGCGCGGGGGGGCGGGGGCCGGGGCTACGGTGGTGGCCGTATCGTCCGAGAAGCTATTCAGATTGTACACGATAGTAGGCGTAATGCTTAGCCTGCCGGTACTCGGAGGCGCGGTAAACGTGACGCTGTCGCCCGCTTGAATGTTATAGGTCTTACCGTTCGTCGCTTTGAACTGAATCCATGGGCGCGGGTCGAACGTAAAGTCCTGCCGTATCTTCGCATCCGCCTGCAGCTGAAGATCGAGCAGGTGGAAATGGAAGTTGAACCCGGCATAGTCGTAATCGCCGTTGAGCGGGATAGGAATCCCAAGTGCGAAGTACTGTAGAAGCATGTTCGTCAGATCGGCGTGAAAAGTCAGGAAATTATCGGAAGCGCGGGCCTTTAGTTTGTCGTTGCGAAGGGTTCCACGCGCGCCAAGGTAGGGAACGTGAAAAAAGCCTGTGCCGATATACGGCGGAATAGGAAGCGGGTAATCGCCGCCGGACTGCAGCCAGTTCCCCGTATTGAAAACTTCCTGTTCGCGGGAGAACGAAGGCGAATTCAGGCCGAGAAGGTGGAATAGATTCTCATTGACCAGTTCTTTTCCGGCCGCTTTGGCGACAAACGCAAAGTCCATTTTGGCATCCATCCGCCCGTTCACGGACAGACTTAGATGAGCAGCATTGATGTTCATAAATGCCGTCTGATCTACGATGCAGTATGTCTGTATCGTGAACGGTTGCCCCGGCTTTATCGCGCTGTCCTCAGGGTAGTCAATGCCCACACCACCGGGACAGTGCAGATCTACGGAGCCGAGATCGGCTTTCGCGTGAAAGCTAGCGTTGGTAGACGCGGTGACCCCAGCCCTGAAACCAGCGCCGAACGTGCAGCCAAGGACGATACAGGGATCGAAAAAATAGCCGAGCGTCTGATTCCAGTCGGGCGAGGCGAGGGGTATCGCAAAGTCTACCTGCTGTGTGCCGGGCACGCCCGGTCCCCAGATGCTGCTGCCCGCCGTATCGTAAGTGAACGGAAAATACTGATAGCGCGGGTTGTCGACGACAGACTGTTGCAATCCATGCAGCACTGCGGTGAGCTGCGCATGCGCTTTCGTGATCGTAAGCTGCGCGAATAGAAACAAGCAGAGCAGACTGCCGAGCAGTCGTGAGCAGTAGGTACATTTCCAGGACTTCATGGTGTTTTCTTCCTTACTATAGCTCTCTCATATATTGGGTGGTTCGTTAGCGGCGTGCGCGCCGCCGGGCAAAATCGGCTCCGCTGATGACGAGGGCCATCAGCAGGACGCAGGTGCCGGGCTCGGGAACGTCGGGACTGGCAGGGGTGAGGGTAACGGTGAAGTCCTGCCTGCCGAGGATGTTCTGGTCCGCGTTGGTGGCGCCGCCATAGAGTGTGAAACTGCCGCTGAATGTGGAGGGCAGACCATCATACAACGTTGGGTCGGCAGGCAGACTGACCGTGAATAGATCGTAGGTCGTGGACAGGCCGTCCGAAGGCAGGGTCGGCTGCGGCGTCGGCACAAGGAACTGATTCTGAAACGGCGCATCGTCCAGAACCAGGGGTGGATCGACCAGACCGAGATCGTTGTTCAGATACAGGGGCGCGCCGGTGTTATTGGTAAGCGCGCCCCGAAACGTCACGGTGTCGCCCCGACTGGCGGTCACAGCGGGCGTGAGAAGTGTAAAGGTGAACTGTGCCCGCGCAGGCTGCTGGGAGGCGCCGGCGTACAATGCCATGGCGGTCAATACGTAAAGCAGAGGTGCTCGAAGAGGTTGGCGCATACTGTTATCCTTGCTAAAACCCGCTTTCCGGGTTTCCTTTCGAGATCTGTGTGAACACGAATCGCTGGCCAGGCAGTAGGGCCGTGTGTCACACAAGAGTGCCTCTTTAAGGATAACAGGCAGGTGTGGCCCGAACCGTTGCCGAATCTAGGGAAACATCATGGCCCGAACGAAGGAAATTATGCGTCTGAAGCGGAGGCAACAGCGTGGATAGGGAATACGAAGGTGCCCCGAGGGAAAGTGAAGAGGCCGCAACGCCGATCGCCGCCTTTGACTTGCGGCTCTTGGGGCCAGTAGAAGCGCGCCTGGGTGGCAAACCCCTGCCCCACTTGCGCGCCCGAGCCGGGCTGAGCCTGCTGGCGCTGCTGGCCCTTCGACCCCATCGGGCCCTGGAACGCTCCTGGCTTGCGGCAATGCTGTGGCCCGACAGCAGCGAAGATCAGGCTCTCTATAATTTGCGGCGCAACCTCGTCGATGTACGGCGCGTTTTAGGCGAGCAGGCGTACCGGCTCGAATCTCCGACGCCGCGCACTCTGCGGCTGGACTTCACGGGCGGCTTCTGTGACGTACACGTCTTCGACGCCGCCTGCCACAGCAGCCAGACGACCTCTAAAAAGCAGAGGCAAGAGGCGATCGCCCTCTATCGCGGGCCGCTGCTCGAGGGCTGGACGAACGAGTGGGTTTTCGCGGAGAGCGAAGCGCGCCAGCAGTCCTACCTCGACACGCTGGAAGCGCTGGCAGCAGAGGCCATCCAGGACGGCGACCCGGCGGAAGCCGTTCACCGTCTTGAGCAACTTCTGGCGGCAGATCCCTACCGCGAGGCCGCCCATCGTACCCTGATGGAGACGCTGGCCGCTATGGGAGATAGGGCTGCCGCCATGTTCGCCTATCGGGAGTTCCGCCACCTGTTGATGCGAGAGCTGCATTCCGAGCCATCCCCCGAAACGCAAGCCTTGCATCAAAGACTACGCCGCAGCGCACAGGAGTACGCGCAGGAAAGGGACGCCACGCAGGAACGCTCTTCTGGCCTGTTCGGTGTTCCTAAAAATTTGGAGCATGGGAACCAGAGGCCCTCCCTGACCGCGTCACCAAAAGCCAACGCCATTTCTTCCGGTCTACCCTCTCCACTGACCTCACTTATCGGGCGCATCGGGGATACGTGGGAGGTGCGGGAGGCCCTGCGAACAGCGCGGCTCGTTACGCTGACGGGTACAGGCGGCGTCGGCAAGACGCGTCTGGCGCTCGCCGTGGCGGAGGAGATGGGCGACGAATTTCCCGCAGGCATATGGTTTGCCGATCTCGCGCCGATACGGGATGGCGAATCCGTCCCCCACGCCGTTGCCGCAGCGCTGGGACTATGCCAGGACACGGACATTATGCCGGAAGAGGTCCTGTGTGGCTTCATCAGACAGAAGCGGCTGTTGCTGATTCTGGATAACGGCGAACATATCGCGGACGCCTGCGCGCGTCTTGCCACGGATATGCTGCGCGCCTGCCCCTTGCTGCGGATACTGTGTACCAGTCGCCAGCCACTCTACGTTCCCGGCGAAGCCATCTGGATGGTCGCGCCGCTGGGTATTCCGCCTGCACCTACCGCGTCGGACGACCCGAACGTATTTGCCGCAGACCTGGCAAACTACGAATCGGTTGCGCTCCTGCTCGACCGCGCGAAGCGGGCCTCCCCAGCCTTCCGTCTGACTCCGCGTAATGCGCCCGCTGTCGCGCAGATATGCCGTCAGTTGGATGGGCTTCCTCTCGCGCTGGAACTGGTCGCCGCCCGGTTCCGAAGTCTTTCGGCGCTGGAGATTGCGAGTCGGCTGGACAGTCGGTTTCGTCTGTCGGCGTCCGGAGATCCTGCCCGTGCGCGCCACCGTACGCTGCAAGCGGCCCTCGACTGGAGCTACGATCTCCTCAATGAAGCCGAGCGCAGGTTATTGCGCGGCCTGACGGTATTTGCCGGCGGATGGACACTGGAAGCCGCCGAATCCGTCTGCGCTGAAGAAAAAGAGGAGAGCCGGGACAGTGCGGGGACGTTGCCTCCGGCGGTCCGGGGCGGCTCCGGTCCCACTGTACTCGATCTGCTCACCTCCCTGGTCGATAAATCCCTTGTTGTGTACGAGGAGCAGGAAGAACGAGGTCGCTACCGCCTGCTGGAGACAACCCGGGAGTATGCCTCAGAACACCTGTCGCCGGACGAGCGCCGGTGGGTGCAGACGCGCTACATAGACTACTTCGGGCACATGGTGCGTCTGATCGAGGGGAGCGGGACGGGCTTCGAGTTGCCGGACTGGCTGGATCGGATGTGGATCGAACGCGACAACTTCCGCGCCGTTCACGCATGGTACCGGGAAGAGGATGCCGATACCGCGCTGTGGTTGGAATTTATTTTATATGGAACGCGCACCTGGCCGGTGCAGAATGCACAGGAGTGGATCACGCGACTGCAGCGGCAGCCCGCGCCGCCGACACCGCTGGGGGCGCGTATCGCGTTCAGCGTCGCCTCCTGGGCGCAGTGGCTGGGCAGCCCCGCCAGTGAAGAGCTGGCGAATCAGGCGCTGGATGTGGCGCGCGCCTGCGGCGAGAAGCGGTGGCAGATGCGTGCGTTCGCACTGCTGACATCGCAGGAAGAGGAACGCGGAGACAGGCGAGCGGCGCTGGAGTACGCCGAAGCTACCCTGGCCTGCGCGATACAGGGTGGAGAGACCGTGGATATCGCCGAGTACAGCGCCAAAGCCGCGCTGCATCTCTGGAGATCCGGCGAAGTCGATACAGCGCGCCTGCGGCTGCAAACGCTGCTTGAGGCAGCCCGGCAGAGCGACGACTGGCCTTCACGCTACTTTCCTCTGGCGGCGCTGGGAGAGATCTCGCTTGCGGAGAAAGAGTACGCGGAAGCGCGAGCCTATTACGACGAAGCTCTGTCGCTTGCCGAGCGCTTCCTGCCGTCTGAGGTGCCGGATCTGTGGCGCAGTCAGGCGTGGGTAGCCGCTTCGCAGCAGAACTATGCGGCCGCATGGCGCTGCTTCGAACAGGCACTGGCAGCCAGTCGCCAAAGTCATGCCGTTGATCGCGAAGGGTGGACGCGCTGGGACATGGCGGAGGTCGCCTTTCGGCAGGGCGATGCCCTTCAGGCACAGGAACAGTTAGGACAGTGTCTTTCGCTCTTCGAATCCCTCCACGAAACCCGCAGTGTCGTTCAGTGTCTGTATAAATTCGGAAAGTTCTGTGCGGGATCGAGGCAGCCCGTCCGGGCGGTGACGCTGTTAGCAAGCGCCGATCGCGGCTACCGAGAAGAGGGTATCACCCCCGACCTGGCCACGCAGGACGCCATCAAGAACCTTGCCGCCGAGTTAGGCGACACGCTCGATCAGGCGACATGGCAGACAGCCTGGCAGTATGGCATGGGAATGACGCTGGCAGAGGCGACGACCTATGCCCTGTCTGCTCCGACGCCTTCATGATCCGTCGAAGAGATCTTCGTGAGACACAGCGCTAGGACTGCGGTCGGGCCAGAGGCTCCCAGCCGAGGAGACGTCGGGCTTTCGACATATTCATGAGCTTCTGTTCGTAGTCCCCGGAGATCATGAACGCATTGAAGCCGTTGCCGCGATAGTCGAGCGCAGCGAGGAGCGCGCGGGCGACATCGGTTTCGGCGGTCGAGATGGTCGGCGTGCCCACGTGAGTCTGCGCGAGCCAGCGTTCGGTGAGCGTAGGATGGCAGAGGCGCAGGGCGTTGACGGACATTCCCCAGGAGCGACAGGCGTTGCGGCAGACGAGCTCCCCCATAAATTTGGTCAAACCATAGACGTCACGCGAGTCCGGGGTGATCTCTTCGTCGGGAAAGTAACGATGATTAAGGTTGCCATCGTAGATAGACATACTGCTGGTGTAGACGGCATGCGCGATCCCTGCCTCGTGGGCGGCGGCGAGCGCGAGATGCACTCCCTTGATGTTGACATCGAAGGAGGAGGCCACGAAGGGACCGGAGCTCCAGTCGTTGCTGCCCATCGCCATATAGAGCAGAGCGTCTATGCCCCCGCAGGCGGCGGCAAGGGCCTCGGAATCGTCAACGTTGCCCTGGTGGAAACCGAGAAAGTTTTCGGGCTCTACGGCGGGCGGCTTGAGGTCGAAAAAGCGCAGGGAGTGCTGGCGGGCCAGGAGAGGGCAGACCAGACTGCCGACATAGCCGCAGCCGCCGATGACGAGAACGCGCATGGTGAAGTCGTCTCCGTTTCGAAAAAGAAAGTGGTCAGATGGATGTTCGGCGGGAGAGCGGAGTTGTCCTGCCCAACAGGCCTGTATCCTCGCAAACGCCCCCTTACAGGCGCACAGCGTAGGGAGAATACCCCTGGATCTCCAACGTTCGCCGCGAGAGTTAATACCGTCTGTCCTGAGGGAACGGTTCTCAGGAGAGTCTGACAATGCAGACCGTTCGCTTCAAAATCTGCCGTTCCGAGGACGCCGTTCCGGTGCCTTATCCTCTACAATCAGGTATGCTTTGCTTCAAACAGGTTTGTCTGAAGAATCGTGAACGATGAACACGACCCAGACGTATGAAGAAGCGCTGGCTGCCAAAAAGTTGGCTTTGCTGTTAGAAGCCAGGTTCTTGCTGGAAGGCGCCGAAACGGGAAGAGGCCGGGTTGTCAGGTCGATACGAGGGAACGATTGAGCCGTAACCGAGTGCATAACTACTTTCAGTGCCCGAACTGCGCGTCACCGATACATCGGTGGCGCAAAACGTGCCGCCGGTGCGGTTGGGGGCGCCCCCTCAACAATCGCGTCCCCGAACGACTGCGATCCTTCCGCCACAAACTGGTGAAGGCAGGTTTCCGAGTCTACCAGTGGACCGGGAGGCCTATGGCTCCCTGCCCCGACTGTCAGGAGCAGATCTCCAAAAATGCTGGACGTTGTCGGTACTGCGGGTGGAAGGGAGGCTACCGCGCTGCGGTTCGCCCTACCGTGCGGCATTTCCTGCTACGCCTTGTCAATCTGAATCTGCGTCGATCCGGCGAAACAATGGCGTGTCCGCACTGCCAGTGGGCCATGCCGAGCAGAGCCACTCGGTGTCCACTCTGTCTGCGTTCTCCGGAAGTACAGATATCCGAGGCGAATCAACTCATGCGTGCCTGGCTGCACCTGCGCCGCCAATGGGTGAAGCGGGTGGCGGGGAAGGCGATCCTCTGTCCCCACTGTGCGGTGCAGATCCCGCCCTGGGCCTCCGGCTGCCTCTGCTGTGGCTGGGAACGACCACGCGCAAAGGGCAGGCTCGCCACGCTGGGGTATGCCCTGGCGGAAGTGAAGGGCGAGGTACGGGAACGTCTCCAGCCGAATGACGATCCTCCGCGGGGAGACATATGCCCGGAATGCGACATCCTGGTTCCGCCCTTCGATAGAAGATGTATGATCTGCGGTTGGGCGCCGGATCGCAAAAAGACCATGCGTGATGCGGCGGGGTACCTTCTGGAAGAGATCAAGATGCGGAATGCTGTCGAAACCGACCTCGATCTGCATACGTGTAAAGTCTGCCATGTGCCCATGCCGCCCCATGCCAAACTGTGCCTGGTCTGCGGGTGGGCGCCGCCGGTCAAAAACCCCGTTATGCGCTACCTGCGCAAAAAAAGAGTGCGGAAATTCCGGAAATACGGGCCTTCTTGGAGGCCCTGCCCGAACTGTCGTCTGCCGATGACGCGCCATGCCGTGAAATGCCTGGCCTGTGGCTGGGAGAAGAGTCCCTTGCGCTACTGGGGGAAGACGCCGCCCGCCCTCTGGCTCATTATGACGATCATGGTCTTAACCCTCTATTTCTCTTTTCAGTATTTTGTCGTGCAGGTGGCCGACGGCCCGGGTACGCGCTCGTTTCAAGACGAGTACGGGCGGAACCGATTCGATAAGGACAGTAGGCACTAAGTAGCCGTCCGGTCAATGCTCGTAGAAATTTCGCGCGCGTTGATCTCGCTGGCCTCGGAGAAATTACGAACCTTCAGCGGATGGCCGCTTAGGCGGCGGCGCCTATCCCGTAAACCAGGCAAGACGAAAAGCCGGAGAAATATCGCTCCTGCCGCAATCTCTCGACGGCCTCTTCGATCTGCTTCTCCAGAGCCTCAGACCTCGTAGTCGAAGGCGAGCACATTCTCTCGGATTGGGTTGATGAATGTCTGTACGACATGCTGATGCGCCGGATGCGGCCCGTACACTTCCAGGGCGGCCTTGTCCGGAAAGCGCACCAAAAGGCCATGTGTAAAGCCCTGCGCACGATCCGAAAAATTCTCCCCTACGCTCAGATCCAGAATGTTGGGAACCTGCTCTTTCAGGCCCCGCAGCCCCGCGACCGCCTGTGCGATCTGCTCCGCCGTCGCCTCCGGCTTCCACTTAAACAATACGATATGCTCTACCACGTTGTTCTCCTCACCCATCTGGTTTCGATCTCCATTTTACCCCTAAAACAGGGCGAGGCTCGGCACAGTAACTGCCTCGCCCTGTTACGAGCGTGTACGGCCTAGAATCCGATCAACCTCTGCCATCTGCTCGGGAGCGAGGGGGCCGAAGTTCATAGCGCCCAGATTGTCCTCTACCTGTGCGACCGTCTTGAAGCCAGGAATGGGGATCATATTGGGGCTGCGGGCGAGCAGCCAGCAGAGCGCGCCCTGCGCGAGCGTTCGTCCGCCCTGGGTCAACACACCGCGCAAAGACTCGACTTTGCGCATCGTCTCCGCCTGACCGCCCTCTTTGAAGTTCCAGCCGCGTCGAATATCTTCGTCCGGGAGTTTCGTGTCGGCCGTGAACTTGCCGGTCAGCATGCCCATGCCGAGCGGTCCACGCAGGATGCTCGCCAGGTTGTGCTTTTCGCAGACTGCCAGCGTCGCCTCGTTGCCACCGAAGAGGTTGAAGCCCTGCTGGATCGCCACACAGTGCGGACTCTGCGCGAAGAGTTCGGCGCGCTCCGGGCTGTCGGTGCTCCAGCCGATGTACCGAACTTTGCCCGCCTCTACCAGTTCATGGAACACCGCCAGCACTTCCGGAGCTTTCTCCAGCGGGTAGCCGCCCAGATGGAACTGATAGAGGTCGATGTAGTCGGTCTTGAGGCGGCGCAGGCTTTCGTCGCAGCAGCGGCGGATATAGTCTGGATCTCCGCTTTCACCGGGCGCTTCGCGGGTCTCCTCGACATAGGTATAGCCCGCCTTGGTGGCGATAACGATCTTCTCCCGCACATGGCCCAGCGCGTCGGCGAGGATCTTCTCGCTGTGGCCGCAGCCGTAGACATCGGCTGTATCGAAAAAGGTGCAGCCCAGGTCGTAACCGCGCCGCAATGCCGCGATCGACTCGCTGTCGTTCACCTCTCCCCAGCCGACCGGGCTGCCGTTGCGGGCATGGGGGCCGCCGATGGCCCAGCATCCCAGGCCGATGGCGCTCACCTCGACCCCGCTTCTTCCGAGCATCCGTTTCATAAACATCTCTCTTTCTCTCTGGCAGAGGAAACGCCATGTCTCCTCTGCCATGAACCGGGTTGCAGAACGGTGACCTCGACCCTACTCAGCAGGCTTCTCACCGACTGCGTCCAGCCGCTGCTTCGCTTCCGCGTAGACTTCGGCGGAGAGCGGGCCACGCGCGGCGATCTCGATGTTCTCCTGCAGGTGGGCCGGGTGCAAGGTGCCGACGATGGTGGTATGGATGTGTGGATGCGACAGCAGGAAGCGCAGCAGGAACGCCGTGCGCGATTCGCCCTCCTCACGCAGTTCGTCCAGCTTCGCCGCTTCGAACTTGCTCCAGCGATCCTGGCTGCCGAGCCCAACGCCAGCTTCGCCCCGCGCCACGCCCCCGCGATCGATGATGCCCGCCCCCTCCGTCGCTGCCCGCGTGATCACGTCCTCATGCGCCCGCTCCAGCCCGGAGTAAGGGATCTGATAGGTGTCGAATACGCCATTAGTGATATAAGTGGTGATATGCGGCAGTGTAGCGGAACAGCCGATCCAGCGCACTTTACCCTGCTGCTGCATCTCCTGCAGCACCGCAACCAGATCGCCCTGCTCGACCTGTTCCACACTCGGATTGTGGAGCTGCATCACATCGACATAGTCGGTCTTCATCCGCGTCAGGCTCTCGTGCAGGCCGCGAAACAGATTCTCGCGCGTCCAGACGTGGGGGGTGTCATCGGTATTTTCGTCGCGGTGGACGACGGTGCAGCCGCATTTGGTCGCGAGGATATATTCGCTGCGCCGGTTCGAAAGGTACTTCCCGATGAACTCTTCGCTGCGCCCGTAGTCGTTGGCGGTATCGATAAAGTTGATGCCGGAGTCCAGGACCGCGTTCAGGATGGTGTCCGCCTGCTCCTCCGTGACCGGCCGTCCGCCCCAGATGCGCGAGCCGCGCACCTCCATCGCGCCGTAGCCAAGCTGAGTCACTTCCCGGCCCGTGCGGCCTAGCATCTTTTTCGTAAGTGCCATGATATGTCTCCCTGAGGTTGTTGGTTATCGACTTATTTATGCTTCAGTAGGCGACCGAGAGGTCGGAGGGTGTAAAGAGCGCGCGGATATCTTCTCCGCGCGCATCGCGCGCCTGGAGATCGCGGAGGAACTCCATGAATCCGTATTTCGGCTCCCACCCCATCTGCGTCTTTGCTTCGGAGAGGTCGTGCTGCTCCACCCCGTTCGGCAGCGCGATGTCGTATTTGGCGAGCAACTGTTGTGCACCCGGCAATTGCGATTCGCACCAGGCGGGGCCAAGCCGCTGGAATTCGGTCTGAACCTCGGTCGGCATCCGATGGTTGGTATGCACGATGGTCCGGAACAGTCCTATCCTCTTTTCGACGGCCGCCTGAACGGCGGCGACCGTGGCGTCCGCCACATCGCGCCGATCCACGCCGTTCCGCAGCAGTTTCGGACCAAAGGCCAGATAGGACTTCGGGACGAAGTCGTGATAGCGTAGCATGGCGACGGCGGCTCCGGTCATCTCATGATAGGTGCGGCACAGGTCTTCACCGATGACCTTGGTGACGCCGTAGACCGATCCCCATCCAAAAGCCATCGATGAGGCGTAGACGATGGCCTTGATCCCCTGTTCGCGGCAGGCTTCGAACACCTGGAACGTGCCGTCCACATTGACCGCGAAGATCGTGGCATCGCTGACCGGCGGCACATGCGCACAGTGCCACGCGGCGAGATGAACTACGGCGTCCATGCCCTGCACCGCATGCCGCACATCGTCCGCCGTGCGCGTGTCGCAGCGCACGAACTCTCCGAGAGCCGCATTCTCTTTGGGAGGCGCGGTCACATCCGCCATGCGAATCGTCGCCCCGGTCGCGGACAGCGCGCGACACACGGCCTGCCCGGCATTGCCGGCGGCTCCCGTTACCAGTACCTTCATCTTATTTTTTCTCCTCTCGCTATATCCGCTAGCCGTCTTCAAGCGGGGGGCCGACGGAGCGGCGTTCTATCAACACCGGCCGCAGGCGCAGGGAGACCGTTGCAGCCTCCGGTCCCCGCGCAAGCTGTTCGAGAGTGACGCGGGCGACGGTCTCCCCCAGCGTCTCCGTCGGCCTTTCCAGCGTGGTAAGGCCCGCCAACAGCGCGCCGGGATCGTTGTCGAACCCGATCACCGACAGCGCGGCGGGCACCGAAACACCGTCCTGGCGCGCCGCTTCCAGAACACCCAGCGCCACGGCGTCGTTCGCCGCCGCCACCGCGGTGGGACGTAGGTGCGGTGGAAGAGAGCGCCACCGTTTCCAGGCGGCGACTCCGTCACTGGACGAGGCCAGACGCTCGCCCTCTTCCGGCAGGCAGACCCACTCCGCACCCTCTCCGATCTCCGCCGCTTCCAGGGCGCTTCGATAGCCTGCAAGCCGATCCTGGACCCACTCATGGCCGCTCGACGCGCCCGCAAAACCGATGCGCCGATGCCCCTGTTGGATCAGAAACCGCGTGGCGAGATAGGCGCCCCAGCCCGAGTCGAAGTAGACCTGGCTGGCAAGTCCGGAGTAGGTGCGGGAGGAGACGATCACAGGCTGGACGCCCCGATCTTGCAGCAGCGCGAAAGCATGGGCGATCTTGGCTCTGCTTCCGAAAGGGTGCAGCAGCACCACGGCCTGAACACCCTCGGCGGCAGCTTCCAGTACCAGATCTTTGATGGAACAGAGATCGGGGATGCGGGGAGATTGATCCAGTAGAATCACGCGCGCGCCCGCCGGCACCACCGTGCGTTCGAAGGCGGAGACGACGCGGTAGAGCCACGGCGCGTTCATCGCATCTTCGGGCTCTCCGGTCCCCCGAAACGGCGCGATCACGGCGATCTTCGTGCAGGACACGCCCGGTACGGGAATGCGGGCCAGAAAGGTGCCGGACTGTGGCCGCCGCTCCAGAGTGCCTTCGTTCTCCAGGGCTTCGAGCAGGGGCCGCAACGCCGTGCGTCCCAGACCGATGCGGTCGGCCAACTCGCGCTCTCCGGGCAGCCTGTCTCCGACGCGCAGCCCGCCCTCCCGCAGAAAAGTGCGCAAGCGTACCCCTGCATCCGAACTCTTGCTGCCCACATTCCCTCCTCGACTGGTTCACAACTGGTTCATTTTGGCATATTGGTTTTGTTTTGTCAAGTCAACGCCAGTCAGAGGACGCACTCATTTTTCCGAACAGAGGCGGGAATAGAACGGGTTGCCGTAACAAATTTTTAGCCGTGTCTAAAAATAATCCATTCCGGCGTTGAATTGTTTATTTAGTATTGGGTATACTTGTTTTTGTAGTGCCAGCAATGCCTCTCGCCTTTCGGCCTACACCCATTTCCGAACAGAAAGGAGAGGCTTCTATGCGCTCTCTTTCCTTGCGGGCTTCCGCTCGCTCTGGCTTTACGCTCATCGAGCTGCTTGTGGTAATCGCTATCATTGCGATCCTGGCAGCGATCCTCTTTCCTGTCTTCGCTCAGGCACGGGAAAAAGCGCGACAGACCGCCTGCCTCAGCAACCTGAAGCAGGTCGGCCTTGCGGTGCGCATGTATGTGCAGGACTATGACGAAACGCTGCCCCGCACCGAACTCGGCGGGGACGTAGACGCTGCCCACGAATACCTGTGGGGAGATATGCTCCAGCCCTACACGAAAAACTGGCAGATGCTGCAGTGTCCGAGCGCCAATCAGAAGATCGTCTTCAAGACGGGGATGACCACCTATAGCGAGCAGTGGACGTACAACTACGGTATCAACGATATTATCGCGGCCGCCTGCTCCTCCGCCGACGATCCTGCCTGCCGCCACATCGGTGTCGCAGGCCAGGCAGACGCGGCGATCAATACTCCGGCCTCGACTATTCTCATCGCCGACAATCTGCCCTCCGACACCGATACCGGCGACGGCGATAACATAACGCTCGGCCATGCCCGCCACGAGATCAACTGGCAATGGGGCAAACGCGATGCGACCCGGCTTTCCGTCGGAGGAAAATCGCAGGACGGCTACTCCCGCCACAGCGATGGATTCGTGTACGTCCTCGCGGACGGTCATTCGAAGTGGCGCAGACGGGAGAAGAGAGCCGATGGAACCTTCGCTTCTGGCACGCGCGACGAGGAGTGGCTGGCGAACCAGCCCTGACGACGACACGATCAGGCCAGCGCTTCGCGAAAATGCGGTCGAACAAATGCCGGACTGAGGGATCAGTCCGGCGTTCTGAGCAGCCCACATTAGGGGTACCGTGTCAGGGATGAACCGCTTTCACTGCGGCTTCTATGTCGATGATACCTTTGCCAAGTTTACCCTTGAAAGGCTTGTTGTTGTTGTCGACCGAGTGAGCAGTCCCGCGAATGCAGTCGGATACCTGAGCGGCGGTAAGCGACGGTGCAACGGAGAGGACAAGCGCGGCTTCGGCGGCGACGAAGGGCGCGGCGAACGACGTTCCCGACCATGTGGCGTATCCGCCATCCGCGAACGTGCTGCGGATACTGCTTCCGGGTGCGACCACGCGGACAAAGGAGCCGAAGTTCGAGAAAGAGCTCTTGGTATTGTCCGCATCGACAGCGCCGACGGCCAGGGTTCCTCGCCCGACAGCGGGCGCCAGCGGCTGTTCCACATTGTTGTTACCTGCCGCCGCCACGAGCACGATGCCCATCTGCTCCGCTTCGCCGAGCGCATCGTTGAGTGCGCCGGAGTTCGTCGAGCAACTGAAGCTCATATTGATCACCCGCGCGCCGTGGGTGGTCGCGTAGTGAATGCCCTGCACCAGCGTAAGCAGGGTTCCGTTGCCATCGCCGTTGAGGACACGGACGGGCATAATCACGGCGCGGGGCGCAAGGCGGGCGATGATGCCAGCGATCATCGTGCCATGCCCCACTTCGGCGTTCGTCGAGCCGTCCGCCACGTCCCAGGGCAGCGTGTTCGGCGCGAGAGCGTTATAACCGGCCAGATAGTGGCCCTGAAGGTCCCGGTGCGTGAAGGTCGCACCAGTATCCAGAACGGCGACGATAATGCCGCTGCCCGTCGCCAGAGGGGTGTTGCCGTGGATCTGCCCCAGCGCATCCACCTGCCCGAGGTTTACCTGCGCGTAACTCAGGGCGTCGATATACGCGGTGGAAGTCTGTGTTCGGTCGAATGCCAGGTGAAACGGAGCGCCGTCCACTTCCGGGGAGATGATAAAAAGATCCGGCTCGGCATAGAGCACACGCCTGTCTTTACTCAGGCGGGCGGCAAACTGTGTCTCCGTAACGCCGCGAGGCGTGTTCACACTATACAGACTGGTTCCTGCCACCTGATTCTGTGCCGTCGTTTTATAATCGGCGGCCAGAACCCGAATATCGACGCCAGAGGCGACTCGCACCAGCACATGCCCGGCAACAATATTGTCCGCCGTCGCGCGTGCGCCGCAGAGGGTGAGCATCACGAAGGCGACGGCCAGGCGTATCGGCGTCCCCCCGCATTTCGACCATAGATTTGTAATATTCATCTCTCTTATTCCTTATTTCACCCGATTTTACCGTGCCCGACGCTGGTCAGGCAGGCGCAGAAACGTGGCAGCCGCGTTCTCCGATGAGCACGAAAGCAGCCCAGTGATAGGGATGGGGAAATCGACCCCGGACAGCCTGTTGCGCGCTCCGCAGCGCGGAGGCTTTCGACTGCCCCTGTAAGAGCCTCTCATAAAACTCCTGCATAAGAGCCGCCGTCGCCTCGTCATCGGCGGGCCACAGGCTGGCGGCCACCGACCGCGCGCCCGCCGCCAGGAACCCGCGCACCAGCCCGAAAAGCTCGTCACCGGCCTCCGCGAGCGCTACGCCGGTCTGGCAGGCGGAAAGGGTCGCCAGGTCGCAGGAGAGCCGCAGGGCGTACAGATCGCGGGCGAGCAGCCAGCCGTCCGCCAACTGCAGCCCGGAAAACAGCGGGTTATCAGCGCGATACAGCGCGTGGGTCGCCAGATGCAGCAGCCGACAGTTACCGGCCTGGCCCTGCACCGCCGCGAGGGTCGCCGCCTCACCCTGCAACACATGCGCCCGAGGCAGCAGAGGTGCCAACTGCCTCACCTCTTCCGTCACCTGCTCGATGCCGGGCGCGGGCACACTGACAAGCAGCGCCTCGGCGTCGGCCCAGGAAGCGCCCTCCTCCGAGGTCGTCTGCTGCCTCTGTGCGCCCCGGTGCCAAAGCGCCGCACTGGGAGCGTAGCAGATCTCCCAACGATCCAGCGCGGACTGTGTGCCGTCGAAGAAAGCATGAAAGGGCAGGCCGTGCAGGACAGCATGCGGCACCACCACAATCTGTTCAGCCGTCAGCAGATCCGCGATGGGGCGCAGGAGCAGATCGTACAACTGGGTCAGAACGGCCTGCGCGTCGGCCTGAAACCGCTGCGCGTGCCGCTGCGAGAGTTCGCTGCCCCACCCGACCCGCTGCAACTGGTAGCGCATTCGAAGCGCAGCATGGTCCACCGCTTCCAGGCAGGCGACATTCCAGCGGAAATGCACCTGCTGCGGAGTGACGATCCAGACGCATACGGAGCCATCGATGATATAGTACACCACTAACGCCTCGTTCGCGTGTAACGGCCTGGCGAGTTCTTGCGTGGCGACGATTTCGGGAAGGGTAAACAGGCCGCGCGACGCGTAGGGCTCGTCTCCTTCCCGGCGCAACAGATCGGCGTACTCCTGCTCCAGAGCGTTGAGGGAGGCGGCGTCCTCCACACCCGCCACGCCCATGCGCCTCGCCTCGCTCTCCTCCAGGGTGTTCAGGCTGCGGTAGCCCCGGCTCAGTTCGGCGCGCAGAACCGCCAGCCGCTCCTGCGCCTGCGGCGGCAGAGCACCCTTCGCCAGAGGTCGTCCGTCCAGCGCCGCCTGCACGTGCTCTAGCAGCAGGCGAGACTTGGCCCGCTCCACATACTCGAGCGCCTGGGCGATGTCCTGTGTGCTCCCACGCGCCAGGAGGGCGCCCACCGTCTCTTCGTAGATGGCAAGCTTGTCGCGCAGAAACGAAACGTGCATCTCCTCCGGCGCGATAAGTGTACGCGCCTGCTCCAACGCCTCCACGCCAGCCCGCAGGTGATGCAGGCCGCGCCCGGCGTTCCCTTTCGCCAGGTAGTGCCGTCCCAGTGCGCGCTCCGCCTGACACTCCAGCCAGCCGCGCGCGGTCGCCCGCGCCGTTCTCCGCACCGCATGTAGGGACCGCGAGGCGTCGCCGCCCTCCTCGCCTGCCATCTCCGCGAGCAGCAGCCGCGCCTCCGCCGCCCATCCGCGCAGGCCGCTGCGCGTCAGCGTTCGATCCGCTCGCCGCGCTTCCTGCTGCGCCGCCGCCGTCTGTCCGTTCCGGCGGAGCAGACGGGCGCGCAGCAGACGCACATGCGCCTGCTGGGTGGCGTTGCCGTTCGTGGCGAAGAGCTGGTCCGCCCGATCCAACCCCGCCAGGGCCTCTTCGAACTGTTCCTGCGCGATGTGGACGGAGGCGCGCCCTAGCTCGACGCGGGCGCGCTCATAAGCGATCCCCCGTGCTTGCAGCTCGCCAGCGGCCCGTGCGTAGGCTTCCTGCGCTTCGGGATAGAGGTTCAGTTCCCGGTAGGCTTCGGCCATGTCCGCATCGCACTTGGCCGCGTCCAGTGTCTGACCTCGCGCCGTAAACTCCTCGCGCGCCCGCTGCAAGGCGGTGATCGCCTGCGCGTAGCGCCCGGAAAGATAGTGAAGAAACCCGACGTTGGCATCGATCTTTGCGGCGGGCGTCAGCATCGCATGCGCCGCGAAGGTGGCGCGCGCCTGCTCGAAGAGGGCGATCGCCTCGTCCACGCGGTGCAGTTCCATCAGCACGGCGGCCACATTGGTCTGCACGGTCGCCTGCGCGACGTCCTCCCCGCTCCGGGTCAGCGTCTCCAGGGCGCGCTCATAACAGGCGAGGGCCAGGGCGTACTGATCGCGTCGATAGTGGAGCGAGCCGAGATTGACCAGGACTTTGGCGGCGTCCGTCTCCTCGCCATGCGCGCGCAGCTCGGTTTCAAGCCGACGCGCCAGCGCGATAGCCTCGTCATAACGCCCCAGCCAGTTCAGCGAGTCGACGCGCCCGATCTGCACCTGCGCCGCCAGACAAGAGTCCCTCACCTGCAGGGCGCAAGTCGCCGCAGTTTCCAGAACCGTGACGGCGACCGCATGGTCGCCCTGAACACGCAGGGCCTGCCCGACCAGTCGCCATGCCTGCGCCGCGCCCCTGCCATCCCCGCCCCGTGCGGCGAGGTCCGCGGCAAGCCGCGCCCGCGCCGTAGTCTCGCTCGCATCGGCGCTCAGTCGTTCCCGCGCCGACTGAATCAGATACGGCACGGACTCGGGCAGAGCGGCGGCCTGCTGCAGCAGGGATTCTCGATCCGGCGACTCCGGCAGTTCCAGCAGGCGCTCGCACAGCGATGCGGCGGACGGGTCGCCTCTCACGGGCCAACCCCTACATCGGGAAGCGTGATCTCCCCATCCGTGAGGCGCAGCGCGATGTCATAAAGACCTCCGGGAATGGAGGGCAGATGGAACTCCTCGCTTTGCGGCGTGAAAGTGAGACGGCTGCCGCCGCGCTCCGTCAGGACAATCTCATAGGGGATGAGAACGGCATCCCCTTCGCGTGGTGTGACCTGCCCGATCATGACCCAGTTTCCCTGCCCTGTCGGCTCCTGGAACAGCTCGATGTCGTGCCTGTTCGTCGTGTAAACAAGCTGTACTCCTTCGCGTTTCGCTCCGCGCGCTCCGGCAAGTGCAGGTAAGGTGTTGCGGCTGTCGAACTGCAGACTGGCCAGCCAGGAGAGCAGCGGGTTCGGAACGACCGTCGGCCGGAACCTTTCGCGGAAAATAGCGCCTGCGCGCGTCAGCGCCGTTGCAGGAACCTGCACCATGTGCGCCTCGCGAAGCGTCGTCGTAGCGTTCTGTAGCCAGGCCAGGTTTTGACGACAGTGTACGCAGTCCCGGTCCAGGTGTTCGCGGATCTGCGCCGCCGCGCGCTCGTCCGCACGACCTTCCTGGTAGTCCGCCAGTGTTTCCAGGGCTATTCCGCAAAGCTTCATTGGGTCACTCTCCTTTTCTACAGACTATGCCGACCGCACCGCTTATTCCCTGTACGGCTTTGCCTCGGCACTTTCCTTGTTTGTCCGCGCAAGTTGTTGCGGGCGATAGAAGGTAGAGACGCCGGAGCCGCGAAAAATACATCCCTGCCGATTAAATTTAAAATTCTTTGAAGTCGCGCTGCAAACGCAAGAGGCGGCGGACGCAGAAAGGCTCTTCTGTGTCCGTCGCCAGGCTCAGGTTGTTTTGGGCATACCGTGTTAGCGAACTTCTTTAGCGCACTTCTACCCGCTGGGCCGTCAGGGTCTGGGTGGCAGGGTCGAAGGTTCCCACCGTCTCTACTTTTGCTCCTGCCGTCACCGCACTCAGTCCGCCTGCATCGTCGTGTCCGTGCCCATGCCGTTCGAATACGGTCGCCGCCGTGGTTACGACAGTGATGACGCCCCCGGTGGGATGGAAGCCGTTCAGTTCCTTCAGGGTCAGCGTAAAGGATTTCGCGCCGGTATCCACGCTGCCGACGGTTCCCTCGGCAGTGGCTACGGCAGGCTGGTCTCCGTGGTTGTCGTGCCCGGCCTCTTCCACCTTGATGCGATCTGCCGTCACGACCTGGGTCACCGCATCGACACTGCCTTTCACTTCGACCGCCTGGCCGTTGGCCAGCGCAACTGTAGTGCCTTTCTTATCGCTGAAGATGGAAGTAGATGGCAGGACGAGCACGGAGGTGGTCTGCCCCCCTGTACCCGTCAGGTCGAAGCCCTGCGCAGAAAGGTGGGCGACGGTGCCTTTCATCTCCGCTTCTTTGCCTTCATGCTGGAAATGCGACTCGTCGGCCCCATGCAGATGCGGTCGCACACGCCCGCTGACCAGTTCGAAGGCCGCCAGGTCAAAATCGACCACCAGATGCGAAGCTCCTCCCGCTGCCACCTGCGTGGTGGTATTGAAGGTCATGGCGACCTGGCTGCCGCTATGGACGCCGACGCTGTCATCGATGGGAGCGGTCGTGCCGCTGCCCCCCGCTGCGGGAACCAGGGTTATGTGATCGCCCAGCGTGATGCGTGCCTGCGTGTAGCTGCCTTCCGGCACGGAGGCGCTGGCAAGCAGTTGTGCGACGTTGGCGAGTGCCGACGCATTGATCACCTTGCCGGCAGTATCCTCGAAGACGGTTCGGAACTGCGTTCCATCGGAGATCTCGATCTTGAAGAGGGTGATAAAGACCTGGCTGAAATCCTCATTGAAATCGTCGGTGACAAAAACACCGACACTTGCGCTGCGCACCGCGGGGTTGGGGTTCGGACTGCTGCTTCCTCCGCCTCCTCCACAGCCTGCCAGAGTTACCACCAGTCCTACCAGGGCGAACCGTGCCGTTCTGTTCATAATATGTTGCCTCCTTAAGCAATATAGGGAGTCATAGCGTACCCCTAAAAATACGTTCCCGTGAAAAATCTTCAAAAAGCCTGGCGTTGAGAGAACCAAAGGCCCCTAGAAAGGAGGCCCTGGCCGACAGGCGTCACCTGCAGATGTCGAAAGGAAACAGAGGCGACCGGATCAATAGTCAAGCTGCTGAAGGATCTTGCGGAGGCTGCTTAAACAGCGGGCACGGGTGGGTCCGATGCTGCCGACCGGCAGAGAGAGCTTCTCGGCGAGCTCTTGATAACTGAAGGGACTGTCGGTCGCATAGAGATTCAGAAGGAGTTCGCGACAGCGATCCGGTAGGCGCATGACGGCTTCGCGCATCAGTTGCTGCTCTTCCAACGCCATGACCCCCGCCTCCGGGTCTCCTGCTCCCTGCTGGGGATGCAGGCTTACCGCGTTTTCCATCTCCCAGGCGCCGTCACCCAGTTCTGAGGCGAGGCTGACATTCCGCCTTCGCGCCACCCGCCATACCTCGCGCTTGGTGGTAGAGATAAGCCAACTGGAAAGCTTGGTCGTATCCCGCACACCCGCCAGGTGATTAAACAGAACGAGGCAGACGTCCTGGAATATATCCTCGGTATCCGCGTGCGAAACCCCCATGCGCAGGCATACGGAAAAGACCAGGGCTGCATAGCGGTCGATAAGCGCATCCCAGGCGGCTTTCTCGCCCGCCAGACAGGCCGAAATCAGATCCTGGTCCGAGGCGAGGCGATAAGACGAGGCTGTCGGCTCCTTTTTTTTGAAGGGCACATAGGGCATACACAGATATTACCTTCGCCACAGCCTCTCTCCTGTATTCGCGGACGCTGGAGCCCTAAAATAGTTTCTCCACGAACGCTCCCACGACGTAAGAGGGTCGCTACAGAGATAGGGGTTGGAAACGGAAGCGTCCTCGGATCTCAACGAATTCCAATCCCTACTTGCATGGACGTGTGCTTAGCGCGGCCCGACCGCGCTCCACCCCGGTACGGGATTACTAGATGTTAGCCCGCCGCCTTGGAAAGTGACTCCATTCATGTACCAGACGACGAGGTGTCCGGTCTGCGAATCCTGGAACACAAAGTCGGGATTGTTGTCTCCGTTCACATCCGTCATTCCTACGATTTTGTAGTTCGCGCCGGGAACGTCGGGGAAGAGGCTTGCGCCGGTGACCGTCTGGCCTTTCAGGGTCCAGTAGGCGATCTGACTGCTTTGCGTGTTCTGGAACACAACGTCTCGACGCCCTGTGCCGGTAATGTCGGTTACCCCGACCACGTTCCAGCCTGTTACTGGCGTTGCGTTGACCAGCCCACCACCAAGCAGCGTGGTCCCGTTCAATAGCCACACAGCGACCTCATGCGTCTGGGCATTCTGAAAGATCAGATCGACATGCCCGTCCGCATTAAAGTCTCCCGCACCCGCCACCTGCCAGTTCGCTCCAGGAGAATCAGGTAGGACTTCGCTCCCGATGATATTGGCCCCATTCATATACCAGACAGCGATCCTGCCGGAGAGGGCGTTTTGAAAGATCAGATCGGTCTGTCCATCCGCGTTCATATCCGCTGTGGCAACCAGCTTCCAGTTCGACGCGGGCGTGTAGTTTACAATCTGACCGCCGACCACTGTCTGACCGTTCATAGCCCAGAAAGCGATCTGATTGCTCTGCGCGTTCTGAAAGAAGATAGAGGAAGCCGGTGGAGCAACCGCGGGCGGCCCCGCTCCAGCCGCCAGCAGCGCCTTATAGACGTTGATCCTACCCGCACCTACGGCGATCAACCTGGTGAGGTAGGTGCTGTAACTGTCCACATTATTCAGGATCAAGTTGTAGACCTGCGTGTTGGTCAACGAGGGGTTGTGCGCAAGGATTTAGACTTTTAGGTGCAGCGGCGCTGCTGTGCCTGCTGGTGAGCGGACTGTCGGCGTCGGCGCTGGCGCAACAGGGCGGTAGCGGTGGGGGCGGAGGCAACTCTCGGGTGAGCGGCACCACCCCTATCCGCTGGGACACGCCGCAACCGATCAACGGCGTAACACCCGTCGCGGTGGGTGGCGTGAACATCTCGACCTATATCACGACGATCAACCTGGATGTGCGGCTCACCTCCGTCAAGCTGCCCGACAATACACCGTTGACGGTGACCGTCTACGCGAACGACTACTTTACCGGGCTGCCCTGGCTTACCAAAACTGCCGGAACGATCACGTTGGTTCATCAGCGCGGCTCCCTTCTGGTATCGTCTCTGTGGGTGACGGCGCCACGCTTCCTGCCCATCGTGACCCGAGTCGAGGTGACCCGAGCGGACGGAACCATCGTTGTCAGCGGCAAGCCCTGAACCTTACGTGCAGCAGAAGCGATCCAACGGGGAAGCCAGGAACACTCCTGGGCTTCCCCGCTTTGTCGGTAGGCGGCGGGAACCTGCTCGGATTTTTCCGGCATTCAGGCCCGTTCCCTGTCACGCTGCGTGTGCGCGTACGTTTTCTCTCTCTAAGCCGGAAGTCCAAGATCAGTCGCTTCCGTGCATGTTGTCAGCGCCCGACAACCGTTTCTTTAGAGGAGAAAGCCATGAAAATCAGACATTCTGGGTGGACTGCCCTTCTGGGCGCGAGCGCTTTGCTGCTCGTCGTAGGCGTCAAGCCCGCCTACGCGCATGATGACGATGGTCACGATCAGATCCATAACAGGTTGGACCAGCATCACGATGACCTGCATAACCACCTGGATCAGAAGCACGACACCGCCCACGACCGCCTGGACCAGAAGCACCAGCGTGACCATGCTCGCCTGGAGCGGGAGCATCAGCGCTGGCACCAGCACAACGATAACCGAGACTGGGATAACGCCGACTATCAGGCCGCCCATGATCGTCTGCATGACCATCAGGATCAAAAGCACGATCGTCAGCACCAGCAGCTCGACCGGCAGCACGACCGCGCCCATCAGCAAATCGACAGAGAGCACCAGCGTGCTCACACCTATATCGAAAACGATCATCGCCGCTGGCATGAGGGCGATGACAACTAGACCGAGTGCGACAATTCGCATCGGAGGCACAGACGCCTCAGAAAGACCTAACATGAAAACCTGGATACTGGCTGCGGCGGCTTTCGCCACACTTTCGAGTATGGCCCTGGCCGCGCCGCCACATAAACATAAGCATACGATGGAGAAGGCGGCTCTGATCTGCCCGGTGACAGGCGAGAAGATCGCTTCGACGAAGGCAGCCGTCGGCCATAGCGTCTACAAAGGCAAAACCTACTACTTCTGCTGCGCCGGATGCAAGCCGCGCTTCGACAAAGACCCTGCCACCTTCGTCAAGCACTCGAAGGCAGGTAAGTTCGAGAAGATGTAGGCATCGTGCCTCGTCGATAACGCCAAAGCAACTTGCACCAGACAGGCCGGGAAATCCCGGCCTGTTTTGCTGTCTTCTCTGGCCGCATCGAGAGGATCACTCGCCCGCAAACGACGATCCAGGGCAACCGGCCTGGGCCATGTTGACGCCATATCTCCGGCTCGCTATAATGTAACCACAGTTACAAGAAAAGAACCCTGACAGAAAGGGCGTATCTCCACCGCCCGTTTTCCGAAGCCGGAGTGATCCTATGAAGCGAACTCTGTTCATCAGTACCCTGTGTCTCGTCATCGCTATCTTTGTCGGTCCTCGACTCCTGGGCCAGAACCAGGCGTTGCCGGCCGATGCGGTTCTGCCGCACCTCGATCAGAGCCAGTACATCGGCTCGCAGAAGTGCGCCGAGTGCCACAAGACCTACTACGAGAGCTGGAAAGAGAGCGCGCACAATAAGATGATCCGGCCCGCCATCCTCAACGGTCCGGGTAAAACCGTCGTGGCCGATTTCAGCAAGGCCGATCCCAATCGTCCCTTCGAACTCAAGGATGTGAAATGGGTCATCGGGCATCGCTGGAAGCAGCGTTTCATCGGCGTCGTCAGTGGAGAAGAGGTCGTTTTCCCCGGCCAGTGGAGCATTAAGGAGCAGAAGTGGCAGCCGTATACGGGCAAGGCCGACTGGTGGTATCCGCAGCATCCGGACTGGAAGACACGTTCCAATTTCAAGCTCTGCGCCGGCTGCCATAGCACTGGTGTTGACATCGGCAAGGGAACCTGGACCGAGCAGAACATCACCTGCGAAAGCTGCCACGGCCCCGGCAAAGTCCATGCAGAAAAGCCGACTAGCGCCAACATCGTCAATCCGGCGCGCCTGAGTACGGAGCGCTCGATGGAGGTCTGTCTCGCCTGCCATCAGGCCGGCAGACCGGCAGGCAACGAATACGCCTGGGCGGTCGGCTATCAGCCCGGAAAGAAGCTCTCCGACTACTGGCATGGGTTTGAGCCGGAGCCGGGCAAGCAGACCTCCGAGTTCTGGGGCAACGGCACGGCCCATAAGAACAGGATTCAGGGCAACACCTTCTCGCACAGCGTTATGCATGCAAGCGGAATCCAGTGCTCGAACTGCCACGATTCGCACGGGTCACGGAACCTCTCGATGACCGTCAAATCGGCCTCGACGAATGCGCTCTGCCTCTCCTGTCACGGACCGGGCAAGCAGGTCGGTCCGAACTTCACCACCCTTTCCGAACATACCCACCACGCCGCGACAAGCACGGGCAGTCAGTGTATCGGCTGCCATATGCCCAAGACCGGGGAGAACTCGGTCGGAGCAGAATCGAGAGACCACACGTTCAACTTCGTCTCTCCTGCCGTTTCCATGAGCAAACCGGACGCGACCGGCAAGACCGTTCCCAATAGCTGCAACCTCTGCCATGCGGACAAAACAGCGGACTGGGCGCTCAAACAGACGAAAGAGTGGTATCCCAAACTCAAGTGACGACCGGACTCTCCGCCCCTTTTTTCTGATCGGCGGAGTCAATCAAGGCGGTGTCGCCACCGACGGCTACAACGGCCTCATCGACCTCGTGAACTTGCTTCCTCTCGAATATTCACCTTCTCCCCACACGCCGGCGGCAACCCTTTTTCTGAAGCGGCGCGGCGAGAGCGGACGTAGTGCGGGGTATGAACTTCTCGATAAACCCGATGTGGTTGCCAACACTGCTTCTTGCGATCGCGCTCTGCGGGTTGGGATTCCGGCTTGCCGTAAGACCTGCCTCGCGCGGCGTCCGAAAGGCCGCCATGGCACTGGCGGTCGCAGCATCGGTGCCTGGTCTGCTGATGGCCCTCTACTATGCGCATTTGTTCGACCGGACGCTCTGGTTTTACGAGTTTCGGGCGACCCCTTACAGCGAACTGACTGCGGTCGGACTGGGATGGGCGGGCGGGGTGGTCCTGGGAACGCTATGGCGCGGCCCTTTGCGGAGCGGATCGAAGTCCTTTGCCTGGATCGTGACAGGCCTGATGCTGTTCTGCCTGACAGGGCTGCTACTGGCCCCGTATGCGAAGTCCGTGATCACCCCCTTGCGGACGGCGATGCTGGACCGCTGGACGAACGGCGTCTGCCTCCAGACCACCCCTTCGACCTGCGGCGCGGCCAGCGCCGCCACCCTGCTACACCGGTTCGGACGCGCCGGTACCGAGCAGGAGTTGGCCCGCGAGTGCTTTACCTACGGCAGCGGGACGGAGAACTGGTATGTGGTGCGCGCTCTGCGCAGTCGCGGCCTACAGGTGCGCGTGGTACTCTCCTCGCCCCTGTCGGCTCCCCTGCCTTTTCCGTGTATCGCCGGCACACAGTATGGCGGGCGCGGCGGCTCCGGCCATTTCATCACCCTGCTGGGTCAGCAGGACGGGCGCACGCTCGTCGGAGACCCAATAGGCGGCCTCTACCTTCTGACCCCGGAGGAGATACGCTCCCGCTACTACCTGACAGGCTTCTTCCTGGTCGCCACAGATCCCCTGCACTCTCCGGCCGATCCGGGGTCGAACTCATCCTCCGGAACCTCCCTGTCGCTCTATCACCTGCAGGGCGCTGTCGAGCCGCTCCGCTATCGCTCCCGAACGTTCGGCGGGATGCGGCGGATGCGCGTCTACACGCCGCCGGGTTACGATCCGAACGGCACGGTGCGCTACCCGACGCTCTATCTCTTGACCGGCTATCCCGGCGATGAAACCAACTGGACCGATGTCGGGAACGCGCACACCCTGCTCGACACGCTGATTACGACCCGACAGTGCGTCCCGATGCTCCTCGTCATGCCGGACAGCGACCTCTCCCGCTGACGCCAGGGGCATCGCAAGTTCGAGCGCGACCTGTTGACCGACATCCTTCCCCTGATAGAGAGCCGCTACCGTGTACGGACAGACGCCGACAGTCGGGCCATCGCGGGACTGTCGATGGGCGGTTTCTACTCTGTCGAAATCGGCCTCAATCATCCGGAGACGTTCGCCTGGATCGGAGTCTTCAGCGCGGGCCTGCGGAAGGATTTCGTCACCGAAGCAAACATCACCGGACTGCGCGAAAGGTCGAATGGGGCGGACCAACCTCCGAAATTGTTCTATCTGCGGATCGGAAAGCGAGATTTCTTTCTCCCCGACGCCCGCCACCTCGACCGCTGGCTGACCCAGAAGTCGGTCCCGCACCTCTATCAAGAGGTAGAAGGCACACACGAATGGCTCGTCTGGAAAGCCGCCCTCGCCGATTTCGCTCCCCGTCTCTTTAAGGCTAATCTTGTCCCTTAAACCGCCGCCTCTCAAGGAGCGGCCTGTTCGGGACGGTTAAGGCCCATAAATGGGCCTGGGAGGGCTGGAAAGCAGAACCAAGCTCCTCAATAAGGGAGCCTGACACCCTGTTTCCTCGCGCCATAGCCGCCGCTCACGTCGGATCTAGCCCCCTTTAGGGGGCTTACCGCATCAGAGCGCTCCTTGAGGGGCGGGAAGTAAAGCGTGAGGAGTACGCTCCTGCTCAAGGCAAATCTAAGGGATAAGATAAGTCTTTTAAGGAGTTGTAGCGTCTAAAACTTACTGCGATTGCGCCGCCAGAATTCGCCTTCGGTCTTTAATTCCGCCGTCGCCGCGTCGATCTCACTTATAATCAGGTCTTTGTCTCGCATCGACTTGAGGCGTTTCGTCAAGGCACGATCCTGATAAGCGCGATACCACGAGTAGCCGCCGAGCATCACGACGACCAGCACGATCCAGAACAAGATTTCCATCCCTTGCCTCCTTATAAGATCTCCGTACTTCGCGGGGTCTTGGTGATTAACGACGACCAAATCACCATACAGGATACCATCCCCTCTCAAATTCATTCTCTACGCAGGCCAGACAAGGCAACGGGCAGACAAGAGGAATCTTGCCTGCCCGTTGTGGATCTAAGAAACGAACTGGTTAGCCACGCTTATACGTGTAGTATTTGTGGCCGTTGCGGGTAACCGTTTTGCGAACATACCGGTGACCGCCGTGATTGTAGGAGGATCGACCGTAGTAGTTGGCGCGATCACGGTCGATCCTGCTCTGGCTCTTGCGATCATGCTCGTAACGGCTGAGCGAGTAGAGCGTTCCCGCCGCACCCAGAATTGAAACCGTTTTGTCATGCTTGATCAGGCCATAGGCCGTCGCCGCACCTGAGCCGATGGCGATATTGCGCCAGTCGTTCTTGGTCTTCTGGCGATGATGCGAGGCTTTGTCCGCAGAGGTCTGCGCGCTGGCTACGATCGGCGCGGCCATGCTGACAGCGCATACTGCAGCGGCGACGAGAGTAGCATATATTCCATTTCGTTTCATTGTAAACTCCTTGTTTCCCATAGACATCCGGATCTATGAGCGTCCTATACACTTCCCGATAACGACAGCGGATCGGGATCGTGACTATCAGGTAAGTCGCCGCCGGCGGAAGAAATGTTCCCGCATTTGCCGGTACGCTTCGAGGGGGATGCAGATTCCTAGCGAGCGGTGACCCGAGCGCGCAGAGCCACGAAGCCCAGAGCGGGAATAGTCAGGGAGAGGCCGCCGGTTTCGGTGAGACGCGCGGAGCCAGGAGTCGGTGCGACAAGATTGGGCTGTTCCCAGGTATTGGCGGCTTTGGGGTCGGTTCCGGTCAGAACGTCCACGCCGAGCACCTCAATGGCCCGGACATCGGCCAGGCAGATGTCGAGGGTCGCCGATTCGGTCTGGCTGCGGTTGACCACGAAGACCGCGAGTGCGCCGTCCTCCGCCAGGCTCGCCGAGACGTCGAGGGCAGGAACCTCGCCACGCACCCCCGCCTTATAGGTGGGGCTGTCCAGGGCTGGACGGAGCGATTTGCCGCGCGTATGCTCTGCCATCAGTTGAAAGGGGTAGTAGAGGCTCTGCACCAGCAGGCCGTCCCGCTTCGTCAGCAGCGGCGCGATGACATTGACGATCTGGGCGATGCAGGCGATCTTGACGACATCGGCCCGCCGAATGAACGCGTTGAGATACTGCGCCGCCACCAGCGCATCTTCCAGGTTGTAGACCTCTTCGAGCAGATGCGGCGCCTCGGCCCACTTGCCGTTGCCGTCCCGCGCCTTGTACCAGACGTTCCACTCGTCGAAAGAGAGGTAGACTCGCTTCTCGGCGCGCTTCAGGCCGCGCACATAGTCGAACAGGCCAGCGTAGTCTTCGATGACGCGCTCGATCTCGATGCCCTCCGCGAGGAACCAGGCGGTATCGTCCTGCTGGTTCGTGCTGTAGCGGTGCGCGGAGATATACTGCACATCGTTCCAACAGTATTCGAGGGTAACGCGGTCGTAGTCGAGGTAGGTGGCCATGCCGCGTGCGGAGGAGCCGCAGGCGACGAGTTCGATGCTGCCGTCGAGGCCCCGCATCAGTTTCGCGGCCTGGTCGGCGCGCACAGCGTACTCTGCGGCGGGAACATGCCCGGCCTGCCAGGGGCCGTCCATCTCGTTGCCCAAACACCAGGTCTTGACGCCATAAGGCTCTTTATGGCCGTTGGCGGCGCGTTTGTCGGCCCAGTAGGTTCCGGTGGGGAAGTTGCAGTACTCCAGCAGAGCGCCGGCCTCTGTGGGGCCCTTGGTGCCGAGATTGACCGCCATCATCGGAGCCGTCTGCGCCTCTTTGCACCAGACCATGAACTCATCTGTGCCGAAGGTATTGGGCTCGATGCTTTTCCACGCGAACTCCGGACGCTTCGGGCGCTGACTGCGCGGGCCGATGCCGTCCGTCCAGTCGTAGGCGCTGACGAAGTTGCCGCCGGGATAGCGCATGAGCGGCATACGCATTTTGCGCAGGGCGTCCAGCACGTCCTGCCGAAAACCGTTGCTGTCGGAGAGCGGGTTGCCCGGATCGTAGACGCCTTCGTAGACCGCCCGCCCCAGATGCTCCAGAAATCCGCTGAAGATACGCGGGTCGATCTCGCCGACGTGGAACTGTGTGTCCAGTGTCAATGTCGCTTGCATGACGCTCCTCATAGTCGATTTTGATTTTCGAATGCCCGACGGTGGGCACCTCGTCTCTCGATTTTGGCTGTACGCGCTTCTGAGAGAAGTATGACAAGCGAACGGCCCTGTGTCAATACCTGACCGAACAAAAATGACCGGAAACGTTCGCGTGAAGCGTTTCCGGTCGTGTGGAGGAGGACTGCAAAGCCCGCATCAATCTTTTTCTCCTCCCTTTTTCTCGTCGTAGCCTCCGGCGGGCTCACCATTAACGTCGGGCCCGGCCTCATCGTTTCCGTGTTCGTCCTGCTTATCACCTTCGTCCCCATGGTGCTTAGCCCAGCCTTTATGCAGGCCGTTGTCGTGCTGGCGTACCGGGTGTAAAGCAGGGGCGCTGTGCTGGTTTTGGTTGGCTTTTGGCTTCAGTATCTTTTGTGTCGGTGTTGGCGGCATCAATTTAAGGGGGCTTACCGTCACAGTCGGATCGGCATCATGGGCTGCGTCGATTCGTGGCGATACATCTCTCTTTGCGGGCGCGATAAGAGGATCGGAATAGGGAACCATCGCCGAGGCATCCGCTATCGTGACCGGACGCGAGGGCTGCGGAGCGCTCAGCGGCGCAACCAGTCGCGAGCCGAGCCAGAACGTACCAACACCCATACCAGTAAGCACAAGGATCTGCTTCAAAAGGGACGGTTTCAGTAGGTTTGCGATCATGGTTAATGCTCTCCCAGCAACGGAGCGCAGAACGATGCGCTCTCTATTTGTGGCCCACCGACGACCGGAATCGTTCGGGAATCGAATTCGCGGAGGTTTCGGGATAGGCCCTATGCCGCGAAGGGCGCTTTACCGAACGACGGAGCGCGTCACAGGGGAGTTCCCAGAATTTGACTTCTCGCGGAACATGAGCTGTGCCCCGGTAATCGGGGTGGGGAACCTATCCCTGGTACGAGCGCCGACATAAGAAAAAGGAGAAGTGTTGACGACAGAAAGCGGAGGCGCGACGTCGCGCCTCCGCTTTCTGGGTTCTGAGCGGCCTTAGACCGTCTCCAGGTGGAGTTAGCCGATGCTGCTTGCGAGGTCGGTCTGCTCCCAGGGGAACTTGCCGTTGCCGAAGTGGCCGTTCTTGGCGGTCTCCAGGTACTTGATGCGGCTCGGATCGAGGAGAGAGAGGCGCTCGATCATGGCGCGGGGGCGCAGGTCGATCGCCTTACGGACGCGGGCGACGATCTCGTCCTCGCTGATTTTGGCGGTTCCGAAGGTGTCTACGAGCACGCTGACCGGTTCGGCGACGCCGATGGCGTAGGCCAACTGGATTTCGGCGCGCTCGGCCAGGCCGGCGGCGACGATGTTCTTGGCGATATAGCGGCCGGTGTAGGCGGCGGAACGGTCGACCTTGGAGGGATCCTTGCCAGAGAACGCGCCGCCGCCGTGGCGGGCCGCGCCGCCGTAGGTGTCGACGATGATCTTACGGCCGGTGACGCCGGTATCGCCCTGGGGTCCGCCGACGACGAAGCGGCCGGTCGGGTTGATGTGGTACTTGATGTTGCCCTTGACGAGGTGGCTGTACTTCTTCAGGACAGGGGCGATCACATACTCCTGAACGTTGGCCTGCACCTGCTCCAGAGACTGCGCCTCATCGTGCTGCGAGGAGACGACGATGGTATCGATATGATCGGGTTTGCCGTCGGCGCCGTAGGCGATGGTGACCTGCGCTTTGGCGTCGGGGCGGAAGCCCAGCACGGGATTGGCATGGCGGACTTCGGCGATGACGCGGGTCAGGTCGTGGGAGATGGTGAGCGCGAGGGGCATCAGCGAATCGGTCTCGTTGACCGCGTAGCCGAACATCAGGCCCTGATCGCCCGCGCCCTGCTCTTTGGGATCGGCGCGATCAACGCCCTGCGCGATGTCGGGCGACTGCTTCTGAATGGCGAGCATGACGCCGCAGGTGTGGCCGTCGAAGCCGTAGTCGGTGCGGTCGTAGCCGACCGCGATGATGGTGTCGCGCACGACGTCGGCGATCTCGACGTAGGCTTTGGTGGTCAACTCGCCGCCGAGGACGCAGAGGCCGCGGGTCACGAAGGTCTCCAGGGCCACGCGGGAGCCGGTGTCCTGCAGGAGCAGGGCATCGAGCACGGCGTCGCTGATCTGGTCGGCCAGTTTGTCGGGATGGCCCTCGCTGACGCTTTCAGAGGTAAACAGTCGGAAATTGGACATGAAAAACAGTTCCTTTCGGGAGCGATAGGCTCCCCACATTCTCCCGTGCACGCGGGCCACGTCAGAGGCGCGAAACGCGGGCCGGAGGCCGCTTGTGGCGGCGGGATGGCGAGGATGTGTGGGCAAGATGCGGGCGGCAGCTCGGAGCAGGCAGGCAGGCGGTTGGCCCCTGCAGCAGCCCCGAAAAACCAAAAAAACCCTTCTGCGGCGCAGAAGAGGTCGTACAGGCAGAATGGCAGGCGGAATGGTTCCGTCAGACGTTCGGTAGAAGATGCCTTACGCTCTCTTATCTTGCAGACAGATCGACTCTGCCCGGATTTAGCACCTGCCCGCGCCATAGCACGGGTGGTTGTTGTGGTGTCAACGGGCCGGATCCCTCAACCACTCTCGATAAGAAGCAAACGCTATGCAGTTGTCGAATTAAGAGTAGCCTATTTGTGCCTTCCGTGTCAAGGGTTGCTTTGAGGAGCGTAAAAAGATTTCTTGGCCCTAAATCTCTCTGGTTTTCTCTGTGCCTCTGTGTCTTTAGCGAAGCGGGTGGTCGATTCTTCTCTTCGCGCAGAGGCAGGAATCGGTTTGGGCGGCGTGGAACACAGACCACGGAAACAGTCCGGTAGGGACGGGCTCTTCAGGAGCGGAGGAACATGGATACGCTCAAGATCGGTGCGGGGATCCTGCTGCTGCTGCTCATTCTTTCGGACACGTTCGAGACGATCGTTCTGCCCCGGACGGTGACGCGAAAGATTCGCCTGACGCGGCTTTTCTATATGTCTCTCTGGGGCGTCTTCGGGCTGATGACGCGGGGCAGTCGCGGGCGAGGGAAAGAGTCGCGTTTCGCCAACGCTTTCGGCCCGCTGTCGCTGTTGCTGCTGATCCTGATCTGGGCCTGCGGCCTTATTCTGGGGTTTGCGTTGATTCAGTGGGGTCTGGGGTCACCGATCTACTCGGATCACCTGCGAAGAAATTTTTTCACCGATCTCTACCTGAGCGGCACGACCTTCTTCACGCTGGGGCTGGGCGATGTGACCCCGGCCGGTACGCCGGCGCGTGTGCTGGCCGTGCTTGAGTCGGGAGTCGGCTTCGGCTTTCTCGCCATCGTCATCGGGTATCTGCCGATCATCTACCAGTGCTTTTCGCGCCGGGAGACGGGCATTACGCTGCTCGACTCCCGCGCGGGGTCGCCGCCGACCGCCGGAGAGATGCTCCGCCGGCATGCGGCCGGCGACAGCATGAACGCCCTGGCTCCCCTGCTGCTGACCATGGAGGCGTGGGCTTCGGACTTTCTGGAGAGCCATCTCTCGTATCCGGTGCTGGTCTTCTACCGCTCGCAGCATGACCGCGAGTCCTGGCTGGCGACCCTGACGGTGATGCTCGATGTCTGCGCGCTGATCTTGATCGGCTTCGAGGACAAGGCCGACTGGCAGCGCGGCCTGCACTGGCAAGCGCGGCAGACCTACGCTATGTGCCGCCATGCCGTCGTGGACATCACCCTGGTGCTGCATCTGCCGATCCCAGAGTGGAAAGAAGGGCGTTTGTCCGACGACCGGCTCCGCGACCTACGTGCCAGGCTGATGACCGCCGGGCTGCATCCGAACTCAGGGACAGCCGCCGATACGCGCCTGCAGGAGCTGCGCCGACAGTACGAGCCCTATCTCTATGCGCTGGGTTTCCGTCTGCATCAGACGCTGCCGCCCTGGATCGGAGAGGGCGAGCCGGCGGACAACTGGCGCACGGGCATCGGCGATCAGGACAGCCACCTGTGAGGCGTCCTATACGCTCTTCCTGGTCTCTTCGGGCGGGAGTAGGATTTGGCCTGGCACAGCGCGTCGCAATGGCGGGACTGTCGTTTCCAGGACCGAAATAGATCGATCAATGAAAGGATCATTCATGGGAAAACTACCGATTGCACTGCAGCTCTACTCCGTGCGCGAGGACGCTGCCAAGAACCTGCCGTATGTGCTGGAGGAAGTGGCCAAGATGGGCTACGACGGCGTGGAGTTCGCGGGCTACTACGGCCACAACGCGCAGGAGGTCCGTAAATGGCTCGATGCCAACGGTCTGAAATGCGAAGGGGCGCACCTGGGGATCGACACCCTGCTGGGCGACGCGCTGGCGGCCACCGTCGAGTTTCAAGAGACGCTCGGCAACCGCTTCCTGATCGTGCCCGGCCTGCCCGCTGCGCGCACCGCCACGAAAGCGGCCTGGCGGGAGACGGCGGGCCTGATGAACGAGATCTCCGACAAACTGGCGCCGCACGGCATGCGGACGGGCTATCACAACCACCACACGGAGTTCCTGCCGATGGAGGGCGAACTGCCCTGGGACATATTCTTCGGTAACACCAAGCCGGAGGTCATCATGCAGTTCGATGTGGGCAACGCGCTGCATGGCGGCGGGCATGCAGCGCCGTTCCTGAAGGCCTATCCGGGCCGCGCGCAGACCGTCCATGTCAAAGAGTACTCCGCCACCAACGACAAGGCGCTGATCGGCGAGGGCGATGTCGATTGGAACGAGATCTTCGAGCTCTGCGAGACGATCGGCAAAACGGAGTGGTATGTGGTCGAGCAGGAGAGCTACGCCTACCCGCCGCTGGAGTGCGCTGCCAAATGCCTCCAGAACCTGCGCGCGATGGGCAAATAGCACAGACTCCGCACATTGTAGTCTCTCGTCCGGCCCGGAGCTTGCATGTTCCGGGCTGGCCGCTTTTCGGGAGGAACGTCACTTTTTATGGAACCCAGAACTCCGACGGCGCTAGACGATTTTCTGTTCGACCTGCGCGGCTATCTCGTGATCGAAAATGCCGTCAAACCGGATCTGCTCGACGATCTGAACCATGCCTTCGACGGGTTTCCACCTCTGGAGACAGGCGCATGGTGGGGCAACGCCCAGCGCCGAGACTACACCCATGAGACCGGCTTCGAACTGCACAACTGCGTCGAGGTCGGCGAGCCGTTCGAGCGGCTGATCGACTGCCCTGGCTGGATCCACTACCTCCATCGCTACTGCGGGGAGCAGCACTCCTATGTGCAGGGGCTGTTCATCGACGAGTGCATCGCCTCCGTGCGTAATGCGGGCGGGCATCATCCCGTCCACTCCGGCGGCTATCAGGGCGCGCTGCGCGGGGCTTACCACTACAGCAATAATGTCTTCCGATGCGGACAGTGCAACATCATCCTGGCCCTGACCGACATCGGTCCTGGTGACGGCCCGACCATGGTCGTTCCCGGCAGCCACAAGTCCAACTTTCCGCATCCTCTCGTCGGGGACTATGCCCGAGGCGACCGCATGGACCAACTGCCCGGCGCCGTGCCGGCCTATCTGAAGAAGGGCGATGCCCTGCTGTTCGTGGACGGCATCATGCACGGCGGCAGCAGCCGGACCAATCCGGGCGAGCGGCGTATCCTCATCTATCGCTATGGGCCGCTCTGGGCCTCGACCCGCTTCGGCTACGAGTACTCCCAGCCTCTGCTCGACCGCCTGACCCCGGAGCGCCGTAAAATCCTGCAGCCTGTCCCGCCCGCGCGTCCGCCTACAGGATAGAGCCGAAAGCGAACAGACCTCTCCCTGAGCCATCAGGTTGCGCAATACTGCACCCAAAAGTATTGTGTTCTTAGAAATATGTGTTATAATGATGGCAGATTAACGCTTCCGTTTGACGAAGATCTTGATAGGTGGAAAGGAAAAACAGATGTTGACACATCATCCCATCGTCCCGGCACATCCCGATCCGATTCGCATCGTACCCCTCCATGTGCCCGATTCCGTCGTCAGCTCGCCGGCTTTTATCGAGGCAGGGATCGCCCCAGCTCCTGCTCCTCCCCCGCATCTGACCTACCGGGGTGGCCCGCTACTGAAGGCTGTGGAGATCTATACGATCTTTTGGGGCGCGCCCTGGTCCCAGGCCCCGCTCAACGCGCTGGCTGGCAATATCAACCAGTTCTTTCAGTTCATCGTCACCAGTCCGCTGATCGATCAGATGGCCGAGTACAGTGTCCCGAACTTCCCCATAGGCCATGGCAGCTACGCTGGCACGATCACACTGCCCACCCCACATCCCCCGCACATCGCTTCCGATTCGGCGATCCGGCATATGCTCCAGCAGGAGATCTCGACCAATGCCGCCATCCCACAGCCGAACCCGAACCTGCTCTACTTCGTCTATCTGCCCCCCGGCGTCGCCATCGTGCAGGGCGGTGGACGCTCCTGCCAGGCGTTTTGCGGCTATCACGACAATATCAGCGGCCAGATCTTTTATGCAGCGATGCCCTATCCCGGCTGTCAGGGATGCACGGGTGGCCTGAACGCCTTCGACGCGCTCACCTCCACCAGTTCGCACGAGATGTGCGAGGCCATCACGGACGCCGTTCCGGGAACAGGCTGGTACGACGATGTACATGGCGAGATCGGGGATATCTGCGCCTGGAAAACCAAGAAGGTCGGAGCCTACACGGTTCAACTGGAGTGGTCGAATGCGGCCAATTCGTGCGCGTAATGGCGGCGAGATCATAACACTTTCGCCCACAAGAAGAGGCGTCCTCCCAAAGTACGGGAGGACGCCTCTTCTTGTGGCGTTAGGCTGGTGTCGTCAGAGCGTTCTCAGGAAGGCGACCAGATCTTCCTTTTCATCGTCTGTGAACCCGATACCGAAGCGCGTATCGTAGAACTCTACGGCGTCGTCCAGGGTGGCGGCGAAGCCGTTGTGGAAGTATGGGGCGCGTGCGGCCAGACCGCGGAGGATGGGGCCTTTGAACCGGGCGACATCCTTCCACTTCCCGGTGAGCATGGCGCGGCCCGGATCGGTCGTCTGAATCGTCGCCAGCGTCGTCCTATTTTGCAGCGTATAGAGCGGCATATCCGCCGTACGGCGGCTGGCGTCGGTCAGCCCGATGTCCAGCGGAAGCCCGACGGAGTGGTTACCCACGTTGGGCGAGTTGTGGCAGGTCGTACAGGTGCCCACTATGGTATGCACGTTCAGCGCATCGTTGAGTCCTTTGACTCCGGTGATGTTGATCGGCTTCGTATTGAAGAGCGCCTGTCCGCGCGCGACCCTCTCTCTCGCCTTCCTGCGGTGTGCGTCGTGGTCCGAGGAGAGATTCGTCCAGGGATCGTAGAGCGTCATCGCAACAGGGTTGAAGGCCATGCCGGTGGGATCGGCTCCCAGCGTATCGTTGATGCCGATATAGAAGGTCGAGGAAGGAAGGAAGGAGGGTCCGCCCAGCGCCTCTTCGCCATCGAGTCTGCCCGCGTCGTCATCGTGGGACTGTGCAGTGAACAGTCCGAGCTCGAAGTCTGCGATCTGCCGCTGCTGTTGGGTAGTGAGCGGATGCGCCGCCTGCGCGTGCCCCGTCGTGGCGTCGTTGGCCTGATGCATCAGGTCCGCGATAAGCGCGGGAACGCTGTTGGTCAGGGGGCCGGTAATGGGCGTGACCGTCTCACGTCCGTCCCACATGACGCCGCTGATAAAAGAGAGATTGGTGGAGGGCAGCGGACGCCGGAAGAGAGAAAGCTCTCTGGCGGCGCTGGCGTGATGATACGGATCGTCCACACCGATGACGGCGAACTCGGCGTTCGCGGGCACCGGAAGGCCGACGCGGATAAGCCCTCTGGTCAGCAGCATGCTATAGGCTCTGCGCCGCGCGGAGAGGGTAGAGACATCGGCTTCCGGCGAGTTGGAGCCGTCGTTGGTGCGGAAGACCGGGTCCAGGCCGCGTGACGCCTCGAAACGCTCTTGCAGATGCTCCGGGGTGATAGACCAGGCATCTCCGGGTTGATGGCAGGTGACGCAGGAGCGGCCATTCGTGCCGAGGCTGGTGAAGAAAGGATTCGAGGTGTCGATTCGACCGTTGGTGGTCACGGTGCGGATGCGGCCGCTTGGGTCGCGGAACTCCAGATCGTCGTTGTCGGCGGCCTGGGAGGGGATCATTGTCAGACCGGACAGCAGGGCTGTCGGCAGTCCGATAGCGCAGAGGAACAGCTTTGTTCCGTTCAATTTGTACTCTCCTTGCATATGGGGACAAATACCGGAAGGCGTGACACTCATATGGAGTGCCAAAAGTGTTCAAACAGCATAAAGAGGCCATCTGTCGATATAGGGCGACAGAGAGCGGAGGATATTGCCTCCTTCCTGGATTCTGGAGGATACGAACCCAGCATACAGTTAACGATCATTATACTGCCTGACCGCCCCCAAAAAGCTGTTAACTCTTTCACAGTGTGAAAGAGTTAACAGCGGCAAACCGAACAGGAAATGACGGCGCAAAAGGTGAATGCTTTGTTTAGAACGGGTTCTCATGCCGCCGCGGCCATCCAATGCCGCGACCACGACGACAAATCCCACGGATGCCGGCCATCAGCCTCAGCTAGCATTGGTAAGGGTCACATAACGACCGAACCCCAGAAGGAGTCCACGATGACATTCCCACGGATAACCGCATCCACTACTGCCGCCGCGCTTACTCTTGCCCTCCTGGTTGGCAGAGAAGGGCTTGCTGCGGCACAGGCGCTCCACCCACGCCTCGCTCTCGCGCCTGTCTCCGCAGAGCGCAGTTCCGGCGGGAGGCGCCCACGGCCCCCCGTGAACTATGCGCGACTCCCCATGGCTTTCGAAGCCAGGGGAGGACAAAAGGATCGACACAACGATTTCGCAGCGCAGGGGGCCGGCTATCGCCTGGCGCTCTCGCCGCGCGAAGCCACGTTCCAACTGGCAAGGGCCGCCACTCGACCGACGGTGGGACGCCAGGGCCTGCAGGCCGAGAACTCTCCGGCACAGGTCGAAACCCTGAAGATGCAACTGGTAGGGGCAAACCCGTCTGCCTGCGCCGTGCAAAACGCCGCTCCAACCGGGCACACGAGCTATTTTATCGGCAAAGATCCCGCCCAGTGGCGCACCGGCATTCCCCTCTACGAACGGGTTTCGTATCGTCAGGTTTACAAAGGAATCGATCTGGTCTACTACGGCAACCAGCACCTACTGGAGTACGATTTTCTCGTGCGTCCCGGAACCGATCCGAAGCGCATCGCCCTGAAGTTCGCGGGCGCGCAGAAGGTACGGATCGCTCCGAATGGGGATCTGGTGCTCGGCTTGAAGCAAGGGGAAGTCCGCTGGCATCGTCCGCTGACGTATCAGATGATAGCGGGCAAGAAGCGAACCGTCGCCAGCGCCTTTGTGCTGCATAGCGACGGGGAAGTCGGCTTTCGGCTGGCACGCTACGACACGGCGCGCGCACTCACCATCGATCCGCAGCTTCTCTACTCTACTTTTCTCGGTGGGACGACCAGTGAACATGCCGGCGCGCTCGCTGTGGACAGCGCAGGCAACACCTATATCACCGGCACTGCCAACTCCGCCGACTTTCCGACCACGCCAGGGGTCTTCCAGACAACCGGGCATGGCGCGTTTGTCGCCAAGTTGAATCCTGCGGGCACCGCCCTCCTCTATTCGACCCACCTGGGTGGCTCGGGGAACGATACCGGCAATGGGATCGCGATAGACAGCCAGGGCAACGCCTATATCACCGGTGAAACCTCTTCCAACGACTTTCCGATCACGCAAGGGGCTTTCCAGACAACCAACAAGCAGGCGACGAAGAACAGCGGTAATGCCTTTGTCGCCAAGCTGAACCCTACGGGCACAGCCCTGATCTACTCCACCTATCTCGGCGGACAGGAGAATATAGATGGGTTTGATTCCGGCAATGGGATCGCGGTAGACAGCCAGGGCAACGCCTATATCGCAGGCGTGACCAATGCGCTCGATTTCCCGACGACCGCAGGGGCCTTCCAGACGACAAGCTACTACAACGACACGGCGGTGAACATTCGCCCGAACGGCTTCCTCTCCAAACTGAACCCTACCGGTTCGGCCCTGGTCTACTCCACCTACCTGGGAGGCAGTTCGACAACGTGCTATGCGATCGCGCTGGACAGTGCGGGCGACGCGTATGTCACCGGCGGTACAAGCGGGCACTTTCCGACGACGCCCGGCGCCTTTCAGGAGACAAACACGATACCGGTTGGCGGAGGCAACAACGCCTTTGTCACCAAATTCAATCCTGCCGGCACCGCCCTGGTCTACTCGACCTACCTGGGAGGGAGCAAGGATGATGTCGGTTTCGGCATCGCGTTGGATGGCGCCGGCAACGCCTATGTCGCCGGAACGGCCTTCTCCAAAAACTTCCCGACGACTCCTGGCGCATTCCAACCGACCCGGACAGCGATCGCCGACCGGAACCCCAATCTGTTTGCCTCCAAGTTGAACCCGACCGGTTCGGCCCTGGTCTTCTCGACCTATCTGGGAGGAAGCATCGAGGACGACTGCACGGGTCTCGTCCTGGACAGCGCCGGGAACATGTGCCTCACAGGCGTGACCTCCTCACCCGACTTTCCGACGACGGTGGGCGCCTCTCAGCGGACCCTCAAGGGAAAAGGCGGAGACGGCAATGCCTTCGTGACCCGGCTGAACGCGACCGGCACCGCCCTCCTCTACTCCACCTACCTCGGAGGAACCAGCAGTGTCGGGGGATTCGCGGGCGCGGGCGATCTCGCCTACGGCCTTGCCATCGACAGCTTCGGGAATGCTACGGTCGTTGGCGACACCTCTTCCCTGGACTTTCCCACGACGCCCAACGCTTTCCAGCGAACATTTAGCGCGGCGGCCACCCGTTCCACGGCGTTTGTGACCCGCCTCTCCACCCATCCGATCTTCCCGGACTTCAACAACGATGGTGCCACCGATCTGCTGTTGCAGAACTCGACCACCCAGCAGGTCGCCGCCTGGTTTATGAACGGCCCCACCCTCCAGGGCAGCAGCGGCTTCTCTCAGACGCCTCCTGCCACCTATTCCCTGGTCGGCGCAGGCGACTTCCGCGGGGATGGCGTCACGACCCTGGTCTTCCAGGACACCGTCGACAACCGTGTCATTCTCTGGTATACCGCCGGCGTCAACAACGCCCACATCTCTGGAGGCGACTATGTCAGCCAGACTCCGGGCCCGGGTTGGAAAGTAGTAGGCGTCGCCGACTTCAACCATGACGGTCGCTCCGACCTGCTGTTCCAGAACCAGACCACCGGTGAACTCGCCCTCTGGTTTCTGAAAGGACCCTACTATCAGGGCGGCCTGCGGCTGCTCAACATGCCTGCGGCGGGCTGGCCCGTGGTCGGCACGGGAGATTTCAACGGAGATGGCTACCCCGACATTGCCTTCCAGAACCAGACGACAGGCCAGATCGTGATCTGGTTCATGAACGGCCCCACCTTCGTGGACGGGGATATCGTGCAGACGCGTCCGGGGGCGGGCTGGAAAGTAGTCGGTGTCGGCGACTACAACGGAGACGGCAAGGCCGACCTGCTGTTTCAGAACCAGAACACCCATCAGGGCGCGGTCTGGTATATGAACGGGACGCTCTTCCAGGGAGGAAGCTTGCTGTTCCCTGGCCCACCGGCCGGCGCGAACATCGTCGGGCCCCGCTAAATTTGGCCTGCCGGTGCAGGCCCTCGCCTATGTGCTCGCAGGTGACCAAAAATGAATGCTGAAAGCGATTGCCAGCCGATCTTAACCGGGCAAAGGGTCATTCTCCGCCCTCCCCGGGAGACAGACAAACACGACCGCCTTGCCGATGGCCGCGACGCCGAGTTTCGCAAGATGGTCGGCGGCGATCCGCGCACCCTGCCGCCGCTCACGGCAGCCGCAGTCGAACCGTGGTATCATCAGGTGTCCCAGGACTGTTACCACTGGATTATCGAAGCCGAAGGGCACTGTATTGGCACAGTGCGGCGTCACGCCATCGATACAGAGAATCGCCGGGCCAAGTTTGCCATCGGGATATTCGGGCCGGAGTTTCGCGGGCGCGGCCTGGGGACAGAGGCGACCCGCCTCATCCTCACGCATGCGTTCGAGGCGCTGTCGCTTCACCGTGTGGAACTGCGGGGCTTGACGTTCAACCAGCGGGTCATCGCCTGTTACGAGCGGTGCGGCTTTGTGCGCGAGGGCATCGAACGCGAAGGCTCCTGGATCGGCGGCCAGTGGCAGAGCGACATGATCATGAGCCTTTTGGAACAGGATTACAAGCCCGCCCCTGGAGACGCCTGACACTGAATCGCAATGGTCTGTGCGTCTTGAAAGGTTGTTCATTCATGCGTTCTGAGGACGTCGTTCCCAACTATCAGCGTTATCTCTCCGTGGAAGGTCATCTCTCTTCCAAGACGAAGCAACTGGTGCGCAAAGGGCTCCCCAACTCCTTGCCGCTGAACAGTCGCGTCTGCTTCCTCGCCGCGGCGTATGCGGACTTACTGCTTCCCAAAGAGTTCGATACCCTGTTCGGCTACCATCGCGAGGAGACGGTTATCAGGCACGAAGCCGAGCTCGAGATCGTCTTTCGCCTGAAACATCTGGCTACGGCGACCTTTACCTGTGTCCGAATCGTCGCCGTGACGCAGCAGCTTTCGGAGGCACTGCAGGAGATTCCGGATGGCTTCAAGACCATTGGTGTCCTTGAGTTTCCGGACGGCGTCCCGCCCCTCATCGATGACTTGCCGACGCTGGACGACTGGAATGAGTCCGGCGAAGCCGTCGCTTTGTGCAGTCGGGAAACATTGCAGGCGATCAAGCAACGCCGCGTCGCTGCCTGACAGCGGCCTCTATCAGCCTGACACGAAAACGGAACCCACCGGCTGCGTGTTGAAGTAGGGTCTATTCTCTACTTCTCAGCAACATTTAGGAAGGTCAAGGAGATGGCGGTCGGTTTAGAAGAGATACTGAATAGCTTCTATTTCTCGCAGCGGTTCTTCCGCGCTCACCTGAATGGGATGCGGGCAGACCAGTGGGACTGGAAGCCCTTTCCGGCGTGCCGATCTATTCGCGAGATACTGCTGCACTGGGCGGAGCAGTTTACTCCCGGCCAGACGGCCTTTCAAGCCGCACTGGAGCCGACTACGCCGGATGTGGCTCTCGTACAGACGTTGATGAAAGAAGCAGGCGTACGATTTGCGGACGGGTATCGTGAGAAATATGCGGAGACGCCTATGGACGCGCCATTTCCGAATGGAACTCCGGTCGGAACAGTCCTGGCATCGCTTTCGGGCGAGGACAACTACCATGCGGGCCAGGTCGCCTTCATCCGACTGGCGACGGATCCCGACTGGGACTGGGTGAAAGCGGTTCACCAGACCCCTATGTGCTAGAAACCCTCCTCGGTCTGCAACCGGCCGTGAGTAGCCCTCGCCGGACGGCCATCTCTAGGCGGGTAGGCACAATGCGGGAGGCCGGAACCGGTTTTACCTGCGGAAGCGCTCGGCGGCGCGCTCTTTCGCTTTGCTGGCCTCTTCCTCCCGATCCTTGGGGGCTGCAGCCGACTCGAGCGAGGCCAGAAGCCGAGCCGATATTCCGGCGATCTCGTCGACCGCCGCCTGGAAGGCGGCCTCATTCGCCTTCGAGGGTCTATTGAAGCCGCTGATCTTCCTGACGAACTGCATCGATGGGGAAGATGCCGCGATTGGGGATCCGCTGGCGGACGTGGCGAACAGCCGTCTCGAAATCCTCTGGGCGCTGGGCCGTGACGCGATGGAGCGTTTCACACAGCACTATCAGTCCCTCGCGCCGCTCGACATCACCGACCTCCCTCTCTGGGATCTTTGCGCCGCCTTGCGTCCCGTCCGCACTATGACCGCGTAGGGCCTCGACGCACAAACCGAGCGCTCTATGCGCTCAGGACTGCAGGAGTTTATCACACGAGCTCTCGCCTCTGCGCTGGCACCGGAAGCAAAGTGAACGCGACAGACTGGTATCAGCCGGATAACGAGCAGAGATTTACCACCCTCCGTCGTGCTGAACCTGCATGGAGGGAACGATTCGGATGTGGAGCCCGTCCACCTTTGCAGAAACGTTCTTAAAGAGGGGTAGAAGACATGCCAGACAAAGTAGATGAGAAGAAAAAAACGATACGAGCGGAAGAACATGAGGAAGCGCTCCATCCTACACCGCACAATCCAGCGGGCGATGTCGAACTCGTCACTGCCAACAGTGCCAACCACGAGCATGGCCTTCAGAACAAAGAGATCAACAAAGAGCATCGGCGGGAAGTCGATATTCATAGCGACGATAAGAATGAGCGCAATACCCATGTGCCGAAGGTCGAGCAGTTCGCGCACGACCTGAAGGCCGAGGAGGAAAAGTCCGGGAAAGACGATTCCTGACAGACCTCTCTCAGAGAAGTCTTCGGCCTTGCCGAAACGAGAGGTGTCCCACTGTTCAAGACAGTGGGACATCTTCGTTCGTTGTGTCGCCTTCCACCAATTTCCACGGCGACCTTGACAGGCGGCGAATTTTCGCAGTATGCTTTTGCTATTCCACCGCTTTCAGGAGAGAGACATGGCTTCCAAACTCGCAGTGCAGATGTATACGATCCGGGATTTCACGCAGACGGCGGAGGGACTGGCGGAGAGCCTGGAGAAGATCCGGGCCATCGGTTATGAAGCGGTGCAGTTCTCGTCGGTTGCGGCCGTCGAGAGTGCGAACCCGCAGGTCTCGACCGAGCAACTGCGTCGCATGCTCGCCGACAACGGCCTGAAATGTGTGGCGACCCATCGCGGTTGGGACGCTCTTATGAACCGCACGGAGGAGGAAATCGCCTTCCATCGCGCGCTGGAGTGCGACTATGTCGCGATCGGCGGACTGCCTGGTGGCTACAGCGAGCGCGGCGCGGAGGGCTACCGGAAGTTCGTGCAGGACGTGGCCCCGGTCGTTGCCAAGCTCAAGGCCGCAGGCATACGCTTCGGCTACCACAACCACGATTTCGAGTTCCGCCGATCCGGAGAAGGCTCCGGCACGCTCTACGACATCCTGGTGGCGGAAGGTGGCGCGGACCTGATGCTCGAAGTGGATGTCTACTGGGTCCAGCACGCGGGCGCCAATCCTGCGCGCCTGGTGCGGGAAAACGCCGGGCGCGTCCCCGTGATTCATCTCAAAGACAAAGAGGTGGTGGCGAAAGAGGGGCCGGTCATGGCCGCGATAGGCGAAGGCAATCTGGACTGGGACGGTATTCTCGCCGCCTGCGCCGAGGCCGAAGTCGTTTGGTACTGCGTCGAGCAGGATGTCTGCCGCCGCGACCCGTTCGACTGCCTACGCTCCAGCTACGAGTATTTGAGCGGACGCGGGCTGTAGAGCCTTCTGTCCGCCCTGCGTCAGAACGAGCTACGGAACAGATTTGGAGAGAAAACGGAGAGAAGCGTGAATACGGAAGAGGTTGTTGCGGACATCGAGGCGCTGGGATTCGATGCAGAGCGGCTCAAGCGACTGCGTACGCTGGTGGAGCATGGCGTCACGGAAGGGATGTATCCGGCGGCCGTCTATCGGGTGCTGCGGCGCGGGCATATCGTCGCGCAGGGGGCGCTGGGCATGGCGCAGCCGGACGCCGTCCCGCCCGTCGCGACGACGCTCGCAACGATCTTCGATATGGCCTCGATCTCCAAACCTTTCGCCGCTCTCCTGCTCCTACAGTGCGTGGAGCGAGGAGATCTGCATCTGGGGCAGCTCGTCGGGGATTTCCTGCCGGAAGCGGGCGAAACCCCGGTGGCGAAAGTGAGCCTGCGGCAGATCGCCACCCACACCAGCGGTCTGCCGCCCTGGAAGCCGCTCTATCAGGGGCCGAACGCGCTCGCGCAGATCTTCGCCACGCCGTTGGACCATGAGCCGGGAACCCACTACGCCTACAGCGACCTGGGCTATATCCTGCTTGGGGAGATCGTCGCGCGCGTCAGCGGTAAACCGCTCGATGCGCTCGCGCAGGAGCGTATCTTCACCCCACTCGGCATGACCCACACAGCCTACTGCCCCCCGGCAGCCTGGCAGCCGCAGATCGCGGCGACGGCGAACTGCGGTTGGCGCAAAGACCGCATCCTGGTCGGCGAAGTCCACGACGCCAATGCCCATAGCCTCGGTGGGGTCTCCGGACACGCCGGGCTCTTCTCCAACGCCCCCGACCTCACCCGCCTCGCGCTCGCGTTCCAGTATCCGGAGGTAGCGGCGGCGAACGACATTCCGCCCGTTCTCGCCCCACTGACTCGCCGTCTGGCGCAGGAACGCCAGATCGCCCCGGAGATCGGCGGGCACTCCATCGGATGGTTTACGCCGCCCAACGGCATGCTGCCCTTTGCCGATCTCCTCTCCCCACGCACCTTCGGGCATACCGGCTTCACCGGTACCCTGCTGATGTTCGACCCGGAGCATGAACTCACCCTCATGCTGCTCACCAACAGCGTCTACACGCCGAAAGGCGGCCTGCTCACGCTCCGCCGCCTCTTCGCCAACGCCGTCGCCGGGGCGATCCGCCGATAGACAGAGTGAGGGACCGGAACGCTGTCGATGGCGCTCCGGTCCCTTGCTCTGGTCTCTTCCCCGGTCTGTTTACCTGTGCCGCAAGGCGCAGACGCCCAGGTCTTATCTGCCTCGCCGCCCTACTCGTTGACGTTCACATTGTCGCCATGAGAGCCGTCCTGGAAGTTGATATTGCCCTGCCCATCGGACTGATTGTTCTCCGTTGCGTCCGATTCTCCGTTCTGGCCCGTCTCATTCACCGTTTCGCTGCCGTCTGGATGCACCACGACTCTGGCCTTGCTTCCATCCTGGAAATGGATGTCGGAAGACATGTCTCCATTGACGCCGGAAAACAACGTTGCATCGAAGTGGGAACCGTCTCCGAGCGTGCCCTGCGCCGTCCCGGTTTCGGTATCGACGCCTATCTCGAGATCGCCAGTTTCGGTGTCCCCCTGCGAGTCCTGCACGACGGTATGGATCAGGAGGGGGCTGCGGTTTGCGTCCTTGAGAGTGACATCCGCCGTTCCCTTGTCGCCCTTAAACGAACCTGCCTTGATATCGAAGGTTAGGTGCAGGACCGCCGGGTACGTATCCGGTATACCGTTCGCCCACACCGGAACGCCCCAGCTTACGCTCCCTGCCGCAACGGCATGCGCGGCATCGGTAAACAGATCGTATTTGCCGGATCCGTCCGCATTCGTGGTGAGCGTATAGTAGAGTTGGGTAGGGGCATCCTGTCCGGTGACGGCGGCGAGAGAGGACATCGCGCTGCGGGTTCTGTTGATGACCGCCTGGCCTGCGCTGAAACTGAGACTGGCGAACGCTCTCTTGTTACGTGTCGTTCGCGCTGCGGCGAGCGTATGTAGTCGAGCCGTTTCCCTGGACGGTGAAGAGGCGCTTTGGGAGCTGCCTCCTCCGCCACAGCCCGCGAGCGTCACAATAGCCAGCGCTGCCAGGGAGAACGAAACTGTCTTGCTTGCCATGAATCCTCCTGCTGAGACCGTCTTACTAGCGCTACTGTACATCAAAGCAGGTTCAATGTCAATGTATATTCCGCTCCCAGTTTGCCGGCGTCGAACAGGAGGCCGTACTCCTGGCCTACTCCGACGCTAACGTGGAGTCCGTAATCGCCAGATGATGCCCGCGTTGCACGTAGTGGACCTGCGTGACTCCCAGTACGCTGCGCAGACTGTCTGCAGGAACGAGCATCGGCCCCGGCCCTTTCGCTTTGCCCGGTTCCGGCTGCGGAAAGGCGGTCGAACGCGCCGTGTGGAACGTGACGTTGCCCTCGATCTTCTGCAGCGTCTGATGGATATGGCCGTTCAAGACCGTCACGGAGCCGAACCGCTTCAAGTAGCTCAGCGCCTGCGCGCTATCCTGCGTTCCCCAGCCCCACTCCGGATAGACTGACCAGAGCGACACATGGGCGAAGACCACGACAGGGGTGCTACTCGACAGTCCTTTGACATCCTTTTTCAGCCAGGCCAACTGCTCCTGCCCCAGGACGCCCAGGCCCGCACCATCGAACTCCAGCACGTTGACCAGACCGATGAAATGCACTCCGCGATGCGTAAAGCTGCTCCAGCCTCGCCCCTGAGAGCCGCGACCAAAACGCTCCATATAGAGCTTGCCATGATCCGACACATCGTGTTCGCCGGGCACGTAAAACTTCTGGGCGACCTTCAACTCCTTCAAGACCTGATCCACCGTATCGAACTCCTCCGGTTTGGCCAGGTGCGATATGTCGCCCGTATGCAGCAGAAGGTCCGGCGTCGGCGACATCGCATTGATGCGTTTTACCGCCTCTTGCAGGGTGCCGACTACATTGGTATTGGCCGGCTTGGCAAAGCCGATATGACTGTCGCTGATCTGAACGAAGGTGAAATCTCCCTTGCCCGCTTTTGCCGCTTGTCCGAGCGCCTGAGACTGTGGAATACCCCCGCTCACGGTCCATACCAGGCCGGTTCCAGCCCAGGCCATGCACTTCAGAAAACCACGCCGGTCCATGCTTCCCTCGGAACCGGGTTCGATCTCCGCTGTTTCCAGAACATCCTCTTGTTTAGCCTGCATTGTCCGCTCCTCAGAAGTCGAAGTAGGGAGAGATCTTCCCTCATGGGGTGCTACCCCTGCGTCCTGCAATCTATTCCACCAAGAATTTAAACTTGCCGAACTTTCTGCAGCCATGCGTGTTCCGGCCAGTGGCACGAGAGAGAAGGCCCTCCACGAAATGGCATCTCTCGATATTCTTCGAGGGCATTGTATTTGGCGTGGGAATAGACTGCGTTCCGGTAGGGTATGCACCAATGAGAAAGGCAAGAACAGGCAAAAGGGATTCTTATGAATATTTTCATTAGCTCTATACTCGGGGTTGTCTTTCTCGGATTGGGCGCTGCCTCTACGTTCTTGATGTACTACCTCTGGGGGTTTCCCTTCGACAAGGCGACTCGCACCAGTACGGCTCCGAAGTCGCTGATGCGCCTGCACCGCGTCCTCGGTTATGCGTATGCAGTCATTTATATCATCATGATGACGCAGATGGTGCCGCGTATGTGGCAGTACCAGGTCGAATTGCCGCCGCGTACGGTAGCACATTTGATCCTGGGGTTTCTGATCGGCGCTATACTCCTGCTCAAGATCTCGATCGTCCGTTTCTTTCGCCATCTTGAGGAATGGGCGCCCTTTCTTGGAACGGCGATGTTCGTCTGTACGGTGCTGCTCCTTGGCCTCTCGCTGCCCGCCGCCTACCACGAAGGGAAGCTGGCCTCCAGCGCCGTGGGCGGTGGCGTTTACAGTGCAGAGGACCGGAAGCGCGTGGCCGACATCCTCCCTCTCGCCGATCTCCCAGCGGGGGCTTCGGTCGCGGAGATTACGACGGAGGCCGGTCTGCGCGCAGGGCGCTCCGTGCTGCTGGACCAATGCGTGCGCTGCCACGACCTCAAGACGGTCCTGACTCGGCCTCGTACGCCGGATGACTGGGTCACGACAGTCGGCCGTATGGCCCTAAAACCGGCGATGTTTGCCCCTATCAGCGCGCGAGAGCAGCTCTTTGTGAGCGCCTATCTGATCGCGATCACCCCGGATCTGCAAAAGTCGGCGCAGAACAAGATGCAGCAGGCGGACTCCCAACGACAGGTGCAACAGGCGACGACAGCCGCAGTAGACAAGAAATTGGAACGTGAAGTTGAACCTGCACTGGCACAAGCAACATTCCAAAAAGTCTGTTCACAATGCCATGCCGTCACCGAGGTGGATAGATCACCACCGAGAACTGAAGCGACGATTCAGTCCGTGATGGAACGGATGAGCGTAAACGGCATGAAGGCCACCCCGAAGGAAATTCGGGCTATTCGGTCTTACCTAACGAAGACCTACGTAAAGTCTCCGTGACAGAACACACTGTAGGGACGTCCGTCAAAAGTGACGTTCCATTCCCCATAGGAGGAATGACCGTGATGAACATACGACACTACATGCTCTCCAGACGCAGGCGAAGAGAATTCACCTGCATACGTTTCCGGAGGATCTCTCGGGGACTCTGCGGCGCCCTCTGCCTATTGCCACTCCTTCATACCGACTTCGTAGAAGCCCAGAAGCCGCAGGGCAAACCGAAGCCTCATACTCCGCCAACGAAGGCGAAGGCAAGTTCCACTGCAGGCCACACTCTGTTTCTGCAAAACTGTTCTCCCTGTCACGGCGCAAAGGGGCAGGGCGGCGAAGGCCCCAACCTGCAGGTTCTGACGCTGAGCGATGCACTGATCAGCACAACGATCAAGAAAGGCATTAAAGGAGAGATGCCTGCTTTTGGAAGCAAATTCAAAGATGCCGATGTGAAGGCGCTGACCGCCTATATTCATTCCATCAAAAAGTGAGGAGAAGGTGAATTGGTTGGCATCATTCCACGTGGGAATAGCCTGCGTACCAGAAGGGAATCCGCCCGTGAGAGAGGCAAGAACAGGCAAAAGGGGTCTATAATAGAAAACTATGTTTCTATTCGTGTGAGACGGGTCCGAAAGGTATCTTGGGTCTACGGGAGGGGGTAGATTGTCTGACGAGATCCGTACAAAACGCTATGAGCGCTGCATACTGCCCCATAGCTCCGCCGCCTATAACCTGGCGCACTGGCTGCTGGGGAACGCGCAGGACGCCGAGGATGTGACGCAAGAAGCGTTCGTGCGCGCCTACAAACACCTGGATCGCCTGCGTGGCGAGGAGGCGTGTGCCTGGCTTTTGACGATCGTGCGGAATGAGTGTTATGACTGGCTGCGTCAGCATCGAGCCCAAAAGAACACGCTTTCTCTGGAATTGACGTTTAGACTATTTTCGCCCGTCCGAAATGGCGTTCACAGACGATTTGAGATCGGAAACCCTAACTCTAATGAAATGCTATGGATTTATGGCACTCTGGTACAGCGAACGGGCTATACCTAACACGCCATAAATT